>NZ_JBHURE010000004.1:3039-327153 GCF_042674095.1 Lysinibacillus sp. NPDC056959 | reverse complement strand
TACCTAGCCTTCTATGAGATTCGTGTTCCTCGGACCGGTGTTTTGCCTCCAGCTTCCTTCAGATTCCGCGTCGCCACGGACACCCTTGCTCTTGGCTAACCTCTACTTCTGTCTTCGGGGTTCGGGACTTACACCCTATAGTTCATACGCATGCCGGGCGCACACAAAAATCCGTTGTCTATTGGAATAGACAACGGATTTTTTATGAGACATATAACTTATTAATATTTATAAGCCCACATTATTTTTTTGAAGCGTGAATAATTACTCACCAATTTCATTTTGTAATTGCTCTAAAAACTGCACCATAAATTGATGGCGTTCTTCAGCCATTTGTTTGCCCTTCTCTGTAATCATTAAATCCTTCAGCAATAAGAGCTTTTCATAAAAATGGGTAACTGAGGATGTATTTTTACTACGATACTCGTCCTCGGTCATATCCATACGCGCATTTTCTTCCTTGTCATAAAGCTTTCGACCTTTAGCCCCACCAAAAGCAAACGTCCGTGCAATACCGATTGCTCCAATTGCATCTAAACGATCTGCATCCCGTGCTATTTTTGCTTCGAGAGAAGTTGCTTCTAGTTCGTTGCCACCATTAAACGATACTTGTTCGATGCAATCCCGAATATGTTGCTTCTTTTCTTCACTTAAAGGTAGCTCGGCAATCAGCTTATTTTCTTGTTCTTTGCTATCGGTATACTTTTTATCACTTACATCATGCAAGAGCACAGCGATTTTCACAACTTCTGCATCCGCTTCTGACTCTGTTTCTAATATCGCTAACGCATTTTGATAAACACGTTCAATATGTTGAAAATCATGACTAGCATCAAATTGTTCGTAAATTCCCCGTACTTTGTCCATTAAATTGTTCATAATCTTAGTTCAGTCCCTTCATACATTATTATACTGTATTGCTTAGAATAGTTGGCAATTATTAAGCAACCTCGAGGCTTTTTAAAAAAACAATATCGCAAAGTGATTTCAATTGACAAATTTTTCAGAATATTGTAAGGTGAATGTACAGAACATTTAACCTTGTTCTGTAGCTCACTATTTCAGTGGTGTACAGCAACTATGTTTTGACAGATTTAACAACTTCAGCGGGCTTGCAATTGAATACTGTTTTGAAAGATGACGTGCGTATAGGCGTATAGTGAAAATCAATCATCTAAGAAAACAAATAAAAGTGAACATTTTTCCCTTAGAAATTCTTTATTTCAACCCGCATAGCGAATGTACATGACGAGATAAGTGAACAAATAGTTAGCTTGTTGTCACGACCTAGAAGGCTTTGACCATATGTCCCAAGCGTGTGATATTTGTATCATTAATTGACGTTACCTTCTGTAATCATACCCTTGAGTATGTGTGAACGTAACTCCTCCCATTAATAACAAATAGCATATCGAATTCTTGCCAACATTTGTGAAAAGTCAATTTATCAGAGTCGTGCTAACAAAACTAGAGAATTCTTTTTTAGGCAACCATTTTTCCGAATTTCATTTAAGCCGTAAATGAAGTAATAAGTTATGAAGGAAGTAGGAACGATAGTTATGTTACGTATTACCAACCCGCTGAAGAAAAAGTAAAAGCTGCCCATCTTACTATTGTAGATGATGGCAGCTTTTATTGTTTCTTCAATTTCCATTTAAAAGACATTATCCTATCTCCCTATTCCCTACCTCTTGCTATTCCCTATCTTCCTTCTAAGATATGTTCAAAGGAAAATTTTTTCTGAACACAGGAGATTCTAAGGATATGAAGAGCCTTGTTGACCTTATCGTTGTTTATCTTCATTAGTTTGGATTAGCCTTTCCTTGATTTCTTCAATACGCTCTACAGATAAGCCAGTTATTTTACAAATAAATTCAATACCCATACCATCCACTAAAAGGTTCTTGGAAATTTCCTCTTTTCCTTTTTCTATACCTTTTTGCTCTGCCATATGCTTAACATCCTCTAACTTTGCCTCTTCATCAAGGATATATTTTAAGCGTGATTGATAAGCAATAATATCTTCATGAGAAAGACTTAGATCTTCCCAGACATTGAATGCCTGTAATAAATGTTCGTCCTTCATCGCTAGTTCCTCCAATTCGCAATAAATGTTATCGTAAACCTTTTTCTTTCGTGCATCGACCATTCCTAATAATAATAACCAACGGGCTAAAATATCATCTAGTGGCTTCAGAATTCCCCTATACCATTGTTCAAGAAATTTATTCATTTCAATAAAGTGCACTTCCAAAGCATCATCCTGTATAATTAATCGCTTTAATGTTTTATCCTCATACAAATGGAATGTACTGTGATAATATTCAGTTTGAGGAAACAAGGTGAAATTGCATATATTAATTGTAATCGTCGGTAGCAGTTTATGATACCCCATACCCTTTTGTAATTGTGAAGTATAAAGTTGTGCCCAGTAAAATAATGTGCACTTAAACACATCGTGCTGATTAGACAATTGAATTTCAATATTAATCATTTGGTGATCCTGCGTTTTCACAACAATATCTAATCTTGACTGCATATCATCCTTGTATTCGCCACCAACTTCTTGTCGCATAAAAGCCACGTCTTGAATGCTATTTCGACCTGTCCGATGTAAAATCGAATCTCATGGGATGCACGCTTTTGTGCTGATTTTTCTGTGAAATAATTATAGTAACCTGAACGAGATACGCCCATGATTTCACATAGATAGCTTACTAAACGTTTTAGTTTATATTTTTGAATCGTTTTACTGATTAAATCAAATTTTAATTCTGTTGCGATTGTTATTTCTTCTTTAACATCTGCCTTTCGAGTAGATCGAGCTTTTTTAAAAGTTCATTCTCCGCTTGTAATAATCGATTTTTTGCTTCTAATCGTGCAATTTTTTCTTCTAAACTTAATTCCCGTTCTACTGGACGACCTGAATTCGTTTTACGTGTATCTTGTAGACCAGCTACTCCAGTTGTGCGATAAGCTGCACGCCAACGCTTTCCCGCTGAACTAATGCGCTTCAAACCAATCAGTTCTACATCTAAACCAGCCTCTTCAAAAATCGTTCTTGGGAGTTTTCCTTTTTCATTTTCTGCAATAAAATGGCGTTTAAACTCCTCAGTATAAGTAATTGCTTTATCACTAATAGCCTGGATATTAGGATTACATTTTAGTTGTTCTTGCTCTTTTTTAGTAAATAATCTTTTCGTCATTTATTCCGCTCCGACATCTTTTTTCTCATTATAAACAAAAGTACCCTATAGGATAGACTTTTTTCAAAGTATCTATCTTATAGGGTACAGTTTATATAACTTATTGGAGCAGCTTTGTAGTATTTATTTTTTTACGAAATCTTGCATTTTTTTCTTAGAACAACCCTGCCGCATGTCCTTCGTTATCTACATCCATGCGTAAGGCAGCTGGTGCTTTTGGTAAACCTGGCATTGTCATAATATCGCCTGTAAGACAAACTAAGAAACCTGCACCCAGTTTTGGAATCACTTCACGGATTGTGATAGTAAAGCCCTCAGGACGTCCTAAAATACTTGGTTGGTCGGATAAAGAATACTGGGTTTTCGCCATACAAATCGGTAAAGAATCCCAGCCGAATTTTTCGATTTGGGCAATTTGTTTTTTAGCTTGTTCAGTAAACTGTACATCTTTCCCACCGTACACTTTTTGAACAATCGTACGAACTTTTTCTTCAACGGACTCTGTTACATCATATAAGGGAGAGAAGTTATTTTCTTCTTCTAATACGGCTACTACTTGCTCAGCTAAGGCTAATCCACCTTTACCGCCTTCTTCCCAAACATTTGTACGAGCAATACGAACATGATTTTCTTGACACCAGTTCAGCACAGCCTCTAACTCCGCTTCTGTGTCCGTAATGAATCGATTTAAAGCGATAATCGGTTCAACGCCAAATGTACGAACCGTATCAACATGTTTAGCTAAATTTTCAATCCCTTGTAAAAGCGCTTCAACATTTTCGCCTACAAGCGCTGTTTTTGGTACACCGCCATGCATTTTTAATGCACGGATTGTAGCTACAATAACAACTGCACTTGGTTTAAAGCCTGCTTTGCGTGCTTTAATGTTCATGAATTTTTCAGCACCTAAATCTGAACCGAAACCTGCTTCTGTCACAACAATATCAGCAAGCTGGCGAGCCGTTTGTGTCGCCATAATCGAGTTACAGCCGTGTGCAATATTGGCAAATGGCCCACCGTGGATAATGGCAGGTGTTCCTTCAAGTGTTTGCACTAAGTTTGGTTTAAAGGCATCTTTTAATAATAATGTTAAAGCCCCCTCCACTTGAAGATCTCGCACGAATACTGGTTCACGCTCAAATGTATAACCAATTACGATACTTGCTAAACGTTCACGTAAATCTTCAATGCTTGTAGCTAAACAAAAAACTGCCATAATTTCTGATGCAACGGTAATATCAAAGCCGTCCTCTCGTGGCATCCCTTGTACAGGACCACCCAGACCCACTACAACTTTACGAAGAGTGCGATCATTTAAATCCATTACACGCTTCCAAATAATACGGCGAGGGTCAATGTTTAAAGCATTTCCTTGGTGTATATGATTATCAATAAAGGCTGATAATGCATTATTCGCAGTCGTAATTGCGTGAAGGTCGCCAGTGAAATGCAAGTTTATATCCTCCATCGGTACAACCTGTGCGTACCCACCACCTGTTGCACCACCTTTCACGCCCATCACTGGGCCAAGTGATGGCTCACGTAAAGCAACAACAACATTTTTATTCAATTGATGAAGTGCGTCAGCAAGTCCAACCGTTACGGTTGACTTCCCTTCACCTGCTGGAGTTGGACTAATGGCAGTAACTAATACTACCTTAGCGTCCTCACCCTGTGCTGTTATTTTTAGTGGGTCAATTTTTGCTTTGTAGCGACCATACTGCTCAAGTGCATCTTCTGGAATACCTGCATCTTTTGCGATTTCTGTAATAGGCTTCATCACCGCTTGATTAGCGATTTCTAGATCTGATAAAGGTTGATTAGTCGTTGTCATTTGGCATCCTACTTTCTATGTTGTTAATTTCCATTATAGACTTTATTGTGAAAAAAATCATAGGAAGTTATACAAGCATTTCGACAATCAATTGACAACTTTGCACAATTCATGTATGTTCTTAATGAAAATGCATTTTTTCACATTTTCTCACGACTTAGTTGATTTTATTCTACTTTCAAGCGCATGGGAGGCGAATGCTTATGCAACAGGGAATCGTAAAGTGGTTCAATAATGAAAAAGGTTATGGCTTTATTGAATGTGATGATGGAGAAGATGTATTTGTACATTTTACGGGAATCCAGGAGGAAGGCTTCCGTACACTTGAAGAAGGTCAAAAGGTATCATTTGATGTGGTGGAAGGCAATCGAGGTCCACAGGCGTCAAATGTTGTAAAATTTTAAGTACAAAGGAGCTGTTCATTTGATAAACGGCTCCTTTTTTCAAATGTTCTTCATAGATCTTTTACACTCTTAAACCTCAGCTATTGATCCAATAAAAAGCTCCTGGAAAAACTAGCGTTTCCTTCGTTCTATCAGTATCCTTAAGTGTAACCCCAAACGGCCCTTCATTTAATTGACCTAGCGCCATTGTAGCCGCAGTAACTTCGTCATAAAAATCTAGGCGAATATTTGGTAAGTGTAGGGAAATAAACATTTCTTGTTGTTCAGGCTCTGGTAATTGTAATACTTCCCTCCATAGTTTCACTGTGGCTTGCACATCTTTTACATAAAATTGTACAGATTCCATCGATATGGGTTGATCGCTCTTAATGGCTCCATTTGCTTTTAATTGCGCAACACGTTCCTCGTCTGTATCAGCCCACTCAATCAAAAATGGAAAATCAATTTCCAGCCCTGGCTTCCCAAAATGCAAGAGCTTCCATTCAACTACGGAGCCGTCTGGTCTTGTACGACTACAAGCATCAGGTCCATATACTTCGAAGCCAAGTGCACGTAATCGTTGTCCCTCTTCCTTAATATTTTTTGTACGTAACGCAATTCTTGAAAAACCATAGCGCTCGTTGGTATGTTTAAACGTATAATGTAGTGAATAAGGTAATTTCACTGCATTTTCAAATAATTGACGATCATAGATGGCTATTTGTTCAATATAGTTTAATCCAAAGTAGCTTAACGTATTGAATGTCCCCCACATTGTATGTTGACCACCGTTAACTGTATGGATATTACGTTTTTTTAAGAAAATCATTGTATTCTCAGGTGATTGAACTTGATGAACTAAATGGTCAAAATATAAAGACATGACTAACCCCCCTTTTTTTCTCTATTATATACTTTACCAGTTAGTTTTGTTGGTTTAAAATAAAATTAAGAATATTACAATTATTGAAATTATAAATACTCAGCAAGAAGATGATTGGCACGCTGATGGTTCATCAGAAAAGATTATTCATTTCCAAAAATCAATGAAGAGGTGATTAGAATGACAGACAAAGTAGCTGCTTTTAAACAAGCATTAGGTAATTATCCAACAGGCGTAACGGTAGTCACTGCTTGTAACGACGCAAACGAACCTTTTGGCTTAACTGTCAATTCCTTTGCATCCGTTTCTATAGATCCACTCCTTATTTTGTGGTCGCTCGATAAAAAATCACAGCTACATTCATATTTTACAGTAGCTCAAAAGTTTGCTGTTAATGTTTTAGCGTATAATCAAGAGCATCTATGTACACTATTTTCAAGTAAAATTCCAGATCGCTTCGCCCAGGCTAACTGGTCAACATCTGCATTAGGTGTTCCAGTTTTGCATGATACTGCAGCCATTTTACAATGTAAAACATTTCAGCAAATCGATGCTGGAGATCATACGATATTTATCGGGCAGGTCCTAGAAATTGACAATGCAAAGAAGGAACCTTTACTGTATCATCGCAGACATATCGGTGAAATCCCAAAAAGTTTTTATGAATAGGCTATTGCAAGAAATATATACGCAAAAAAACAGGATGATTCATCGTTGAAATCATCCTGTTTTTTGACGTTGATTTTGTCTTTTTTATTATGGGTGTTTTAGCACAATTCAAATGATAAGCCCCTTCAGATATGGTAAAAAGTAAAAAGGATAGACCACTGAGCATTACCTAAACAAAATGTTGGCTACAAATACGTTAAGGAAATTCCCCCCACAACTTAGAAATATCTGTTCACCTATCATCAAATCGTTTACTTTTTTTGTGGAAATCTCTGCTTTTCAAGCCTGTTAATTTGCACAATGACACCATCTTGAATCGTAATGTTTACTTCTCCAAACTCCAAATTTTGAATTGCCTTTGCAATTGCTTCTAGTTTTTTGTTATCTACCTTTGCCTCTTTAGTCATCCGATACACCCCTTCTTTTACATATTTTTTGTACAAAAGAGCCAATACGTCAATCTTAGACCTTTATCCTTAGAAAGCTTTGCTTGGTTCTACCTATACTATTTGTTATTGAAGAAGCTTCATTTTGGGCTAAGTCCTCTACCGCTTCCGATAAAAGAATTACGTTTCTTGGAAATAATTCTATAATTCAGAAAACCTATTGTCAATATAAATATTATAAAACTTAGTTGTTTACTAAGAAATGAAGAAAATGAAGTTTATCTATAGTTATGCTAGTAAATATCACCTCAGTCTTCATAATATAAAAAAACAAAATAAAAACTGTGTAGAGTCTATTTTACCTCTACACAGCTTAATCATTTTATAAAAGGTCTATTAATGCTTCTGCGGTCTTTTGCTTGCCCATAACCTTTATCGGTTTCCCGTTAGCTGGTACAATCCAGTGTGGTTCGTCTCCACCGTATAAGGACTGTGAGCTATTAGCTACCATAAACTGAGCGCTGGCAGATTCCATTCGTAGACGTGCACGGGATAGTAAAAATTCCTCATCATCTGTTGCCTCAAGTTTAAAGCCCACTAATGTAACTTCCGGATTCCACCCTTTTATTTGACCTAATACTTTAGGTGCCTTTTTAAAGTGGATGATAGGTGGCTCGTCAGATGGCATTTTGCCTGTCTCCTCTATTAGATTCCCAGACTGGTCATACACTTTGTCAATGAGCCAATCAGAACCGGCAGCTGCCATAATGACGATATCCACATGCTCTTCCTGAACAGCATGTCGAACTTTCTCGCCTAAATCTTCAATGCCTTCAAATCGAATGGTACGCATTTTATCTTTATTCGTTGGAAGCTGTGCGAAATAACCATGCATATACAATACGTTTGCCCCAGCCGCTAGTGCCGCTTCCGCTAAATAACAGCCCATCGATCCTTTCGATAAATTCGTATGCCCACGCACACGATCCCATTTTTCAAGTGTTCCCCCACTTGTAATGAGTACGGTCTTCCCTTGTAATGTCCCCATACACTCACCTTTTTTCTAATCAATTTCGCCTTGGCATAATTGCGTCCGGATTTTGAATTGCGCCTAGGCCTGCACGAGGGCCGACACGATGTCGGTCATTTCGGTAACGCCACAGGACGTGGCGTTTTTAACGATGCAGGTCAGTTAGCCGTTTTCGCAGGAAGCAAAGGTTTTAGGCTAACATCCTTGTATTCATTCCTTTAAAAATCCGTGACATCCGCCGGAGGCTTTAGGTCAACATGATGTTGGTCACTCAGTCGTTGCCACAGGACGTGGCGCACTTAGACTAAGTTCCTCTATTTCAGTAGGTGTTTGGACACCGACTGAAATAGTAATCAAAATTGCATTCATCTCACCACCTTTAAAGGTGGGAATCTACTGTAGCTGCCGCTTTGCTTTCGCTACAAAAACATTTGCTGATTGAAGATAAATATACAATTACTATTTTAGCGTAATGCTAGGTTATGCTTCAATGCTGTTTTTATAGAGAAAGTTGCTATCCTTTAAGACTTACATATAAATCAATTCCTATTTTGCTCTTTTAACCAGGAACTTAGTATTTCCGCAAACTTTTTGGTCACTGGTGATGCATGGTGTTTCATTGCAATTCCAATTGTCCGATAGCCACCTTGTTTTAACGGAATAGCTTTTATCGTAGGCGGCAAATTATTCGTCACTAATTTCGGTAAAATACTAATCCCAAGTTGGTGAGAAATCATCGACGTGATTCCTACCTCTTCAGATAGTTCAAAACGAATATTTGGCTTCACGTGATATTGCTCTAACAGTACTTTTACATCATTTGTTCCTTTATGTGAAGTCATGATAAATGGCATATCTTCAAGTTCCACAATATCAATTTCTGCTTTATTATAAAGCGGACTTTTATCAGAAACGATACACAGTAATGGATCTTGCTGTAGTTCGATAAACTGAAATTGCTTCGACTTTTGACCATTTAAAAATCCTGCATCCACCTCTCCACTCAATAGCCATTGTTCGATTTCATAATAATCTCCCTCACGTAATTCAACTTGTATACCAGGAAATTGATTGTCCATGATCCGAACAATTTCTGGCATCCAGTTTGACGAAATACTTGAAATTACACCAATTCGCACTTTCCCTCGAGTAACACCAAGTATATGTGCTGCTTCTTGCTGTAACAGTTCCTCTGCATCGAGGACATGCCTCATTGACCTTAACATTGCATCTCCTTCACTTGTTAACGAGACACCCGCTCGACTTCTGTGAATGAGTGCAAAGCCGAAATCCTTTTCTAAACTTGAAACAGCATGACTTACAGCAGATTGAGTTAATCCTAATGCCTCTGCAGCTTTTGTAAAGCTAGCTACCTCAGCTACTTTATTCAAAATCTCATATTTGACTAAACTCATTGTCTTGTCCTCTATTTACATGAATTTTTTTAATACTGATTATTATAAACATTCGTTTTACTAATCACAATACAAGAGATATAGTAAATTTTAGG
This sequence comes from Lysinibacillus sp. NPDC056959, assembly GCF_042674095.1. Classification (NCBI taxonomy): domain Bacteria; kingdom Bacillati; phylum Bacillota; class Bacilli; order Caryophanales; family Bacillaceae; genus Lysinibacillus; species Lysinibacillus sp. NPDC056959. The sequence goes on along the minus strand of NZ_JBHURE010000004.1, from coordinate 317,252 downwards.
TTAAAAACTGTTTTAGTACACAGAATGTAGGTGAGCATAATGAGTATCCAAGGAAAAGCAAATTTATTAATGGTTATAGTGACAATGTTTTGGGGATTATCTTATACCTTTATGGTAATGGGGCTTGAAACATTGGCTGTTTATAATGTGGTGGCATTGCGTTGTATCATCGCATTTTTCGCAGCAGGAATCATCTTTTACAAACGCATGATTAAGGCCGATGCTAAAACTTTAAAATATGCGGCTATTCAAGGTTTTTTATTATTCATTGTGTTCGTTCTAAGCTTATTCGGATTAGAAACAACTTCGGTATCAAATGCTGGCTTTATTTTAAGTCTAACAGTTGTCTTAGTGCCTATTATCAGCAGTTTTATTGAAAAGAAATTACCTTCAAGAGCAGTCAGTTTTGCAATTGTTTGTACAATGATTGGGATTACAGTTTTAACTGCTCACGGCTCATTTACCTTTCAAAAAGGGGATATTTTAATAGCCATCGCTGCACTATGTTATTCGATTTATTTACAGTTAAACAGTTCATTTACGCGTAACGTTGAATCCATTTCATATGGCATTTACCAGCTCGGTTTTGCTGGATTTTACGCACTCGTATTAACATTCATTTTTGAAACACCTACACTTCCAAATACAACGTCTTCTTGGATTGCAATTATTGGACTCGGTATCATTTGTAGTGCATTTTGTTTCGTAGGTCAAACTGTTGCACAACAGTTTACTTCTGCTACACATACAGGACTAATATTTTCCTTGGAACCAATCTTTGCAGCGATGTTTGCCGTGATGTTTTTAGGAGAAGGATTAACGATAAAAGTATTAATAGGTGGTAGCTTTATTCTAATTGGTAACCTTGTTGCTCAATTCGAGCAGCTTCATGTATTACGCTTTATAAAAAAACATGACCACAAAAAAGCGATTCATTAAATCAATTTTGAAACCTTCTACACAAATAAACAGAGTGATGCATGTGCACTCACTCTGTTTATCGTATTATACTAAAGAAATATTCCCTATTATGTGAATGAAGATGACTTTCAATCACCTTTCACTAGATTATGTCGTCATAGGTTCAATTGTAGGCTCAGCAAATACTACGATGACACCTTGTTCTACGAGATGAGAATAGTAAGCTGTTTGTCCCTCTGTAAGATCAAAACGCTTTAATCCTTCCGTCACAGCCGATTCACCAGTAAACCAAGACTTGAATTGATCCACCCAATTCCCTACTTCATGGGTTTTAACATTTATACCCCATTCTACATCCTCAAATTGGCTTGGATCCTTTGCAATAACATGAATGTCCTCTATTTGATATGCTTCTAATCGCATACTTTCTAAAATATGAAGCATTTCTTCCCTTGTATGGGCCACTTCAATTTGTGGGTTTTGTTCATTTATCATGTTCAATTCCTCCTAACTTTTATGGCTTACTAAGTATCTACCCTTCCTATTCAAAAAAAAACATATTTTGCCCATTCTTTTCCGAACTGTAATATATGTTATTTCTTTGTGAAATATGTCCATCTTTTGAAACAACAAATATGAAACAACAAAAAAAAGACAATGGAAATGCATGAACGAGTTTCCATTGCCTATCATTTATTTGTGGTTATTAGTGCCCAAGGAAGGCCTTTAACATCCATGTATGCTTTTCAAGGGACTGGTACATAGCATTCAGTAAATCCTCTGTTCGATCGTCCCCTTCTTCTGCTGCAAGCCCCATTGTTGAATGTAAAGCTTTCATAATTTTTTGGAAATCTGCAATGGTTGTAGCCACCATTTCCTCCGTCGTCTCATTCCCAGTCGCTTCCTCGATAAAGGACAGCTCAAGATGTTCTTTTAACGTAGCAACTGGTTGCCCATCCTTCGAAAGGATACGCTCTGCAATTTCATCTAGATTTAATGTTGTTTCATTATATAATTCTTCAAATTTTGCATGTAGTGTAAAGAAGGAATTTCCTTTAACATACCAATGATAATTGTGCAATTTCGTATAAAGGACAGACCATGTAGCGACAAGTTTATTTAATTGTTTGTTTAAGTTTTGTGTCATTGTTTCTCCTCCAATGTGCCAGTTATTCTAGCCATTAGTATGCGTAGCAAAGTGTATTTGCTATACACACATTTTTTACCATTAACACAAACAATTTTAAAAGTCATTTATCATACAAAATCAAAACATCTTCCCGTGAGAAGATTTGCCTTACAACAGGAGGCAAATGCAGTTCCACAACAACTTCACACAATAAGATTTCATCATTAGAACGTTAGAAAACTTACAACAAACCTAAAAAGAGATTGGCAATTTGTCTCTCTACACAATTAGACTATTTAAGTTCCTTTCGAATTTCCTTAATCTTTGTCACTGGAAGCTTCGAAACCTCCGCAATCCATTCGTCTTCAGCACCCTTTTCAAATAACCCAAAAATTATTTGTTTCATGCCACGTTCGATTCCACGTTCGATTCCACGTTCAATTCCTAGCTCAATGCCCTCCTGCCTCTCTAATTCCAATACCCCAGCAAGTGTCGGTGGTAAATCTTCTTTATATTGATGCAACATTTCTTCCTCCCCTCTTATTTCCTCTTTTACCTCTCTTATAAGTTGCTCAGTCATAGCTCTTGGTAGTTTCAACAAATAATCAATAAAGTAAAGTAACGCATTTACTTCTGTTTTTTCAACATTTTCTAATGACCACACTTCTCTTAGTAAAGTTCTTTTGTACGCACTACGAAGACTCATTTCATTTTTTGTACGATTCAAATAAAGAGATGCTAGTAATGCTTTACTGAGTAGCTTCGTTGATTTTTTCAACTCTTCTTCATCAAAATCAGATACAACAAATTTATTAAAAGTGTACATTAATTCTGTACCATAATACTTTTCATGATACCGGTTCGTACTTTTTGTACCCTTATCTGTAAAAATAGCAATAGCCACAATCTTCTTACCATATCGATTCCTAATATGATAGAAATACTCAAACATGCGCTTCGCAAAATGCACTTCATCTCCCGCTTGTATTTCCGTATGGACAAGGATCCATTGCTCTTTCCCACTTTTCAGATGAACCTTCGCAATTTGGTCAGCTATTTTGCGCCCTTGACGATGCTCAATAATTTCTTTGAAAAGCTCCTGTTGCAAAAATTCTACTTGCCATCAATTATGCCTCGGCATAATTGCGTCCGGAATCGGCTTTGTGCTCGCACAAAGAACACCTTTCCGATTCCGTGACATCCGCCGGAGGCTTCAATTTCTTTCAGGGTTGTTTGGACACCTTGAAAGAAATTGAAAAATCCACCTCTAAGTGTAAATCTGGCAAAAAGAACAACAAAAAATCTTCAAACAAATCCGCAATTAACTTCTTCCATAAATTATCTTGATTCACTTGGCTAAGTTTATATAGGTCTGGTTTTCCCCAAACTAACTGCATGATAACTTCATTCCTCCCCCTTCTTTACATCCATTATACTCAACACGAACATAAGTTTCTACTTTATTATTCTATTTTTAAAAATATTAAAACTATTCTCTATTATTATTTCACTTTCCGAAATAGTTTCGTTATAATGGAGACACTTACACATAAGGGGTGTTAATTGATGGAAGTATTACGAAAAGATGTACCAGTAGAAGAAACCTGGAATTTAAAAGATTTATTTGAAAAGGATGCGGATTTTGAGCCTGTTTTAGTTCAGCTTGTAGAGGATGCACTAAGCTTTGAACGCAAGTATCAAGGTACAATTACGGATGCGCAAAAAGTAATTGAAGTTTTAACAGCTTTTGAAGCATTACAAAAAAGCATTGTCCCTATTGGCACTTATTCAAATTTAAATATTCAAACAGATCTTACAGATGATGTAGCGCAAATGCGTTCTGCCAAATACAGTACTGCGGTGGGTAAAATAAGTAGTGCATTTTCTTTCGTACGCAGTGAATTACTAGCACTAGACGAGGCAATTTTACAAGAGGCCACTGAGTTGAGTCCTATTTACAAAGTTTACTTAGAGGAATTGTTAAAGCAAAAGCCTTACCAGCTGCACCCTGAAGTGGAAAAAGCATTAGCTGCATTTAGCTCAACTTTTAAGGCACCTTATGAAACATATAATACGACAAAGCTTGTTGATATGCATTTTGGACAGTTTGAGGCAAATGGTGAAAAGCATCCATTAAGTTTTGTATTATACGAAAACAACTGGGAGTTCGAGGCTGATACAAACGTACGTCGTGCTGCATTTGAAGCATTTTCTAGTAAGTTACGAGATTATCAGCACACAACTGCAAAAATTTATAACACACATATTCAACAAGAAAAAACAATGGCGGATTTACGCGGCTTTGACTCTATCATTGATTATTTATTATTTGATCAGGATGTTGATCGATCACTTTATAATCGTCAAATAGATCTTATTACAAAAGAGCTTGCGCCTCATATGCGCCGTTACGCACAACTTATTCAACAAGCGAACGACATCGAGAACATGACTTTTGCAGACTTAAAAATAGCGTTAGATCCAGAGTATGATCCAAAATTAACAATGTCAGAAGCAAAAGAATATGTTGAAAAAGCATTATCGGTTATGGGCGAGGATTACAAGAACATGATTGAAAAGGCATTTAACGAGCGCTGGATTGATTATGCAACAAATAAAGGAAAATCTACTGGGGCATTCTGTTCAAGTCCATATGGTAATCATCCTTATATTTTAATGTCTTGGAATGAACGTATGAATGAAGTATTTACGCTAATTCATGAGCTAGGACATGCAGGTCACTTTGTAAATGCACATGCCCATCAATCTTATTTTAATAGCCGTCCTTCGCTATACTTTATTGAGGCACCATCAACAATGAATGAAATGCTTCTAGCCAATTATTTATTGGCCCATAACGAAGATCCTCGTTTCAAACGTTGGGTTATTTCAAACATTGTGTCCAAAACATACTATCATAATTTCGTCACACACTTACTAGAGGCAGCATATCAACGAAAAGTATATGAATTAATTGACGCAGGTGAAGCTGTTAATGCTTCGGTTTTAAATCAATTAAAACGTTCTGTCCTTGAAGATTTCTGGGGCGATACTGTCGACATTTCTGAAGGTGCAGAACTTACTTGGATGCGTCAGCCACACTATTATATGGGCTTATATCCATACACATACAGTGCTGGCTTAACAATTTCTACACAAGTATCCAAGCGTATCTTAAAAGAAGGGAAGCCGGCGGTAGATGAGTGGTTAGCAGTCCTTCAAGCTGGCGGTACGAAGTCACCTTTAGAGCTAGCTCAAATGGCGGGTGTCGATGTTACAACAGACCAGCCGCTTCAAGATACGATTGCTTACATTGGTCACCTCGTTGATGAGCTTGAACGATTAACGACAGAAATGGAAGCTATCAAAAGCTAAACAAACCTTAGAACCATCTATGCTATTTCTAAAGCGTAGATGGTTTTCTTTTTTTAGTTCTAAGTTGGAAAATATGTTCATATAATAGAATCAGGGCGTCCATTTTTTGATATTTCTAAATAGACAATCATTTTTCTTCGTACAAATGTACCGTTATTATTAAGTAGATGCAATTTATTTAGCAAAATTCGACTAACAATTTTCAAAGGAAGTGTTTCTAATTATGGTAAAACGTAATGATCCATGCCCTTGCGGTAGCGGCAAAAAATACAAAAAATGTTGTGAAGGCAAACAGCAGGTTACAGTAGAAACTGTAGCAATCGAAGAATTAGAACGTGTACTACAAACATTTTACTTAGAATATCCCGAACGCAAAGATGTTCGTGCTTACATCGAGCATGTAGGTACATGGCAGCCTAAATTAGAAAGCGTACTACAAAGAGAGCTAATTGAAGCGATCGCGTTAGACGACTTCTTCTTCCATCAAGAGCCATCTATTTGGAAAGGTTACTTAAAGAAAACAAAGAAAAAAGCGGTAAGACCTTCAACAGTAAAAGTGTTAGAAGGCTGGTCACAACCTCGTCTATTTATTGGTTCTGTGTCTGTTGTAGAAGAAAAATATTTCAAGGCTACACATGTGTTATCAAATGAAGAAATTTATATTCGTCGTGAAAATGATAAACCAATCCCTGAAGGTATGCATGTCTTTGCATTCATCTTACCGGATGGTACAAAAAAATCAGAGCATTATTTAGCTGTTTCAACGCTGATCTTCTTCCCGGAAGATCATGCGAAGGTGTTTGAGCAATTTAATAAAAATTTCGAGGCTTCTGAGAAGAAGATTGGTGCATTCTTAAAAGAAGAGCATTTATCCTTCTGGGAGTTACTTGTGTCAAACGGTTATAAAGGCGAGGAATTCACGAATTTCGAGAGCAATGTAATCACACAAGTGAAAGATTTCCTTGAGCAAAATGATCGTGAAACAGCTCCTATGTTAGAGCTTTTAGAAGACTACTTAATTGAAGGACAACCATCTGCGCGCAAAGAGGCTGCGATCGCTGCTGGCGCGATTCGATATGGTCAAGAAAAAGAGCTGTTCGAGCCGCTCTCAATGACAGTAAAAGAAATTGCAGCGACGTTCGATATTTCAGCTTCCTCTCTCACAAAATACTACCAAGACTTAAGTACCTATGCTGAAACTAAATAATACTTAAAATTATATTGCGCTACACGCTCTAAACAGATTTTAGAGTGTGTGGCGCATTTTTGTTACCATAGAAAAAGCTACATTTGTTATCGGCAGTGAACCAACAACAAAGTAGCTTATTTTACGGTAACCAATTAGCACCATATTTACAAATTGAGTAAAAAAATTTTTTCATTAAGCTTTACTTTATTTAAACATAGTCCATTTAGTCCTATGATTACTTCAAAGACATTTCTGCAATATGTGAAAACATTATTTACTATATACCTTCATGAGCTCTTCTCCAAGAAATTGTAGTCGCTCTCCTATTGTGCAGGCTTCAATACAGAAGCGATGAGCTCCAGATTTACCACGCTCTTTTCGTAATTGCTTGATCACTAAGCAATCAGCACAATACATATCATGTAATTCATCAATATCTTTCATAACCGTCACTTTATCCAATTTGAACTCTCGCTCCTTTCACGTCCAAATTTCGCTTCTTACTATTATGAAGTGAACATTTTGAACAAGCAACTATTTTGTTTATCCATATTTAACTTCTTTCAGCAAATGTTTTCTGTGCGAAAGCGTAGCGACAGCAACAATTATTTTCTATACCGTAAGCGCTGCGACAGTTACAGTTGTTTTTTGTAACGTAAGTGAAGCGACAGTTACAGAAATCTCCCACCATTTTTCATTACGCCGGAATTATTGATTATCAACTAAAATATTGTGAAAAAGCACTATTGATGTACAATTAATGTAAAATCTAAATCAAAAAGTGGGGATTTTATGTTAGAAGTTTATATTGATGCAGCTAGTGCAGGAAACCCTGGCCCCAGTGGTATTGGAATATTTATTAAAGGAGAGGGCCACCATATACAAATAAGTGAGTATATAGGACAGACCAATAACCACATTGCCGAGTTTACTGCATTAGTACGTGGACTTGAGGAAGCACTCAAGCTTAGTTCAAACCTAGTATCAGTGCGCTCTGATTCAAAAATTGTTGTAGCCTCTATGGAAAAAGAATATGTGAAAAATGAGGAATTTAAACCTTATCTTGAGCAGGCACTTACACTTGTAAGTAACTTCGATTTATTTTTTATTAAATGGGTTCCAGATACGCAAAATAAAGCTGCCGATGCACTTGCACGTAAAGCAATTCAAAAAGAAAAAAATTAAACTTCGGGGACTGTCCCTTGTCTTAAACCAAGAGCCGGTCTCTCCCTTTATCCACATTCACTTTATTTAGATACTTAATATCCCCCAATGTTTCATTTTTATCATCTTCAAATACATTCTTCTATAAAACCACCTTCCTATAAATGTAAATATCCTTCCATATGAAATACGTTTACCTTGTATCATCCCTGACTTTAGATAATGAGCCATAAAGTGGATGATTTCCTAATTATTATTAGTAAAACTTGTATCTTTAATGTTATTTTATTGACATACTATTGTAATATTACAATGTTAGTATCATTTATGTATTAAATTTTTGAATTTTTAGGAGGATACATATTATGAAAAAGAATAAAAAGTATAGATGGGGGATGAAATTAGCTACATTGGTTTTAAGTTCATCTGTACTTTTTTCAACAATTGACACAGCATCGGCGGCAACTTATGCAGTAAAATCTGGTGATTCTTTATGGAAGATTGCCAATCAGTACGGTGTTTCTTATCAAACTTTAATGAAATGGAATAACTTATCTTCTTCAACCATTCGCGTTGGACAAAAGTTAAACCTCAATACTACATCAACATCAACAGTTAAACCGAAACCAATATCTACACCTAAACCATCAGCTAGCATTGTACAAATTGCTAAAAAACAATTAGGCGTACGATACACATTTGGTGGAAGTAAACCGAGTACAGGCTTTGATTGCTCAGGCTATGTTACATACGTTTTTAATAATGCTGGCATTTCGACTGCTCGTAAGTCAGCAGCAGGTTTTTATAGTACAGCTAAAAAAGTAAGCTCACCCCAAGTAGGTGATTTAGTATTTTTCGCTAATACGTATAAAGCTGGTATCTCACATGTAGGCATTTATATTGGAAATAACCAAATGATCAGCGCCAGTGACGGTGGTGTTTCTGTCGCTAACATCAAGAGCACTTATTGGAAAAAACATTTTGCTGGATATGGTCGTTTATAGTGCAAAGAAAAACAGTTGGGATATCCCAACTGTTTTATTTTGCACTTATACATGCGCTACTTTTTTCGATTTTTTAATTATGCCTCGGCATAATTGCGTCCGGAGGCTTTAGGCCAACAGATGTTTTTTTGCGCTAAAGCGTAGTGCTAACGCAGCGTCAGCAGAGGGTTTTGTTTGTGCGGAAGCGCAGCGTCAGCAAGATGTAGGTCACTCAGTCGTTGCCACAGGACGTGGCGTTCTTAGACTGAGTTACTCTTTTCAGCGGATGTTTGCCCGCTGAAAGAAGTTAAACGCGCTAAATAAATGATAAAGACAACGACTAGTATGCCTGCTCCAATTAGATAAACAGAGCCATAGCCAGCTTGCACGGCCACCATTCCTAAAATATAAGAGCCAAGTGCAATGCCCATGTCAAACATCGTAAAGTACGTTGCGGTTGCATAACCACTACGTGTATGTGATGTAGACTGTACCGCTAATGCTTGTAAGCTTGTATTCACCGCTCCGTAGCCAATTCCAACAAAGATGGCTGCACATAAAAACAATGTCGGCCCTGAGACAAATGCTAGCATAACAAGTCCGATTGCAAAAAATAGTATCCCTGGCAGAATAACAAATTGCGGCCCTTTTGTATCATAAAGCTTACCTGTATATGGCCTTGTTATAAGCATTGCCGCTGCAAAAACCGCATAAAAAAGACTCGCAACATCCATTAAATCTTTTTGCTGTGCGTACACTGATAAAAACGATAAAACACTCGCATATGAAAAAGCTACTAAACTAGCAATAGCCGCTACCGGAAGTGCACGACGTTCAAATAAATCATTAAATTTAAATGTCAATTTACTTTGGTGTTCAGGCTTAGGTAAATCATCCGTTTTCATCGTTACAGCTAGGATGCCCCCTACTAATATGCAAATACTCATAACAATAAATAGTACATTAAAGCTGCTATATTGAATAAGTAGTAAACCGATAAATGGCCCTATAACTACAGCTAGGTTAGTAGACATTGTAAAATAGCCTAGACCTGCACCTTTCCGATTGGCTGGCACAATATCCGCTGCTAATGAGCCGGCTGCCGTTGTAATAATGCTAAAGAAGATCCCTTGAATAAAACGTAATCCTAGTAAAAGTCCAAAAGGATGTATAAATAAATATAAAACTGTACATAAAAAATAGCCGATAATTGAAATAACTAAAAGTTTTTTCTTCCCAAATACATCTAATAACTTACCAGAAAAGGGACGAACGATTATAGCCGATAATAAAAATCCTGACAGTAACAATCCCGCTTCCTTGTCAGTCTGGTGCAACTCACCAATCGCATAAAGCGGCAAAGTCGTTACTAACCCATAAAAAACAAAAAATACCGAGATATTTGTGAAAAAGAGACTAATAAATCGCTTCGTCCATATTTTTGTATTTCCCTCTTGCTGCATATCTATCAACCTTTCATTTTTTCCAATAAAATCATAAATTGCTGCTGTTCCTCTACAGTCAATGCCCCTACCATTTCTTCCTCAAATGCTAAAATGGTTTTAGTAATAACAGGCAAATGTTCCTCTGCATATGGTGATAAGGTGACAATTTTTTCTCGTTTATCTTCACCATCTACTCTTAGCACCCAGCCTAAAGTCTCGAGTCGCGTTATTGCTCTTGTTATACTCGGCGCTTCAACGTTTAAATACTTCCATATTTGTGTTAATGTCATTGGTCCGTGATTATGTAAGCAATATAAAATAGTCCATTGTGAGCTATACAAATTATGCTGTTTCAGTACTTCATTTAAACAATTCGTTATATAACGACTTTTTTGGAATAACGCATGAAATAAAGGATTCATGATTGTAACCTCCTACATTTATTTACCTAGCTAAATAAATACTATACGCCTCATTTTTTTCGTTGTAAAGCAAGCTGTTTATGTAGTGCATTTAGTGGCAATGATCCAGAGTCGATTGGCGCGGATTCTCACACAATTAACAGCGATTACACTACTTCTTCTAGCTTTTCTATACTATTAGAAGGGAATTATTTGAAAGTGTCGAATTTAGCTACTAGATTACAATAAAAGGAGATGGAAGCATGGGGAAAAAGGTATTAATAATTGCAGGAGACGCAGTTGAAGCTTTAGAAATTTTTTATCCTTATTATCGTTGCCTTGAGGCTGGCTATGATGTAACGATTGCAGCACCATCCGCAAAGAAGTTACAAACTGTATCGCACGATTTTGTCGATGGAGTTGATACTTACATTGAGCGTACAGCATATGGCTTAGAAGCGCACTCATCCTTTGCCGAAGTAGACCCAACACAATTTGACGGACTCATCATTCCTGGTGGACGAGCGCCGGAATACATTCGTTTAAATGAGCATGTTCCAGCACTAGTGACCCATTTCTTTGAAGCAAATAAACCAATCGCCGCTGTATGTCACGCAGCACAAATTTTCGCGACCATTCCAAAAGTTCTGCAAGGACGTGAGCTAACTGCTTATATTGCCTGCAAGCCAGAGGTTCAAGTAGCAGGAGGAACGTATATCGATGCTAATCTTCATACAGACGGCAATTTGATTAGTGGTCATGCATGGCCAGATTTACCTGGATTAATGCGAAAATTTATTCATAAGCTAGAAAACTAATAGAATGAGGATGCCTGAAGTTAGGCATCCTCTTATTTTATGAAGTGATTTCTTGGAATTCAACTTTTACTAATTTATTTGTATTGGTTACATATTTGATTCGAACTTGTACACCGAATTCCTTGTCACTTAGTTTTATCCAAAGCTTAAATTTCTCAATCGTGGTGTCTCCTTTAACCTCGCTTCCCTCATGCAAATAATCGAGGATTTTAGCTTGAGGGTATTTTGCCTGCGTTTCTTTTATCGCTACTTTTCCCCATTGAGCATGGGCTGGTATTTCTTGCTGAGCATAGACACTTGTTGGGAGGTAGGTTGATACGGCAAACAATACAAGAGAGAATCCTAGCATTACAAAAAATTTTCGCAAGTGAATCAACCTCTCATATTTTTTTGGGATAAAGTCGCCAAAACAGCATAAAATAAGTGCTCCCTAAGTATTTTTCCAATTTACTTAAGGAGCAGCTTTTATTATCTTTTGCTGGATTGTTTTGGCTGTTGAGGATTGTTATGAATTACTTGATTAAATTCGGCTGAATATTCTTCACGATCATTTCTTTTATGTGTATCTTCTTTCTTTTTCTTTTTGAAGCTTGTTTTACCCTTCTTTGCCATTTTTTTAGCCTCCACTATTTGTTTTTGTTGGACTGTTGATTTTTCTTATGGTTCGTTTTATTATCTTTATTTTTGGCCTTCGCATCGAATTCTGCAGAGAATTCTTCATTTAAATTGTCATTCGGGTTATTGTTATTACTATTTGATTGATCGAGGTCTATTTTTTTGTAGGTATCAAAAGGATTATGCGTTCTAATGTTCATTGTTTTATTGTTATTTTTGTTGTTTTTATTTGTATTTCTATTGCCCACGGATGTTCACCTCCTAATTGTAATGTGCTCAGGATAGAACGATTTATGCTTTGGGGATTACTGCAGGCATTGCCAAAAAAAAATGTACATCACCAATATTAATTAGTAATGCACATTGTATTTAGACAATCGTATATTCAGTTATATTTAATAATGCACCGACTGCGCCAGAAAAACCGTGGTCATTTATAAAGATTGGTGTATGTTTTTTCGTTCTTGTGTAATTGGCAATAACACGTGCAAGATGATCATTATTACTTAAAGTTGAACCGATATAAACGATATGCTGAGCATTTTTCTCTTCAGCATATTGAATACTAAGGGTAGTAATAACTTCACCAACAAGGCCTTGTACAGTTGCAATAATATCTTCTGTTGGATGTTTGACTGACTCGGTAATACCAACTTTACCAAAATTACTAGCTGTCAAATGCCCATCAATAGGTGTGTCCATCCCTTGGTAAATATCCTTTACAAGTAAATCAATACTTTCACGATTTCCCATAGAGGCCAGATTTCTTATTTCATTATAATCCGTGATTCCCGTTGTAAGCGCTGACAATCCAATCAATGTTCCACCACCAACGCCTGTCCCACCAACACGGACATGCGTATTATCTTCCATATAATGAATCGAAGTACCAGTACCAATATTCGTAATCATACTTCGCTCGAAAAAGTAGCCCTCTTTATGCAACAAAAATCGAACGCCCTTCAAAGTGGCTTCAAACTCTACTATATAATGAATCGATTTCATTGTTTTAATGACATCAAGTAATTGTTCCGTACGCCCTCCCGTAACTCCAATATCCTCAATATCTGGATGATTAATAATCCAATTCTTCACAGCGAGCAAATCATTTGACGGGAAAGTTGTTAAAACAAGCTCGTTATGCTCATCTAAATAAGCAACTTTTGTCAATGTTCCTCCTGCATCAATACCTATAGCCTTTGGCATACCATTCTCCTTTGACTTTACGTACAATCTCTATTTCAGATGGTGAGATATATACTAGATTTTGCTTTTATTCAAGAGGCTTTTAGATGCCAGTTGAATAACGTTCATGTCTCCACAAATGTCACGGATTTTGCAAGGAGTTATTGTGCCAAAATCCGATGTATTGTATTTAAGTACCGAAAGCAAACAACAGCAACAAATGTTTTCTGTGCGAAAGCGAAGCGGCAGCCGCAATTTCTCGAAAGATGAAGTTGCATATTTGTCCTTCCTAAACTTTAACGCTGTTGAAATAATTGTGCAATAACTTAGCAAACTTTCATGAAAAAAACACGAAAAACATCAAATTTCTACTATTATTTACGCGATTTTCGCCGCATTTTTATAACTTTAACATTATTCTATTAAAAAAACAAAAGAAGCGAAAATACGCTGATACATTTTCTCTTCTATAGAAATTCTTGCAATTAACGAGCCAGATATCCTCATCATTCACTAGGTAATTTTTGTCGCCAACTTAAACAATTTCTCCAGTGCCACCGCCATCTTTAACGCCCAACCTATACTATTCGCAACTTTGTTATCCATCCTTTCTATCCCATTTGAAAATAGTTAAATATAAATTGAACAATCTGTTTTATCTTTCTTCACTTTTACGATACGATATACTATAGATGCGTTACCATTTGAACGGAGGAATACAAGTGAAAGAGCAAAAGAAACTTTACAAAGAAGCGATGCAAGTTTTAAAGGAAACTAGTCGCACTTTTTATATACCAATTACTTTTTTAAAGAATGATTTAAAATTGTCTGTGGCAGCCGCATATTTAGCAATGCGCGCTATAGATGAGATTGAGGATCATGAAGAACTTTCAAATGATGTAAAATTTGATTTACTAACTGCAACAAGTGAATTATTAAAAGATACATTTAATGGCGAAGCTTATGAAGCATTATTAGCGCCATATGCAGATCAGCTACCTGAAGTATCTCTTCGTTTAGCAGATTGGCTAATATTTTGTCCTGAAGGCTCACGTAAAATTGTTCAAGCTTCAACGAGTGAAATGGCATTCGGGATGGCAAAATGGGCAAAGGCAAACTGGCAGGTGCATACGCGAGAGGATTTAGATGATTATACATACTACGTTGCAGGGCTTGTTGGGACAATGCTGTCTGAGCTTTGGGCGTGGGGTGCAGACATTCAAACAGATCGCGATTTAGCAATTGGCTATGGTCGAGGTCTCCAAGCGGTCAATATTTTACGCAATCAGCACGAAGATTTGGATGAGCGCGGCGTAAGTTTCGTTCCTGATGGCTGGACACGCGATGATTTATTTGCATACGCGGAGGAAAATCTTGCGAAAGCGGATCTTTATATGAAAGATATTAATAAACGAACAGTATTATTATTCTGTCGATTACCGCTTGCCTTAGCTCATAAAACATTAAAGGCAATGCAAGATGGTCGTGAAAAAATGACACGAGCAGAAGTAGAACAAACAGTTGAAGAGGTACAGGCCGACTAAAACCAGCTCCTTTAAAAAGAGCCCTAGTACGAAAAAAATTTCGTACTAGGGCTTTTTTATACTGTCTGTATTAGCTTAATCATAATTTCATAGCTAAAAAAGACTGAAAGCATAGTTAACAACATAAACACTACCTTTTCAGCTTTACTACCCGTTTTTGTAGTAAGGGGTAGACGCACTGAAATGGATACTGGGAAGAACAGCTTAACACCCTTCTTCGTCCCCATATCAAGAAGTATATGACTGGCCATCCCTAATAAAATACCTAGTGAAATGGCTTTGTAAGGAATAAATGTATGTAGTAGCATCCCAACTAGAAATAAACAAAGCAAACTATGTGTAAAGGAACGATGTCCAAACATAGTATTGACAATCTTTGAAATGATGGGAAGCTTCCTCCCAATTTTACTGCCGCCATGGCAAATATCTGGAAGTAATGCACCGATAACGCCTGCTCCTACTAAAACAAGCGGATTATCATTAGAAATTTGTGCAAAAGCAAGGCTTGCCGTGATGCCTCCGATAATATGTGTATTCCCTTGCATATTTACTTCCACTCCTTATGTCTCTATATTTTTACCTTTCTTAATTTATCACACCTCACCCCGAAAGGGAACATATATTCCGAACAAACAATCCCTTTTTTAAAAAAATTTACCCGAAATAAAAACCCTCATAAAAAATCAGAAACATTTCAGGTTCTTATTGTATATATAGGAGGATTAGAGATAAAAATGAGTATTGGAGGTTATTTATGAAATCTATCAAAGGAATTTTGTTTATTATACTAATCATGAGTGGTAGTGCTTTCCTATGGTATTTTGCTACACCTATAGAATCTATCCATGCTATTGCTATTAACAGGCTTAGTCATATTATTGGAGGCATGGCCATTACGGGCTTCTTTCTTGTCTTCTTTTTAGCAACAAGAATAAAAATTTTTGAGCGCTGGTTCCACGGGCTAGAGAATGTTTATTTTTATCATAAATATTTAGCAATATTTTCACTACTATTGGTGATTATCCATGGGCAATTACAAGGTTTAGTCCCCCGCTTCGATAAAGTAGAAAGAACTTCATTCAGTGAATTTGCGAAAGAACTAGGGTCACTTGGCCAATATGGCTTCATTGCTCTTATTTTAATTGCGCTTTTAGATAAATTTCTAAAATATGAACATTGGCGGATCTTTCATCGGTTATTGCTTATCCCTTATTCATTTGGAATTTATCATGCCTATTTTTCAAGCAGATACGATTTATTACAGCCTACACCTTTAGGAATTTTTACCGTAATAACTGCTACTATTGGATTTATGTCAGCATTATATATGTTGACGATGTATCAGGATATGTTTTTTAAATATAAAGGCAACATTACGGAGATCAAAAAATTGGGGCCAAATGTTATTGAACTGGAACTCACACTTGATAAAACATTACCATATCGACATGGACAATTTATTTTTATCAAGATTTTGCAAGATGGCATAGAAAAGGCGCCTCATCCATTTTCTATTTCGGGTGGCGATGGAAAAAAAGTAATTATCTCTATGAAGGTACTTGGTGATTTCACAAAAAAAGTATATGATGCCGTTCAACTAAATACACCAGTCACCCTCGATGGTCCATATGGTCATTTTAATTTTGAAAATGCGTCACAGCAACAAGTTTGGATAGCAGGTGGCATAGGCATTACTCCATTTTTATCTTATTTGCAATCACAGCCCGTCGATCGTAATATCGAGTTATTTTACACTTATCACGGTGAAGACAACGCAATCTATAAAGATTTTTTACAGGGGTATGCTCAAACTAATCAACAATTTAGAGTGAACTTTATTGATACTGCCCAAATGGATAGGCTTTCATTTGAACACTTTTCAGTGCCAGTGCATACGAGTATTTTTATGTGTGGCCCCCAAAAAATGCTTAAACATTTTGTCAAGCAATTGAAAACCTGCAATAAAGATATAAGCATTCACTTCGAAGCATTTAAATTTAAGTAATAATAAAAAATCATAAATTTAAAACTCTCTAATTCGAGCAATTTACTTGGAATTTTGAAAAGGATATCGTATAGTAAAAATCTCATCAAAATTAAAGGAGATTTTTTAACATGACTACAACTAAAAGTTATTTAAATAAAGTAATGCACGATCGAAAATCTGTTCGTAAATATGAGTCAAATTTTAAAATTTCACAATCTGAATTAGAGGAATTACTTGTTGAGGCAACCACCGCTCCATCATCGAGCAATTTACAACCATGGCGCTTTTTAGTCATCCAAAATGAAACAGTAAAAAAAGAACTACGTTTGATTGCTAATAACCAGGAGCAAGTAGAAACTGCTTCTGCTATCATTGCGGTATTAGGCGATACTGAAATGTACAATAATGTAGAGGAAGTCTATACAAAAAACTTCGAGCTTGGCTACATGGATGAAGCAACGAAAAATATGATGATTGAAAATTCATTAAAGCTTTATTCAAACCTTCCTAAAGAAGTTCTAAAAAGTATAGCTACATTTGATGCTGGCCTAATTTCTATGCAAATCATGCTTTTAGCAAAAGAAATGGGCTACGATACGGTTACAATGGGTGGCTTCAATAAAGAGGCTTTTGCGAAACACTTTGAATTAACAGATAATCTAGTGCCTATTGTCTTAATCGCCATCGGAAAAGCAGCAACACCGGCTTACGGCTCTTCTCGTTTAGCGTTAAATGACATTGCAAAATTCATTTAAGACTATAGAAAATGTTCTTTTTAGAATAAATATGATACACTGACTATAGAATAAAAAAGACTGGATGCGTTCACATCCAGCCAAAAGCAACAATCATGCCGCAAACATAACGGCTGACCAAGTTAAAGTTCATAGAATTAGCCACCTTACTTAGCCGGCAGGGTGGCTATTTCTTTTTATTTTGAGAGACAATAATGCTAAGCATCAGTGTAAGTACTGCAATTAGTAAAAGACTGCTCTGTACAATTAAACTGAATGCTTCAAATACTGTCATCCGCCTCACCCCCTTTCAAAAGGGAGTTCAGCCGCCACCTGCATTATGAATTGTTGCTATTGCTAGTCTACCAATTTTATGAAATATATTCTACGGAAAATCATCAGAAAATCCATGTTTTTTTAACTTGTATCGTTAGTCTGGTAAAAGACTATACTCTACATTTGCCGCTTCATGAGCGCGAATCCCGACTAAATTTGTGCCTAATATACACGTAGGAATGCCTTTGTTATTCTGGCAATTTAGCTAATGACTCTTTCAAAAGCTGCAGTTCGGGCATTGATAACGTAACACCCTTCCCCATTTTTGTATGATCGTC
Organism: Lysinibacillus sp. NPDC056959; assembly: GCF_042674095.1. Taxonomy (NCBI): domain Bacteria; kingdom Bacillati; phylum Bacillota; class Bacilli; order Caryophanales; family Bacillaceae; genus Lysinibacillus; species Lysinibacillus sp. NPDC056959. Next base: position 299,148 of record NZ_JBHURE010000004.1, on the reverse strand, counting down.
CGACCAATCTCTAATATCGTATTTCGGTTCACGATCATTCCAACTAATTAAATTCAATTCTTTTTTCCAGCCTTTATTACCCTCCGATAACACCGCAATCGTTTCAATAATTTCGTATTTAATTTCTGCCATATGTATTCCTCCTTAATGTATCTGTAATAAGAACTATATCTTGAAATAAAAGGATTATCAAACGTGACAACGCATGAAATAATGGAATTGTATAGAAACTAGATCGTGAAATCTGGACTTTTCTATGGCCTTCCTTAAAGAAATCAAATTATTACTTCAATTTGTGTGCTTTCTGTGGTTTCTATACTTCAAGTACTAATGGCAACAACCTTATTCCCAATTTAGTCTTTGCCCCATTGAAATTCCTTCAACGCTCATTAAAAAAGATGACGCCTGCACGATACAGTCATCATCTTTTTTTAGTTACCTAAAGCGTATTGTCTTTTACAAAGAGCACACATTATATTACTGTTAGTTTTTCTTTTTATTATTTTGTAGGCATCATTTCAATTTGATCAACAACGAATTCATTCTTGGCACTATCGAATTTATATGTGATATTGAAATCACCTACATATACTGGAGATACCCCTACAGATCCAGGCATGTTTAACTTTATTTTTTGATTTTCCATTGTATAAATAACTACACCGCCGAATGCAAGTTCATCTTGATTTAGATTTGGCGCTGGATCAAAATCATAATCAAATTTTGATTCTTTTCCTTGCGCTGTAGCTGTAATCGTTAATGTACCATCGTCATTTTTAACAACTTTTGATTTAATTTCATTAGCAACAATGTCTTCATAACTTTGTACTTTAATCTCTGATAAATCCTCAACATTAATAACATGAATATCATAGTTATCTAATCCTGTTCCTCGTCCCGTTTGGATTATAACTACGGCTTCTTCCTTATTATCATTTGTAAGATCTGTATAGAATAGCTGGGGTTTAGTTCCTGTATTAGGGATTTCCCAGTCAAAGTTTTTTTGTTTACCGTCAATATCCAAAACTACGCTTTTTATTTCATTGTTTTCTTCATTATGTGCGTAAAGTTTAACTTTTTTATCATCTGAAGCCTCAATTAATTTTGCATCATTCTGTTGCTCTGACTGCGTTGTTTCCTGTTCACCAGAAGCCTTTACTGTACTTGTTGTTGACTTATCTAAACTGCATCCAGATAGTGTAAAAATACTCAACAACATCAATATTCCAATTTCTTTTTTCAATTTCTATGCGCCCCTTCGCCTATTATTTTACACGTGCTACATGCAATATAACATGTACTCTCTCCAACTGTAAAATAAAGGATATGAACAACATTCATTATTAAAATAACATCACCGAAGGCTTTAGGACAACAGATATTCTTTTGTGCTAAAGCGTAGTGCCAACGTAGCAGTAACAACAAATGTCTTTTGTATGAAAGCGCAGTGCCAACGTTGCGGCAGCAACATTACTACCGAACTAGGAAGTAACGACAAGGTTAAGCCATCCTTTGTCATTACTTCCTTTTTTGGTTCAATCACTAATTTCAGGGTTGTCTTATAACCCGATAACAAAAACACATTATTATTATCAATAATAGCTTCACAAAAATGATGTGAATATGTTATTACCATTAAATTCCGGATATCATTTACTGTAGATTTATTACTTTAGCACTGTTATCATAAAAAAGTATTTTTTTAGAAAGGAGGTTATCTTGTGTACGATTCTTATTATTACGATGATTTTGATGCGGCTCTCGGAGGTATATTTATCATTATTGTGTTAATTGGCCTTGTGTTGGGTATTGTAAGTTATGTTATTAGTTCACTCATTTATTATAAGGCGTCAAAAATAAATGGTTTTAGCGATCTAGCTTATATTGCATGGATTCCAATTATTAACGTTTATAGCCTTTTCTTATTAACTGCAAAGGGTGAAGATAACGCAACTGTTCGTGGTGCAGCGAAAAAGAATGCTCTTATTTACGTAGGATTAATACTAGTTTCATTTATCCCGCTTATAGGTATTATTGCTTCATTAGGTCTTTTGGGCTTTACTTTGTATTTCACGTATCGCCTCTTCTATCGTTGGACTGGTGAAACTGGCAAAGCTATACTTTATATCATTTTATCATTCATTACATTCGGACTATTCTATTATATTTACGGCTTAATGAAAATGAATAAACCTTTCGTTGCATAAATACATATGCAAGTACAAAAACCTCTTTAAACCTTTAAAAGGGTTTAAGAGGTTTTGAACTTATTTATACTATAGAATCTCCTGATTTTTAGGGAAGACCTTATCTCACGTTTGTACCGTTTGGAAAACCGTTACATCCACTCAAAAGAGTAACAATCAAAATGGATAAAATTATTTTTTTCATTCCATCACCCCTATAAATAAAATTATAGAATCGATCATAGTAATGTTCTTCAGTATCCTATGTAAATGTAAATGTAAATGTATATCATTATAATTTTAGCTTCCCTCTTCATCCTTTACTTCAATTAAATATATACCTTTCGAAAACCCTCCGCGTCGCCTCTTCTTCCGAGTACGTATTTGTTCTAATTGTTTGTAGGAAACATCGTACATTTGTATAGCTGTATGTACTAGTTCTAAAATATCCGCAAGTTCCTCAATGGCTTCTTTTGGAGAGGCTGCCTTTTGAAATTCTAATGCTTCTTCTTGCATTTTCACTTTTATTTCTTCTAAATGTTCACTCTGCTCTAATATTCTTATGTTACATGTTTTATCCCTCGCTTCAATTACTTGTGGAATTAAATCACGTACTAATTTATTGTATATTGGCATGTCCCCTGTCTCCCTTGTAACATCTTATTTTTCACCATATTTCTGCTGAATCGTTTGAATATGTTGTTTTTTGACTTCATCGGATACTTGCATTTGAGGCACAAGCTTATTGTAAATTGCTTGAATATCGTCTTGAGAGAAAAGCTGTCTTGCAGTTTGCTTTTGCGTTTGGATAAAACGCCTTAAATTCTCTCGTTTTATAATATGTACATTTTGGGAAGTTACCGCCACTTTTTTCAAAGTACAGCGCTCACTAAAGACAATGACTGAATGAATTGCTTCTATCGGAAGTTCTAGGAAATCTTGAATTGCACGTATATGCGTAGCATTTTGACGGATTGGATTGAAAAATTTATATTTTTTCTTATTCGGCATTGTTTGTGTCCATTGCTGTTGTGTTTCATTGCCAAAAATCCAACCACTATAGTTTTTGGACTCAATCACATATAGTCCCGTTCGATCAATAAATAGAAGGTCAATTTCCGTTAATTCTTCTGAATTTCTCTTTGGAACATATACATTTAATAATTGCCTATGGCTTTGTAAGGCATGCTTCTCAATAATTCTCGATGTTAAGTATTCACCATTTCTCCCTTTATTGAATTTAACTGCAAAGAAATTATTTTTTGTCAGTTTATAATAGACACTTTTTCGATAATTTTTGTCCATGAGGTAAAAGCTTAAAACTAGTAATACAAAGAAAATAATTAACAACATAAATCCCCCTATCTCATTATTTTTTCACTCCATAAAAAACAATAATTCCCAAAACCATTATACCAATTTTACCAATTATGTTTTTACATTCTTCAATTATTTCCCTTATCAATTACCACCGTATTTTTGAAAAGGAAGTTAGCTATTAAAAAGTATGCTATACTTTAATTAGAATATTTAGAATCTACAAAATTTAATGCAAAGGGGTTTGATGATAGTGTATGAAAATATTTTAAGACATCCTGGGCCTACTCCTATCCCAAAAAAGGTACAGCTTGCGATGAATCGTGATATTATTAGTCATCGAAGCAATGAATTTGTGGAGCTTTACCGCGAAACCATTGAATTAGTAAAACCTGTCTTCGGGACAAAACAGGATATTTTACTCCTTCCATCAGGTGGTACGGCTGCTTTAGAAGCTGCAGCGATTAACACTGTTTCTGCAGGTGAAAATGTTGTTGTAATCACTGTTGGAGCTTTCGGAGACTATTTCGTTTCAATTTGTGAGAAATACGGCTTTCATGTACATAAGCTTGAAAAAGAATGGGGACAAGCTTGCACAGCTAAAGAGCTACGAGAATTTTTGCAGCCGTTACAAGATATTAAAGCTGTTTTTATCACATTTAATGAAACTTCGACTGGGATCATAAACCCAATTGCTGAATTAGCACAAGTTATTCGTGAAGAAACGGATGCATTATGTATTGTCGATGGTGTTAGTTGCATAGGTGGAGCTCCTGCTGAAATGGATGCTTGGGGCATCGATATTCTTGTTACGGGCTCTCAAAAAGCCATGATGCTACCTCCTGGACTTTCCTTAGTCAGTGTAAGCGAAAGAGCTTGGAAAGTTATTGAAGAAAATAAAACACCATCCTATTATTTAAACTTATTGAGCTATCGTAGCTGGGCAGAAAAAGGAATGACTCCAAATACGCCTACTGTCACATTAATATATGGACTCCACGAGGTATGTAAGCTTATAGAGGAAGAAGGAGGCATTGAACATACAATTGCTCGCCATGAACTAATGAAAAACATGGTTCGTCACGCAATGAACGCCCTTAATATTGAACTTCTCACTACTGATGAGCATGCTTCTCCGACCATAACAGCAATTATGGCACCAAAAGGAATAGCACTTGGAGACTTCTTGTCGCATTTAAAGCAGCAATATCATTTAGATTTCGCTGGAGGACTTGGTCATTTGCAGGGTAAAATTTTTAGATTCGGTCATATGGGCTATTGTTTCCCAAGTGATATTTTACAGGCTATTTCTTTAATGGAGGCATCACTTCAAGACTTTGAATATGACTTTGAGCTAGGTGCAGGTGTGCGGGCAGCACAGGAAGTATTTTTATCCGCTCAGCGAAAACATTGCCACAATAAAGTGAAACTTTAATCAGCGGGGTCTTCTTCATCCCTAGAGGTTAGTCTTTACGTATCGGGCTTATGCAAGCAGTTTATCTCTCACATCAAACTGGTTGTTTTCACTCTTACTGCTTGTAATGTAGGATAAAGCTTCAAACCTTCAAATCTGTGTATGGATTTGGAGGTTTGTTTATTTATTTGAGTTAATTTCATAAATTTAATCCCTTTAGTTTCAATGAATCCGAAACAAACTTTTCATTATAGCTCTTTATATTGGGGCCGGGACATAAATAGTCTCAAGAAGAAGTGAAAAAAGTGAAATCGCGTCGTCGATTTCACTTTCTTCGAAAGATATTAATAGTTTACAAATTTTATTTGAGTAATGTGAGAGTTGTTGCGATTGCATTGTCAATAAATGATTTTTGTGGTTGAGATTTCATCATCACTGTTAATCCAATTAACGCCACAATTAGAGCCTGCGCTAAAGACTTTGCATCCGTTTCTTTCTCTAACTCACCCGATTGAATTCCTCGTTCAATTGTCTCCTGAAAAATGACGGCTAAATAAAGTTGATGTTCTCTCGTTAAGATTTCAAATCTCTCATCATGAGGAGCTAGTTCAACCATTGTATTGATGCAAAAACAGCCGTTACTAAGATCTTTCGTATATTCAGCAGCAATCACTTCTTCAAAAAAATTAGCAAATGCCTGTTTTACAGAAGAATGACCTTGAAGTCTAGCTCTTATTTCAGCTGCACGAGACGTCGTATACCTACGAAGTGCTGTTTCGAATAGTTCTTTCTTATCACCAAAGGTTGAATAAATACTCGGACGTTGAATCCCCATTCTAGCAGTGAGATCACTTAAAGAAGTAGCTTCATAGCCCTTCTCCCAAAATAACTGCATGGCAGCCTCTAAAACTTTTTCCTCATCAAATTCACGGGTTCTTGCCATAAAAAATCCACCTCCATTGTTTAAGAGTTAGTGAGTTTGTCACTTTAAAATTTAAAATACCAAACAGTATGTAAATATTGTATAATCAGCTGCTTTTATTGTCAATTTCCATTGTATTAGGTAAATGGGAAGTAAAATAATTTCAAATAAATCCTTGACATTATAAACAGAGCTAAGATATATTTACCAATAATCATATTGTACCGAACGGTATGTTATGATTAAAATCTAATAACGAACGGAGGAAATGGTGTGGACAATGATCTGAGGCAAGAAGTGGTTGCATCTGTGATGAATCTACAACCTTCTATGTCTAAAACTGTAACTTTATTATTCGCAACAGCCTGCGGAATGTCTGTCGCCAATATTTATTTCGCACAGCCGTTGCTTGATCAATTGTCTAATGAATTTAATATTGATCACTCAACAATAGGTATTGTAATTACCATCACGCAGATCTTTTATGGGTTAGGCTTATTACTGCTGGTGCCTCTTGGAGATTTACTAAACCAGCGACGCTTGATTATCGGACAGATGCTATTATCCACAACAGCATTGGTTATAGTTAGTACCGCTTCTTTTAGCGTGGTGCTTTTTACAGGTATGGCCTTAGCAGGTCTACTTGCAGTTGTGACGCAGACACTTGTGGCGTTTGCAGCAACTATGGCTTCCCCTACAGAACGTGGACGCGTTGTTGGTATTGTAACAAGCGGAATCGTCATTGGCATTTTGCTTGCTCGAACCTTCGCTGGTCTATTAACAGACCTTACAGGATGGCGCTCCGTCTATCTAGTCTCTGCCATCCTTATGCTTGTAATGGTTTGTATGTTTCTGAAGGTCTTACCAAAGGTTGAGCGTGAAGTAAGATCACTCCCCTATCATCAGCTAATTAAATCAGTGTTCACTCTATTTATGCAAGAAAGAACATTACGTATCCGCTCAGTTCTTGCCATGCTAATTTTTGCTGATTTCAGTATTTTGTGGACTTCACTTGTTCTGCCACTTAGTGCGCCACCATTAGCTCTTTCACATAGTGTAATTGGCGCATTTGGCCTCGTTGGAGTGGCTGGTGCACTAGCTGCTGCACAGGCCGGGAAACTGGCTGATCGAAGTTACGGACAAAGAACGACAGGTATTGCTTTAGTTCTTTTACTCATTTCATGGTTTTTTATCAACTATCTAGAACAGTCGTTATTGGCATTAATTGTAGGTATTGTATTGCTTGATTTGGCCGTGCAGGCAGTACATGTCACTAATCAGACGATGATTCTTCCATTACGTACAGAGGCACGGAGTCGACTTACTGCTGGATATATGATGTTTTATTCCATCGGAAGTGCTGGTGGCTCAATCGCTTCTACACAGATGTATGCACACTTTGGTTGGGGAGGGGTTTGTTTCCTCGGAGCTTTAATCAGTGCATTTGCCCTTATTTTTTGGGCTACGACTAAACGGTTAACAAAATATTAAAGTTGATTTGGAGAGATAACAAATGGAAATAGGAATTACTTCTTTTGTAGAAACAAAACCAGATGTTCATAGTGGTGAAGTGATTAGTCATGCACAACGTTTGCGTGAAGTAGTTGAAGAAATCATTCTTGCAGATCAGGTGGGATTGGATGTGTTTGGTGTTGGCGAGCACCATCGAGAAGATTATGCTGCCTCCTCTCCAGCAATGGTGCTATCTGCTGCAGCTCCACAAACAAAAAGGATTCGGCTTACAAGTGCAGTAACAGTTCTATCTTCAGCTGATCCCGTACGTGTCTTTCAAGATTTTTCCACATTAGATGGACTATCAAATGGGCGTGCTGAGATTATGGCAGGTCGTGGTTCCTTTATCGAATCCTTCCCCTTGTTCGGCTACAATTTAAATGATTATGATGAACTATTTGAGGAACATTTGGACTTACTCCTCAAAATTCGCGAGTCAGAAAAAGTAGTATGGGAAGGTAGACATCGACCAGCAATCAATAATTTAGGTGTGTATCCAAGACCTGTTCAAAACTCCTTACCAATATGGGTTGGCAGTGGAGGAAATCAACAATCTGCCATCTGTGCAGGACTTTTAGGATTACCACTTATGCTAGCAATCATCGGTGGCAGTCCAATGCAGTTTGCACCTATCGTACAGCTCTATAAAAAGGCAGCTGCTCAAGCAGGGCATGATCTATCAAAACTTCAGGTTGGATCTCATTCAATAGGTTTCGTCGGCCCGAATACTGACTGGGCAGCGGATACATTTTTCCCATCAACGAAGGCGGGCATGAATAAATTGGGCAAAGAAAGAGGTTGGCGATATTATGATCGCTCTAGCTATGATGCTGCACGCAGTTTTGAAGGGGCGTTATATGTAGGTGATCCAGATACAGTTGCTGAAAAAATCATCCATCTTCGTAAACACGTAGGGATTACACGTTTTATGCTGTATGTACCATTAAGTACAATGCCACATGATCAAGTTATGCAAGCTATAGAATTGCTCGGAACAAAAGTTGCTCCTCGTGTACGTGAGGAAGTTGCCAAATGGGAGGCGAAAATGGCACTAGAAGGGCTTCCATTTCTTTAAGATATCTTTTTTAACAGGAGGAATTTATATGACGATAAACAACCGAGTCTTACCAGAATTAAGACAGGCTTACTCCCAATTTCCAGGGTTTCGGTTGGAGAAAGATTTAGCATGGAGTCGAAATTTCTTGTCCACCCCACCTTCGAAGAAGTCAGAACTTGTACACACATCAAATCGTATGATTCCCAGAGGTGATGGAAACGAGATGTTGGTTAAAATTTATGAACCTGTTGAACGAAATATCAACCAGCTTCCAGCGATGCTTTGGATTCATGGCGGTGGTTTCGTTATGGGACACCCTGATATGGATGATATTTTATGTGAACGCTTTGTTCAGACTGCTAATTGCGTTGTCGTTTCGGTAGATTATCGACTCGCTCCTGAGCATCCCTACCCGGCAGCTATAGAAGATTGTTATGCAGGGTTAGTATGGATGACAACTGAGGCATCTGCACTTGGCATCGATGTCAAACGGGTGGCGATTGCAGGCGCAAGTGGTGGCGGAGGGCTAACAGCAGCTCTAGCATTAATGGCTCGCGATAAAGAAGGACCCTCAATTATATTCCAGATGCCACTGTATCCAATGCTTGATAACCGAAATGAAGCACCTTCCAGCTACGAGATTACCGCGGATCATGCAACGTGGAGTAGAATTAATAATTTGATCGCTTGGCGTATGTATTTAGGCGAGGAAAAGGACACCCATGAGCTATCTCCGTATGCGGTCCCTTCAAGAGCAGATAATTTAGCAGGATTACCTCCAACTTATACATGTATAGGTCAACTCGATTTATTCCGAGATGAAACCATTGAATACGTGACACGTCTTGCCCAAGCAGGAGTAGATGTTGAATTCCACCTCTACCCTGGTAGCTTCCATTGCTTTGAAGTCTTTGTGCCAGATGCGGAAGTAAGTCAACGAGCTAGTCAGAATTATTTAGATGCTATGGCACGCGCTCTTTATTCTTAATATCGAATAGCCCTAAACTTCAAATGAAGCCCTCTCCCCTACTGACTGATTTAACTGTGTAAGAGAACGATAAACCTAAGTAAAATTTCAATTTAGGCCAATATTTCATTGTATGATCGACTGAATAATCTTTTAAAGCTAGAATTATGAATATAAGTGCATTTTCAAAAGCTAAAAGTGTTATACTAATAAGCACGTTATAAATTGAGGAGTTAGACAGTATGAAATATTTTAAACCACAAATGCAGCAACTTGTGAAAGAAAACCGTGAATTACATGATCGCCTAAAAGAGTTAATGGCCGAAATGGATTTGCAAAAAAATTATGCTTTAAAAGCGCTATATCACGCTGAAGTAGCGGACGGTGGACGCTATCAGCAAGATTATCAAGCGTTGGACTATTTATATAAATAACTCTCAATGAGCAAAAACACTTTTAATAATTGCCATTAATGAATAAATATTTGAGATCAATTTTTTAAAAGTAATAAACGCAAGAATGTTAATTCCGATCGCATTCTTGCGTTTTCTTATTAAATACCTTAATCATCAATTCTTGCTGCTTGCACTATCTTTGCCATGTATTCCTCACGCATTTCCACCGGCACCATACTTCCACCTGTTGCCCAAACAAGATGGGTAGCTTGCTCCATCTTATTAACTAAATCATGCTTTTCTAAATAACTTTGTCCATTTTTCATTAACTGAATTGGTCCGAACATCCCTGCATGTGCAGATGGCTCTAAAAATAACTCTTCAACTTCCATAGTTATTGCAAGCGATTTAAATAATTCCTCATCTTTTACCGTGTAGCAGCCACTAATATAAGTTTCCATTACTTTCCCAACGAACTTAGACGCGCGGCCAACAGCAAGGCCATCTGCTTCAGTTTTATTATCAAGACCAATATCTTCTACACTGATGGCGTCATGTAAACCTGTCATTAAACCAATTGTCATACAAGGAGAAGCTACGGGCTCAGCGAAGAAAATATGGGCATGTTCTCCAAAAATTTCACGTACGCCGTATGCAACACCGCCTGGTCCACCACCTACACCACACGGCAAATACACGAACAATGGATGGGTTTCATCCACTGTAACATTCGTCTTTTCAAACTGGGCTTTTAAACGCTTCGCCGCCACTGCATAGCCAGCAAATAAGTCCTTCGAATTCTCATCATCAATGAAATGGCACTTAGGGTCTAGTTCAGCTTCTCGACGCCCTTGTTCCACAGCAACGCTATAATCAGCTACATATTCAATCACTGTCGCACCTTTTTCACGCAGCAATGCTTTTTTCCACTCTTTTGCATCACTCGACATATGTACAACGACATTAAAGCCGAGTTTTTTGCCCATAATGCCGATACTTAATCCTAAATTACCTGTAGAACCTACAGCAATTGTGTATTGCTGGAAGAATGATTGAAAATCATCTGTTGCCAACACTGCATAATTGTCCTCTTTTGTTAGTTTGCCACTAGCGATGGCAAGGCGCTCTGCATGCCTTAATACTTCAAAAATACCCCCACGAGCTTTAATAGAGCCTGAAATTGGCAAGGTATGATCACATTTTAAGATCAACTGACCTGGTATTAAAACGTCAAATTCCTTTTCAAGAGCTTTCTTTATCAAAGCTATGTCTTGTATTGATGATTCAATAAGTCCTTTACTTTTCAAAAGCTCAGGAAATGCAATAGTTAAATAGGAAGAAAAACGTTTAAGTGTTTCTTCTGCTTCCTCAACCTCTTTCATTGAAAAAAGATTGGTTTCCCCCCTTTTTTTTCGATTTGTATTTTCCCATAGCACAGTTTCATGATTCGCTAGCTCTTCTAATCTCGAAAATCGGTTAAATAGTTCGTGTTTTAGTTCATTTTTCACCTTTAGATTCCTCCACTTTTTGAGCTGAAATCGCTCGTTCACAAATTTGTCGAAATTTCAATTCGAACGAAATATTGTTTTCTTGTGTTCGTTTTTTCGGTCCTCTCGTACGACCACCTGCACGTCTAATTTTTTGTCCAACATGGCGCATATCGAGCAAACGTTCGATGTTTTCATCGGACATCTCTCGTCCATTTTGATCGATTGGATAACCACCTCTTGCCAAAACCATTGCTGCTAACCCGTAATCCTGTGTAATGACAATATCATGTTTTGAAAGCGCATTCACTAGCGTAAAATCAACCGAATCTGGCCCCTTAGGAACAATAATTGTTATTACATTATCACGTTCAACACGATGGGATGTATCGCAAAACAAGATTGTTTCAATCTCAAACTCAGATGATATGGATAGTGCTAAATCCACGACTGGACAAGCATCAGCGTCAATTAAAACCTTTACAATAAAGCATCATTCCTTTCTCATAATTAGATAGATCAATCACATTATTATTATTTTAATATAATAAATTCCCGCTCCCATTTGTTCAGTTTTTCACAAACTTAAGACTGTTAAAAAAAGTATTTTATTGAATAGTGTGAAAAATAGATATACGATACACCTATCAACTAACTGGAGGTTTTTTACTATGACAACTGTAACTGTAAGCAACGAACAATTAGCAAAAGAATACGTTGATGGCGTATTTGAGCAACTAAAAAACCAAAATAGTTATCAAGCAGAGTTCTTACAAGCAGCTGAAGAAATTTTTATTTCATTAGTGCCTGTATTTGCACAACACCCTGAATATATAAAAGCCAATATCTTATCTCGTATCGTTGAGCCAGATCGAATCATTTCCTTCCGTGTTGCTTGGCAAGATGATAACAATCAAGTTCAAGTAAACCGTGGTTACCGTGTGCAATACAATAACGTTATGGGGCCATACAAAGGCGGCCTTCGCTTCCACCCTTCCGTAAATGAATCCATTATCAAATTCTTAGGCTTTGAACAAATTTTTAAAAATGCTTTAACAGGCCAACCAATCGGTGGTGGTAAAGGTGGCTCAAACTTTGACCCTAAAGGTAAGTCAGATTCAGAAATCATGCGTTTCTGTCAAGCATTCATGACTGAATTATACCGCCATATTGGTCCTGATGTCGATGTTCCAGCAGGTGATATCGGTGTTGGCGCTCGTGAAGTTGGCTATTTATGGGGTCAATATAAGCGTATAACAAAAGCAAGTGAATCTGGTGTATTAACAGGAAAAATTCCTGGCTATGGTGGCTCTTTAGCACGTAAAGAGGCAACTGGTTATGGTACTGTTTATTTTGTAAATGAAATGCTACAAGATGCTAACGATTCATTCGAGGGTAAAACAGTTGTAGTTTCTGGCTCTGGTAACGTTTCAACATATGCAATTGAAAAAGCACAATCCTATGGTGCAAAAGTTGTTGCTTGCTCTGACTCTTCAGGCTATATTTACGATCCAGAAGGTTTAGACCTTGATGCAATTAAAGAAATTAAAGAAGTAAAAGGCGATCGTATTTCCACTTACTTAAACTATCGTCCAAATGCTACATTTAAAGAAGGCTGCACGGGTATCTGGACGATTCCTTGTGATATCGCGCTTCCATGTGCTACTCAAAATGAAATTAATGGCGATTCGGCTCGTACTTTAATTGAAAACGGCGTAAAAGCTATTGGTGAAGGTGCAAACATGCCATCAGATTTAGAAGCAATTAACGAATTTTTAAATGCGGGCGTATTATTCGGTCCTGCAAAAGCGGCTAATGCCGGAGGTGTTGCAGTATCTGCTCTTGAAATGGCGCAAGATTCAAGTCGCGTATTCTGGTCATTTGAAAAAGTAGATGCTAAATTACACGAAATTATGAAAAATATTTACGCAGATAGTAAAGCTGCTGCTGAAAAATATGGTTACCCCGGGAACCTTGTAATTGGCGCGAACATCGCTGGCTTCGTAAAAGTTGCTGATGGTATGCTTGCTGAAGGCGTATATTAATAACTTTAGCCCACTCTAAGATGATAACGAATATTCGTTATCATCTTATTTTTTAATAAAAAGAGCGTTGGAACACACGTTAAATTTACATTAAAACGAACAATTTTACTATTAAACAATAAAAACATTCGTGTTATAATATTGGAGTACTACGACATATTGGAGGGTTTTTTGTGGAATTATTGTATACAGGTAAAACGAAAAATGTGTTCAAGTTAGAAGATGGTCATTACTTATTAAAATTTAAAGATGATGTAACTGGTGAAAACGGCGTATTCGATCCAGGTGCTAATACTGTTGGATTAACAATCGACGGTGCTGGTTTGGCTGGTCTTCGCTTAACTTCTTATTTCTACTCAAAACTAAACGAACAAGGTGTTCCTACTCACTATGTTGATGCAAACTTCAACGATGCAACAATGACGGTAAAACCTGCAACTGTTTTCGGTAAAGGGTTAGAGGTCATTTGCCGTTTCAAGGCAGTAGGATCTTTCTTACGTCGCTATGGTGCTTACGTGAAAGAAGGACAAGACTTAGATTCTTTCGTAGAAGTTACCATCAAAGATGATGATCGACTAGATCCACCTATTTCTGAAGATGCTTTAGCAATGTTAGACCTGTTAACACACGAAGAATATGCAATTTTAAAACAACGTACGATTGAAATTGCTAAATTTGTTGCTGCAGAACTTGCCAAAAAAGGGTTAACCCTTTATGATATTAAATTAGAATTTGGCCGTGATGCTCAAACAAATGAAATTTTATTAATAGATGAAATTTCAGGTGGTAATATGCGCGCTTACAAAGGCGAACAATACATAGAGCCATTAGAGCTTGAAAAAATTATGTTAGCTGAATAAAAAAACCATTCTATTAATATGCTATGTAAGAGTAGTTACGAGTAATCAAAAGAGTCGCTTTTTTGCGGCTCTTTTTGTTACTAAAATGATTTCTTTCGAAACTTTTCACTAGGTCATTCCGTATACTCATTATACGCATAAATTTTTACTATTATTTTGGAGGTAATTTGATGGATAACTATAATGAATCATCACAAGAAAGGCCAAAGGTTAATCCATTTTTGTCTATTTGGTTGCATCCAAAGAAAACAACCCGTTACATGATAGAAGAAAAATCAATAGGTTTTGCGATTCTTCTCATGTCAATTGGTTATCTAGGTGTTACACTTTCAGACCTTATTGATAGTACATTTTTGTCAGACGTGTCTCCTTGGTTTATCGTCATTTTTTGTGTTATTGCAGCACCGATTTTAGGGATAATTGGTACGGCTTTTTCTGCACTAATCACTTGGCTGTTCGGTAAACTTTTAAAAGGAACAGGTACGTACTTACACTTATTCAAAGGGCTAAGTTTAACTTCTATCCCATTTATAGTACTAATTCCTTTTTATTTAATTTGGTTATTTACATCACCTGAGTCTTTAATGAATTCTGACTTCGCTGGAACTTATCCTTGGGTTATTTGGCCAGCACTTTTATTAACCCTTGTGGTTGTAATTTGGTCCCTCGTTATTACAGTAGGAATTGTAGCCGAAGCACATCAAATTCCAAATTGGATGGCCTTCTTAACGCTCTTAATTCCAACCATTATTTTCGTTATACTATTCATTATTCTTATTATTGTTCTATTTTTCATTTTCGGCATTTTATTCGGAATGATGTAAAAAAATCTCCCTTCTCTATGAGAGTGGGAGCTTTTTTAGGTTCACTTGTATACATAAATGTTAAACTGAAAGCACTGTATTTTGTTGGAAGAGCTCTGACACACCTGACTCAACAGCTGCACCACTTACAGCTTGCGAAACAATTTCAACAACCCGCTCATCTAATGATTTAGGTACAATATATTCTTCGGTTAATTCCTCATCACTAACAAGAGCCGCTATCGCTTCCACTGCAGCTATCTTCATCGCTTCGTTAATATCTGTCGCTCGAACATCCAATGCCCCACGGAAAATACCAGGGAAAGCGAGTACATTGTTAATTTGGTTCGGATAATCTGAGCGTCCTGTCCCCATAACACGCACACCCCATGCCTTAGCGTTTTCATAAGTGATTTCAGGATTAGGATTCGCAAGTGCAAACACGACCGGATCTTCATTCATTGAAGCAATATGTGCTTCTGTTAATAAATTGGCAACAGATACGCCGATAAAGACATCAGCCCCTTTAATGGCATCCTCCAATGTACCCTGTATTTTTTCTGGATTTGTTAAATGGGCAACCGTTTCTTTAATCGGATTCATACCTTCAGCGCGGCCTTCATAGATGAGTCCCTTTGTATCGCACATAAAAATATTTTTATAACCCATTTGCACAAGAATACGCAAAATAGCAATACCCGCTGCTCCTGCACCATTAATGACAACCTTCATTGTTGCCACATCTTTCTTCACAATACGATTGGCATTAATCATCCCTGCACCTACTACAATCGCTGTTCCATGCTGATCATCATGAAATACAGGAATATCACATTCTTGGCGCAGACGATCTTCAATTTCAAAGCATCTTGGCGCAGAAATATCCTCTAAGTTTACAGCACCGAAAGTTGGAGCAAGCGCCTTCACAATGCTGACGATTTCATCTGTACTCTTCGTATCTAAGCAAATAGGAAAAGCATCAACATTAGCAAATCGCTTTAATAAAATCGCCTTCCCCTCCATTACCGGTAACGCCGCCTTCGGACCGATATCTCCTAATCCTAACACCGCTGTACCATCCGAAACAACAGCCACCATATTCCCCTTCATTGTATAGTCGTAAACAAGCGATGGATTTCTTTCAATCTCTACGCAAGGCGCAGCTACCCCCGGAGAGTACGCAAGACTTAGATCATATGAATCTTGCACAGGTACTTTAGAAATCACCTCTAATTTCCCACTATAATACTCATGCATTTCTAAAGCCTTTTTCATAATGTCCATTCAATCCCATCCTTTTCTTTTCGAATTATTATATATTTCAGAATCATAATACTTTGTGAAAGTAAAGTCAATGAATTTTCTGTCAATTTTATTTTTTCTTTGAAATAGCGCTATTTTCAATCACACACTCCTATTTTTCGTCTTGTTATCCCCTTCACAATCAATTATTTCAATATAAAATTTACAACTATTAGCCTTTCAATAAATGTATAACTACCGGCATTAAACCTGCTCAACTTTTCACATAGTATTTTTCTTATGTAATTGAGATTTTTTTCACAAACTTATGTAAGCGCATCCATTACCCTATCTAGTTTCGTCACATTTCCTCCACATTTTTTCACATAGTTTTTTATTATATTCATTCCTTAACAGTGTTACATTAATCAACAAAAAAGAGCCCTTATTTCAAGGACTCTTGCGTAAACTGATTTATAAATGCCGTGATAATATGCTTGGAAGACCATTGTTCCCCTGATACTTTTGTAATCGGGTATTCTCGAGAAAAAATTGATTTTGTCATTTCGTCTACCGAATAACCTTTATGAAACAGTTGCCTTATATTCTCCTCCATCTCTTCTAAATAAGCAATTTTTTCTTGTATTTTCGCTCGACCATCCGCTATAAAGCCTGCATGACAACAATATACTACCTCAAAATCATAGTTTACTATTTTTTTCAAAGACGCTAAGGTATGTACGATATTTTCTTCATCAAGGACAACCTTAGTTTTCGTTTGTATATACAAATCACCTGTAAACATAGCACCTGTTTCCCGATTATAAAATGATACATGATCTGTCGTATGTCCTGGCGTTTCAATAACATCCCAAGTAGCTAAATTCGTTTGTAACGTATCGCCAAACGGTTGAGCCATAAACGCTGGCCGCTCACCCCATAATGCCTGTCGATAAAAAGGATACTCCCCATCTTTTGCACAAAGGCCCACCGAATCACGGTGAACATAGATAGGTACACCCGTATGCTGCTGAATCCATGCTGCATTTCCTGAATGATCCTCATGAGAATGAGTGAGCGCCAATTGTTCAATCGGTAATTCTTTAAAAAAAGATTGGAACTCCTGAGAAAGTGAGTATGAGCCTGTATCAATTAATAACCCATCCACAAAAAAGCTATATACACTCATGCCAATACCCTGAACCGCCACTTTCCCTTGAGCACATTGCACATCACGATTCCGTTGAATTTCTATACTTTTCTCTCGTTCAAACATCCTTTCTCCCCCTTTGTAAAAAGAGTTTAGCACAAAAAGAATATTCAGTCATTTTATCAATACGTCAAAAATCGGTTCGTTGGTATAATTTCGCCCTAGCGGGGTTATCCATGACTTTGATGGTTCTATCCACGATTTGGGCGGGTATATCCGTCATTTTGAAGGGGCTATCCACGATTTGAGCGGGGCTTTCCATCATTTTGACGGTTCTATCCACGATTTGGGCGGGGCTTTCCATCATTCTGACGGTTCTATCCACGATTTGAGCGGGGCTTTCCATCATTTTGACGGTTCTATCCACGATTTGAGCGGGGCTTTCCATCATTTTGACGGTCCTATCCACGATTTGGGCGGGGCTTTCCATCATTTTGACGGTTCTATCCACGATTTGGGCGGGGCTTTCCATCATTTTGACGGTTCTATCCACGACTCTGACTTTTCTTTCCGTTGCTCTTGCTTTTCTTTCCGTCACCTCCGCCCTTCTTTCCGTCGCTCTGATTTCTATCCGTCACCTCCGCTCTTCTTTCCCTCACTCTTGCCTTTCTTTCCGTCGCTTCGGCTTTTCTTTCCGCACTTCGACCGCTTTCCACCTTTTCCACTCCAATAAAAGCAAAAAAACGCCCACCAAAGTGAGCGTTTCTTCTATAATCTTTTATTCATTTGTTCCTTTTTCAACGTCATATTGTGTAATCCAGTCACTATAGCTACCTACGTACAGTTGAATATTTTCGTAGCCTTCATCTGCTAGCACTGCATACAATGGTGATGCTGTAACACCGCTTCCGCAGTACACCACAACATGCTCGTCACGAGTAACCTTGCTACGTAACGCATCATTCGCTTGCAAATGACCGTCTGACTTTAACTGTTCCCAGTCAAAGTTTTTCGCAGTTGGAATATGCCCAGCTACATTATCAAGAGGCTCCATCTCACCACGATAGCGAGCTGCGGCACGTGCATCTAACAACGTAGCATTAACTTCTCCATCCACAATTGCTTTCACTGCTTCACGTGGAGCATATAGTTCATCTCGCCAAACAAATTCGATCGTAGTTGGTGGATATTTGATAATGTCTTTTGTGAAAGGTATTTTCTTCTCAAGAGCCGGTGCGCCACCATTCACAATTACTACATTCGGAAAGCCTGCATAAGTCAGCATCCACCAAGCACGTGGTGCAAATGGAGCCGCTCCTTGATCGTAAACGACAATTTGATCCTCATAGTTTAATCCCAATCCTTGAAATACCGCTGATAACTTTTCCTTATTCGGCATGGGATGGCGACCATCGCTGGACCCCATATCTGATAAATCCTGCTCTAGATCGATATAAATCGCTCCTGGTGCATGTCCTTCTTCAAATGCTTTGCTACCCGCCTCTTTCTTTTGTAAATCAAAGCGAGCATCTACGAAACGGACTTCATCAAACTGAATTTCCTCAACTGATTTGAATACTTTTCCCAAATGAATCACCTCATGCGTATTGTAATTGAGCATAGATTGCTTTCCAAGAAGCTAAACGACTTTCTTCCTGAAGGGCAAGTCTTTCTGTTGCAATTTGTTCAAGTGCCTGATGATAAATATGCAGACGTAATTTCTCTGCTTCCTCCGCAATATAAGTAATCGCCCATGCCATGAGAGATACTTTTTGTGAATCTAAATAATCTTGCGCATCTGGTTTTGTTAAGACCTCTAGCGCCTCACTTAACTTCACTTTTTCATTTTTCTCAAAGAATGCCTTTTGATTACGGAAGTGTGATTTCACACCTGAATATTTAGTGATATCTGTAAATGGCCCTTCAAAATCAAGTAAATCTGGCTCAGAAGATTCAAACGCTAAAAACGAGAAGCTTCGATTTAATTCTTTAAGCTCACGTACTTCATCTTTAAAGCGCAGTTGCATTTTTTTACTAATAAACTGTGATAAACGGAAGTTTGTTACACGCATTTCTTGTGTAAAATCAAATCGTAAACTTTGCATTACTTCCTTTAAAGCATGCTCTAATGCTTGCTGAACCGGCATTGCTGCAAATGTTGACGGATTGTAGCCTTCCTTAAAGAACTCTGGGTAACGATAGTACACACGCTGAAGAACATAATACAGTAATTCATCAAGTTCTTGCTTCGTTTCACTTTCTACCATACTTGTATTAAGCGAATTGAATTTCGATTTCACATGTTGTTCAAGAGTTGTTAATTCCTCTAAACGCTCATCCTTACGCTTTAAGTTCTCTTCTGTTTGCGCAATTAAGTCACCTAAACGTTGCTCCGTTTTATCGACTTCCTCTGCAAGTGCCTGAACCGCCAATGCACTTAATTCATCATTTAAGAATGTGTGGAAAGAATCTTCGAAAGGAGGCATACCAGATGTTAACTCCGCACCCTCTACTTTTTCCTTTAATGCTAATAAGCTAGACACACCGTAAAGTCGTGGGAAGCGAATGCCAAAGCGTTGTAATTCTGAACGCACATAACCCTTTACATCTTCCTGTTCTTCTTCTGTTGTCGCTAAATCAATCGCATTGACGATAAAGAACATCTTATCAAGCTCGAAGGCATCCTTCACACGACCAAGCTGGATTAAAAACTCACGGTCCGCTTTTGCAAAAGCATGATTATAATAAGTAATAAACAAGATTGCATCAGCATTACGAATATATTCAAATGCCACACCTGTATGACGCGCATTAATAGAATCTGCTCCTGGTGTGTCAACAAGTGTTACACCCATGCGTGTTAACGGACTGTCATAATAGAAATCAATATTATCGACAAAGCATGATTTATTTTCCTGCGCAACAAATTTTTCGAACTCTTCACGGTTTACACGTAATACTTTTCCAAGCTCAGACTTAAATGTTGGGAACCCTTCTTTATATGCGCGAATAAATGATTTATGCACATTTAAGCGTTCGTCAGATAGTTGCACCGCAAGTCCCTCATCTGCACGATTGAATGCTTCTTCTAAAGAAGAAACCGATAAACCAATCGCTGCATATGAAGCTTGAATATCTTCTAGCATTTGGTCAGCTGTTTTTAATTGGACATCTGCTGTTTCATGCGGATGATCTGGTGAAACAGGACGAATTTTATTAATAGCCGCTGTTGTCGGGTTTGGTGACACAGGTAAAACCTTGGCACCCATTAACGCATTAGAGAACGAAGATTTCCCTGCACTAAATGCACCGAAAAGCGCGATTGTGAAATCCTTTTTCTGTAAGCGTTCTACTTTATTTTCTAAGTAAGTTGCTACTTCCGCAAAGCCTTGTACATCTTTTACAGCAGTTGCCGTGTGAAGTGCACGCTTCACTACACCTTCAATAGGAAGACTTGTTGCACTAACTGCTTGCTGTGCCTCTTCCTCCATTAACGCTTCCTCTTTTGGCTTTAACATCGATTCGTCAAATAATCGAATATCTGCTAAATCTTGCTTAAATGCATGCTCCCAATTTGTCAGCTGTTGATTTGCTATTTTACGTATTTCATTGCTTGCCTGATGCATAATACTTGCACTATATTGCTGATAGCCCTCGATTTCAAGCACTGCTTGAATGGCATCAACCTTCTCTTGCATCCCAGCCATTTTTAATTTAGATGGAGCAGCCGTTTCTGTAGCTACTGCTTCTAAAGTTGTTGCTTGCGCATCTTTCCACTTATCAGTTTCCTGGATGTAGTAGCGCTTAGTCGCTTCTGCCACACGGTTGGCAAAATTCAACACAGCATCTCCTGTTAAAATTGCGCCAACTTGTACTTGCTGCTCAATAAGGGAGAACGGTAAATCAAAGGCGTAGGCATCAATAGCTGTAGCACGTTCTTCATTTAACGCACCAACATCCTTTATCACCTTTTTCATTAGCCCTTTTAAATGTCCAGTAATCTGTGCATGAACAACATTTTGATAGGCACTATAGGCATCCTCTTTACGGCGGTTACGCTCTTCCTCTGTTTTTTTCTTAGCAGTAAATAAGCCCCCTACCTTGAAACCTTCCTGCTGACTTTCTAAATAAAGACGTAATTTATCGCGTAAATCTGCTGGCATAATAGCTGCATTCGCAAGAAGTTCTTTACGTTGCTCTTCGAACATTTCATTCCATGCCTCAACTGAGAACAGTTCAACTTGACGATTTAGCTTATTGTACTGCTCTAAAATATCCTTATGGTTTGCCCAGTCATCGGCACTTAATACATCTTCATCAATGTCTAAACGATCCTGTCTTTCTTCCGTTAAATAATTGTCATGCTCACTTTGTAATAAACGCAATGTATTTGATGCAGTTTGTACAAGCTGCTCCTGCCAATCATTCATACTATCCATAACGATTTTCTTTACGACCGTAAAATCGTTATTAGGGTGCTCCGGCTCTCTTAATGAAGTAAAAAATACGCCTTTTGGTACTACGCCCCAAGCTGCAAAGGAATTGTGAACAGTTGCTTTAAATTCCTCGAAGCTTAATTCATTTTCCTTATGCTTATCAATCATGTTAACGATTAAATAAACGTTTGGATTGTACTTCATTAATTGCTTTGTAAATTGAAAATTCAATTCCGATTGCACGTGATTGTAGTCCATTGTATAAAATACGATATCAGCAATATGAAGAGCAGACTCTGTTGACATACGGTGTGCATCATCTGTCGAGTCAACTCCTGGCGTATCCATAACAGTGACACCTAGTGGTAATGTCGATGTACTATGACCAATTTCAATTTGTGACACTAGGTCCCCATTTTTACTTAGCTCTTTAACTGTTTTAAAATCATAGCCCACTTCGAATTTTACAGGCTTTTCATTATGCATATAGACAATTGCAAAGTCTTCTTCAGATTTATGGACTTTGACGATATTTGCACTCGTTGGAATAGGGCTTGCCGCAAGTAAATCTTCACCAGATAGTGCGTTAATCATACTCGATTTACCAGCAGAGAAATGGCCTGCAAAGCCAATAACATATTCTTTTTGCTGTATTTTACGTGCAAAAAGTGATGTCTTATCCATACGCTCTGTATCACCATTATGCTGATAAATTATGTATTGTAACGAAGCTTGCTTTAAAAGCGCCTCCAATTGTTGTTCAAAATCTTTCATAAAAACCAGTAACCCCTTTATTCATATTAATCAATTTCGCCTTGGCGTAATTGCGTCCGGATTTCGAATTGTGCGAGCACAATTCACTCCTTTAAAAATCCGTGACATCCGCCGGAGGCAATATCTTCATTCAGTGATGTTTGGAAAGGAACTATATGCGCATTCATCTTACCACTTCAGAGGAAGCAGTTTTTATGAATGAAGATAGTCATAATTAATATTCTACCTTATTCGACAAGCAAAGTATAACACTAATTTACTATTAAAAGCATATATATCAGGATTTTAGACGCCATATTCATCCATATCGTCCTGTTTATTTATTAAATTAAAGCATTATAGGCTCATTATTACTAGGTAATGATGTTTCTTAAAACCTTATACCAGGATAACGCCCAGCCTGAACAGAAATTAATCACACGTTATGGTCATTATTTTTCTAACTACTAATTTCTATTGCAAAAATGGATGTGAAACTATTCAACTAATAGTTTTCTTCATATTTTAAAGTAAGAAAAAAAGATTGGTGTGCGATTGTAAATATAAAAGTGAATAGATAAGTACGTAGTTAAATGGAGTGATAAACTTATGGTGAACTTTAGGAACCACCGAAAAATCGAGCAAGAATGTGAATGTGAAGATCGGTTTATTTGGCCACGTATAAAAGCTAGAAACATTCCTTTGAAAGACCCTCCCCCAGTCGTTGAACCTAGTAGAAATATTATTCCAACAGTAAATAGATATTTCAATATTGTTACATTGGATATTGATTTGACTATTGGGGCGACTCTATCAGCTAGCCAATTTTGGAATGATAATGGGAACCAAGCAACCGAATTTATCATTTTTAATCCTAGTGGCTACGTTAATCTTTATATCAATACCGTCATGGATTTATCCTCATCGTTTGAGGAAAATCAATCATTTTCTGAACGAACTGTCTCCTCGATACAGAGCCTAATACACGTGATTAAATCTTGGATATTCCATCCCGGTATTTTTCCATGTTGAATCGCCAAATCAAATGACGCAGGAATATGAATAAATCCAGCACGTACCTCTTTATGTTGCTTCGCGTAAACAACCCCTTCATACATAATGTTATTACATAAATAGGTACCTGCCGTATTTGAAATCTCCGCTGGATATCCTTCTTTGCATAATCGATTTACCATATTTCTAATAGGTAGATTCGTGATATAGGCATCTACACCATCATCATAAATGCTCTCATCTACTGGTGTATAACCTTCATTATCTGCTTCCCCATCTTTAATATTAATCGCAATTCGCTCTGGCGTTATTTTAAATCGGCCTCCAGCTAATCCTAATGAAATAATGATTTGTGGCTTAATCTCAGCAATATATTGTTTCAGCTGCTGAGCGGATTGCTGAAAATCTACAGACAAAATGCGTCCTACAATTTCATAGCCATCCATCTTTTCCCCATTTAATTTTTCTACAATTTGCATCGTTGGATTTATTTTATAGTCAAGAAATGGCACAAACCCTGTTAATAATATCTTCGTCATTTTCTTCACCTAATTTTCTATAGGACATCGCTTGATTGCCTATCCATTTTTATTTTTTGATACTACAGTAGCCAGAACGATCATTAGCAACTAATAAACATTGTATGATGTTAATGTCTTATTAATAGCCTCGTAACCAGTCTATAAAAAACCAATTCTCATTTTCAACATTTTTCAGAAAAAAACAAATAATTATCCTCTTTATTCCCTCGAAAGTATGTAAGATAAATATTTTCGTAAAAAAAAGCATGATCTTTAAATTGCTTAGACCATGCTCTACTTGTAAAAATATTGTCGTTATTGTTTATTCTCTTATTTTAAATGCGCAGTCGCCTGTTTCATAACGTGTTTCCCTACTCCAATATAGATAACCACTGCCGTTCCAATCAATACGAATGTCATCGCTGACCGCTCCTTTTTTTATAAAATCGTCCATTCAATGATTTTGAAAATCATTCTCAATAATATAATATAAATTTCCCATTAATTCGTCAAGACATACTTTCATCTTACCCATTTAACATGGTAAGATGTAGAAAAGTCGGAAAAAGGATGCGGTAAAAATGAGTAATTCGAAGTACTTTCAAACTATTTTAAATGGGACAATCCACGCTTTAAAATCGATCCTACCTATGGAGATAGACGTGAAAACGCCGAGTATTATTTCTGAACCATTTCAACAACAGCAAATGGGTGTTTTAATTGGTTTAATAGGTGATTTAAAGGGCCGAGTAATCATTGATTCGTCTCCAGAAACATTTAGTGGCATCGGCAATACGATGTTTGGTATGCCTCTCGAAGGGGAAATGTTGGAATCCTTTACAGGGGAATTTGGCAATATGATTGCCGGAAATCTATGTACTACCGTCGGACAAGAAAGCTTAGAAATTGATATCACACCGCCAACGGTGATGGTTGGTAACACAAAATTATACGGCTTTGAAAAGGCCTTTATACTCCCTGTCACAATTCCAAGCGTCGGTCCACTGACAGTTCTTTTAACAATTGAAGAAGAATAAAGTTCTAGAATATCGAACTGGTTCAATTTATACATCCTATGCCTACACATCAAACATTTATGATTACGCCTTATCATTCTCTTTAATAAACGGTGAATGCCCCCTAAGGCTCAAGTCTAAATTTCATATAGTAAAATTTCTTGAAAAATAATAGATTTCAATAATAATCACTTCATTTTCAACCAAAATGCGGCCATCTCAATGACTATAGAGGTGGCTTTTTTTTATTCCACCCTCAATTTTTCACATTTTTTTCACATTATTCGTCAAGATGTGTGATTTTTTTCACATCAAAAAGAATTTTATTTATATATCATGGCAATAAGAAAGACAAACTAAAAGCGAAGGAGGAGCAAAAATGGCAAATAAAAAAAAGTCAGATGAAAATTTAAATGGTTCACTCTATGCGGTATTTGGAGTAGGAATCATTATTATCTTACTTTGGGTGTACTGCTTCGATTTGTTCATCAATCGTTTTTAACTTCTTTCAACGGGTGTCCAAACACCCACTGAAATAGAGGAACTCAGTCTAATAACGCCACGTCCTGTGGCAACGACTGAGTGACCAACTTTATGTTGGCCTAAAGCCTCCGGCGGATGTCATGGAATCAGAAAGGAGTTCAATACAGGATGTTAGCCTAAGATCATCGCATCCATGCGATAACGGCTAACTGACCTGCATCGGTAAAAACGCCACGTCCTGTGGCATTACCGAAATGACCGACATCGTGTCGGCCCTCGTGCAGGCCTAAGCACAAAGCTGATTCCGGACGCAATTATGCCGAGGCATAATTGATTCTATTAAGAATAAGAAAGGACAGAGACATATGCACTTACATAAGTATGAGAAATACTGGCTTGTGTTTGGAGTTACTACTTTAGTAGCATTCCTTATCATTCTCGGCATCGGTGCATTTCATCAAGGCTCACATCCGAACAATGGTAAAAAAACACTAGATTATGAGAAAGTAAATGAATTCCCTCCCTTCGATAATCCTGGTGTTCACAAAGTTGAAGGTAAGGATTGGGACTATGAAGTGGTTGTTTTAGCATCAGCATTTAATTACAATCCGCCAGAAATAGAGGTCCCTCTAGGAGCTAAGGTGAAATTTATCGCAACAAGTGCGGATGTCATGCACGGTTTTGAAGTTGCAGGTACAAATATTAATATGATGCTTGAACCTGGATACATTTCTGAATATGTGACAGAAGTAAATAAAGTAGGAGAGTTTTTAATTGTATGTAATGAATACTGTGGTACAGGACATACGATGATGCACTCTATGCTAAAGGTGGTGGATCCAAATGAGTCTCAACAATAATTTGACAAAAGTGGATCGTCGTGATGCGAAGCTAGCAATGGCACATATATACGTGGCATTCATCGCATTATTATTAGGGGGTCTTGCAGGTTTATTACAGGTTTTCGTTCGTTCTGGTCAATTTACATTACCAGCAGGCATTGGTTATTATCAAGTTTTAACTGTACACGGTGTATTACTCGGTCTTATTTTAACAACGTTCTTTATTTTTGGTTTCCAAATTGCCAGTGTTAGCCGTACATCGGGGACTTTCTCAGGCGGACAACGTCGCCTTGGTTGGATCGGCTTCTGGTTAATGACTATCGGTACGGCAGCAGCTGCAGTAATGGTTCTACTGAACAAAGCAACTGTTTTATATACGTTCTATGCTCCACTGCAAGCTCACTGGATATTCTATTTAGGCCTTACACTAGTCGTGGTTGGTTCTTGGGTTGGCGGCGCAGGTCAAATTTTACGATATGCACAGTGGCGTAAAGAAAACAAAGGAAGCGGAGAGCGTAGCCCATTATTATCATTTATGGTTGTTGTCAATAATTTAATGTGGTTTGTAGCAACTTTAGGTGTAGCTGTCTCCGTTTTATTCCAGCTACTTCCGTGGTCCTTAGGTTTCATCGAACGCGTTGACGTTGCACTATCACGTACATTATTCTGGTATTTCGGTCATGCTCTTGTGTACTTCTGGTTATTACCAGCTTACATGGTTTGGTATGTCGTTATTCCAAAGGTTATTGGCGGAAAAATTTTCTCTGATTCTTTAGCAAGATTATCATTTATGCTGTTCTTAATTTTCTCTGTACCAGTTGGGATCCATCACCAATTAACAGAGCCTGGTATTGCTAGTACATGGAAATTCATTCAAGTCATTTTAACATTTGCTGTAATCGTACCATCCTTAATGACTGCCTTCTCGATGTTTTCAATGTTTGAATTACGAGGGCGTGAATTAGGGGGGAAAGGCCTTTTCGGCTGGTTTAAAAAATTACCATGGAAAGATTCTCGTTTCTTCATTCCATTTATCGGTATGGTAGCATTTATTCCTGGTGGTGCAGGCGGTATCGTCAATGCTTCTTACCAAATGAACCAATTAATCCATAATACTATTTGGGTTACAGGGCATTTCCATTTAACAATTGCAACAGCAGTCGTTTTAACTTATTTCAGTGCGGCGTTTTGGTTAATTCCACATTTAACAGGTCGTACACTGACTAAATCTTTAAACAATCTTGGTAATTTTACAGCTATTTTATGGGCGGTCGGTATGACGATTATGTCTTCTGCTATGCATATCGCTGGTCTGATTGGTGCACCTCGTCGCTCTGATTATTCCGAGTATGGCGGTGCTCAACAAGCCTATGACTGGATTCCATATCAAATCGCTCAAGCTGTTGGTGGTACAATTCTGTTCATCGCTATTTTAATCATTATTTATATTGTGGTGAAATTAGCATGGTTTGCACCAAAAGGCGAAGAAGAATTCCCAGTTGGTGAGGTCCATGAAAACGGTGGTACGACACCAGCTATTTTAGAGAACTTTAAAGTATGGCTAATTATTTTAGTAGCATTAATTTTATTTGCTTATACTATTCCAATTATCGATATTATTTCTAATTCTCCACCTGGCTCTAAAGGCTATAAGCTTTGGTAATAATGTTTTATATCTTCATAAAAAGAGGTTGGAACAAAACTAGCTTCTAATATTAAAAAAGTGAAATTGAGTGTGCTTAATTTCACTTTTTTTGATTTCTCTCTATTTTAGCTTACACTTCTTAGTGAATAGCCGTTAATTTTCTCAAATTATTTACAGCTATAAATACATGCAAGACCTATTTCGTTTTCTACTTTCAATTTTCCTCAGAGAGAAAATCGAGTGAAATGCAAATTAGCCTTCAAGACTCCAAAAACTGGTTCCACTTCAATTTTGCGTTGACATAAATGGTGTTCTTTATTTCTTCTGAAAGCTTCTTTCACTTGCGTATAGGCGCATAAAATCAGTTCAAGCACCATACGTGGATGATAGGCAGGACAACCCGCACTTCGTATAAACGGTTTGAAATTTTATTACGAAAAATACAAAGCTGGTGAAATTTTACATTCCGTAAAACTTCACCAGCTTTTTTGGTATCAGAGGAATGGTTTGTCCTTGCCTCTTAGTAAAGGTATCTGCAAAATTTGCATAATGTCTCTCTTTTGCCTACCGATCATTTTTAAAAAATATTTTTTAGCGAGCTCTCTTTTTCTATTTTTGTATGCGTAAATTGCGCAATCTCAACTGCTTTTTCATATGACTACCTCAATTTTTATTGTTATTTCGAATTTGAAATGTTTTAAAATATACGTTTCGTATTATAACAGTTTTAATTGAGGAGAGGCCGCATTTTGATAATTTGTGAAACACAGGCTCATATATTAATGTGATGCCTCGCGATTGTACGTTTCCATTTCAGAAGCAGGGTCGAATTGCTCTCTACCCATAGCAAATGCCATAATTAACGCAATAGCAGCTGGGATTATCGCCCAAGCAAAAGTATGAGCAACTGAAATAGTAAGTGCTTCTTGCATTTTATCGAGAACCTCTACAGGAATGACGTTTCGAGTTTCAGATGTTAGGATTACACTAGGATCACTTAAATCCATACCATTATGTGCTTGACCACTAAACGCGGACGTTAATTTATTTGAGAAAATATGGTTTTGAATAATCCCAAACACTGTAATTCCTAATGTCATTCCAAGTTCTCGATTGAAGTTTAGCGTTGAGTTAGCCGAGCCACGTTGTCTCATACTAAGACCATGAATAACAGCATTGCTCAAAACAGAGAAAGACGAGCCAATGCCAAGACCAACGAGTATCATAAAGATTGTTACCATAAAGTGTGACGTTTCAGTTGTCAATGTTGAAAGCAAGGTAATTCCAACAACGAATAGAGTTAAAGTCGGTAACATAATCGTTCGATACTTAAATTTCGTGAGGAGAGCTCCACCCCCAGATGCGGTTACAACCGAACCGACCATCATCGGAAGTAAAATAAGACCTGAGTTCGTTGCCGAGCCTCCAAGTACGCCTTGAACAAAAATTGGAATGTAGATGGCAGCTGTAATGTAAGCAGCACCAGCAAATATTGAAATGACATTACTCGTTGCATAAAGACGATTTTTGAACATTTTAAAGGAAATAATAGGCTCTTCTACACGTAGTTCTATTAAGATAAAGCTAATAAGAAGCACTCCAAATAGAGTGAATAATCCAAGAATCATTGCGGAACCCCAAGCATATTCTTTACCGCCTAGCTCAAGAGCAAACATTAAACTAACTACTGCACTAACTAAAGTAACTGCGCCAAAGTAGTCAATTTTTTGCTTCGCATGTACAACAGATTCATTGTAAAATTTTGTAACTAACACAAAAGCAATTAGCCCCAGTGGTAAATTAATATAGAAAATCCAAGACCAATGAACATAATCTGTTAAATAGGCTCCAAGAAGCGGACCAAAGATACTCGATAGACCAAATACTGCCCCGAATAAGCCTCCCATTTTACCGCGTTTATCTGGAGACACTACATCAAACATAATTGTGAATGCGATTGGCATTAATGCACCACCGCCAATACCTTGAATTGCACGGTAAATACTAAGCTGAATGATTGAGTTTGCTGTACCGGCTAGCGCCGAACCGATTAAAAATACAACTAAACCGAAAATAAAAAATCTTTTACGACCATACATATCGGATAATTTCCCGAAAATCGGCATACCTGCAACCGACGCGATCATATAAGCTGATGTCACCCAGACAAGTTTGTCATATCCACCAAGATCTCCGACAATTGTACTGATTGCCGTTGCTACAATTGTATTATCCATTGCAGCCATTAAAATCGCTAATAATAGCCCAGCGATTACTACACCTATTTTACTTGTATTCTTTGCCACTTTCATACCTCCGTATTTGTGAATCCCTACTATTTTTAACTATCAATATGTATCTTGATAGGGGATGTTTAAATAATCATTTTGTATTATATCAGTTCTAATCAAGTTTATATACGATATAGGATTCAGCATTTTCTTTTGGAAAGAAGTGGGTCATTTGAATATGAAAAGCGATTTCTCTATAGTAGTAGAGAAATCGCTTTGACCTTTAAAGCTGATACAGCTTCGTATATTTTTCTTGTAAATAGTTTGCTAAATATTTGGCGTTTAAGCCTTCCCCTGTTGCCTCTTGTAACAATTCGAACGGCTTCTTCAACGCACCGTATTGATGGACTTTGTCTGTTAACCACCCACGAATTGGAAGAAGCTCTCCTTTTTCTAACAGCTCATCAAAGTTTGGAATATCTTTATCCATTGCATGCTTCCATTGTGCAGCGTAAATCATTCCTAAAGCATAGGATGGGAAATAACCAAACATGCCCCCTGACCAGTGCATATCTTGTAGTACCCCTTTTGCATCTGTTTCAGGACGAATGCCTAAATATTCCTCATATTTATCATTCCATACTTGCGGAAGATCCTTCGCTTGAAGATCACCGTTGAATAAGTCACGTTCAATTTCATAACGAATCATAATATGTAGTGGATATGTTAACTCATCTGCTTCAATGCGAATAAACGATGGTTCCACCATATTAATTGCTCGCAGGAAATCAGCTAATGCTACATCACCAAATTGCTCAGGTGAATACTTTTGAAGTCGCTCGTAGTTATGCTCCCAGAACTTTTCGTTCCTACCTACAAAATTCTCATAAAATAAAGATTGGGATTCATGTATTCCCATAGATGTACCCGTTGCTAACGGTAAACCATCAAGTTTCACATCGATATTTTGTTCGTACATGGCATGTCCACACTCATGGATTGTTCCAAAAATTGCTGAGCGGAAATCATTTTCATCATATTTCGTTGTAATACGATTATCTCCATGATTTAAGCCAATCATAAATGGATGCACACTTTCGTCTAAGCGACCTGCATCAAAATCATAGCCAAGTTGTGTTAGCATTTCCAATGATAATGCACGTTGAGATTCACGAGGGAAATGCTTAAATAATATGCTTGTATCTGGTTTATTTGGTGAATCTGCAATTTTTTGCACAAGAGAAACGATTGTTTCACGTAATTCACCAAAAACTTGATCTAAAACATCAGTCGTCATTTCCGGTTCATATAAATCTAGTAATGTATTGTACGGAGAACCGTTTTTAATACCCCAATATTGAATGAATTTCTTCTGCCAACTAATTATTTCCTCTAAATAAGGTAGGAATAAAGCAAAATTATTCGTCGCTTTTGCTTCTTCCCACGCTGTTTCCGCTTTAGATTGTAGAATGACAAATTCCTTATATTCATTAGCTGGAATTTTTTTATTTTGATCATAATCTTTCCGTACTTTCTCTACTAAACGCAGTGTAACATAATCGAGATCTGCCTTTTGTCCCTCTAGATCCGTTAGTAATTTCCCTAACTCTTCACTAGTTTGCATTTCAAATAAGGAAGCTGATAATGTTCCAACTACCTCTGAACGTTGAGTTAACCCCTTCTTAGGTGCGCCCGTCCGCATATCCCAATAAATCACACTAAGTGCTTCTCCGTAGTGCTGCATTTTTTTCACATAATCAGTAAATTGTTGAACAGTCATACTTCATCCTCCTTTTCACGCTACTATTTTATCATATTTTCGAATATTTTGTATATTATGGACTTTATAGTATTTTTTATCGCATAGTAGTTGATTAAATTCTATAATTTATTATACCTTTCGTACAACTGCTTGCGTTCGATCCTCTACATCATTTTTTTGTAGAATGCGATTAAGAAGCGTCTTCACGGTGCTTTCACAACGTGAAGTATATTGGATAGCCATTTGTTGGAGAAGTTCACGCTACCGGTGTTGCGAAAAGAAACATTTTAAAATCCATATTTTTTTCATCTAGTAAGTTGTTTGTATCTCATATAAATAATAATCCGACGGGCACATACACTACCAAGCGGTATAAACATAAGAGCATTCGTTAATGATATGACAGCATGCTCTTTCCCCCATTTTGCTGCAAGTACTCGTAAAAGAAGAATGCCAAGAAATAAAATAACTCCAGCGACAGAACTTTGTGTAGTTACGACTCCTCTTTCATGATTAACACGAATTTTTTCTAATTTTCCTCTCCATATCCCGATACCTATGCCAATTGTTAAACAAATGAAGTACAAGATAAAGCTTTTCGGCGTTAAATTATCTGAACTTAAAATAGAAGTACTCGTTATCCAAATTAACAAAATTGGTATTATCCACATTCGAGTTGGTCTAACTTTTTTCTCCCTTAACATAAGAAGAATAATGACTAAAAGGATAACCAAGTAGCTACTCATTTTTTACCCTCTCTTTATTTAAAAATAAATTCTTAATAAAAGTATATTTTAAAAGATAATAATAATAGTCCATTTTTTTAAACTACTATCCTCTTGTAGATGTAATTTCAAAGAAGTACCTTAAAAAGACTTTATTCTCTCATAAAAAAACCTCCCCAATTAGGAATGTAAAAGACTTTTGCCATCTTTTCATTTCTACTCGGAGAGGATCAACTTAAATGTAAAATTGGGTATAAGTAGTTGTTATTTTGATAACTCATTTACCTTCTTTTATGTAAAACATAAATATTATAATACTGCTGGAATTATATACTCTTTAATTAACGGCCATCTATCTCGTGGATTCACGATGAATTCTGAACTAATTGCCACAACCATATTCATTTTTGGTATACAACAGATCATATTGCCTCCATCCCCTATAGCTGAATATGTAGAAAGTCCGTCTTCTTGTCGTAGCCACCATAAATAACCGTAATTATTAGAGTTCATCTCTTTTGAATCACGAATCCATGTCTCTGAGAGAACCCTTTTATTATCCCAAACGCCATTGTTTAAATAAAGGTAGCCAAATCGTGCCATATCACGAGTAGTTAATGTGAGTCCCCATCCACCTGTCGATTGTCCGTTTGGATCATGTACCCACCCCTTAACGTTTTTCCCGAATAAATCATCAAACCCATAAGCGTTCATTTTATTGTTAGGAATTTCTTTCATGCCAAGCGGTTTAAACAAATGTTCATTAGCGAACGCTCGTGCACTCTTGCCAGTACTTTTAGTAAGAATAGCTGACAGTAAATGTGCTCCAGCTGTGGAGTATTTAAAAGCGCCTAATTCCCCCTTTTCACCTATAATATCAAGTGTATATTTTATCCAATCCTGCTGTTGACATAGAATATCTAGCGGCTCATGCCAATCCTCATATGGATAAGGGACTGTCATCGTGAGAAGATGTCGTATAGTAATCTGTTGTTTCTGCTTATTAGCATCAGAAATATATTTAGGGAAAAAATCTATCACCTTTTCTTCAACACTTTTAATATATCCTTTATCGATAGCGATGCCTATAAGTGCAGATAGTACACTTTTGGTTACAGATGCTACGTGGTGACAATCATCAGGACTTTTCCCATTAAAATATTTTTCATATGCTAAATTACCATTTCTAATTATTACAATACCATTTATATTGTTATAATCACTTTTTATCGTGTGCTCTAGCTTGGAAAGCTTTTCATTGTTCATATATATGCTTTCAGCCTTTACCGTGTGCCAATTTATTGTTGTTTGCATAGGAACCTCCTAATGGTTATTTTGTCATTTTTTCTTTACAGGAAAATATACCTCCGTAATGTAATCCTCAGGGGAGTTTACTTGACGTGGATCTGTTACATATATTTCATATGGCGGCAATATCAATTCATAACCCTCGTTTTCGATCCACTTCATTAAATTAGCATAGACAGATGTTAATTCTGGATATGCCCCCTTTAAAACAGATTTAGCACAGAGACTTCCAGGCAAATCTCTCGTTCCTTTGACAGACTCAACTATTGGAATAGCGAACTCAGTATCATTACCAGTAGGATTAAATTCAGGGCTGTGGTAAATCGTCATCGGCTTACCAAGTAAAGTGAGCTGCTCCGTCGCAATCTTTTCATATAGCTTGCTAAAATGGTTACCATATCCCGATGCATAGTCATCACTGCTCATTATGAGTCGCTTATGAAGGATATTCATCGGCTTTGTTTCAACCAACTGTACTTCGATAGCGTCAAGGTACGACATGATCGCTATCCCCTTTTCTAAGTTTGCAATATCATGACTTAGTTGTTTTATAAGATATTCAAAAGCCTTTAGTTTTTCTTGCATCTCATTTCTCTTATGGTTAAGCGCCGAACAAAGCATTTCTTCGGATTGATCCTCTTCTATTTCCAGCATAGTTTTAATTTCTTCAAGAGAAAAATGATACGATTTTAACCGATTGATATAGAGCATCCTTTTTAGTTGTTCGATGGAATAATACCTATAACCGCTTTCAGCATTTATCTCATCTGGGTTAATTAATCCAATTTCATCGTAATATCGAAGTGTTTTTGTCGAGACACCACATATCTTCGAAAATTCTCCAATTGTTAGCACAAAACCACCTCACTTATAGATTTGTTACTTGCTACAATTCATTTATACACCTTCCCCTTAGGTCAAAGTCAACGATCAATTTCCCCTTGGGATAAATCAATTAGCTTTCGCTACAGAAAACATTTGCTGAAAGAAGTTAAAACTATCGCTTCAGATAAACAATACGCCCAGATTTTGAATTGTGCCCGCATAATTTATTCTTATAGCTAGCTAGGGGGGCCTTAACAAACAGAAGCTCTCCTCGTCGTTTTCACGATCAAAGAGAGCTTCTTATTCTATATAAATACGGGGGAATTTTAACTAGCTTTTAAGTACAATGTTCGGTTTCCAATCAAACATTTTTACGAGCTAAATTTTATAACAACAGATACATAGTTGGGGATCCTACATATCAAAGAAGTTAAATGTTTTGACAAAGTGTTATTACTTGTTTAACGGCTTCTGCCGATTGATGGAGCGCCGCTTTTTCTTCATTTGTCAGGTGCAATTCAATAACTGATTCAATGCCATTGCCACCTAATATTGTCGGTACACCTAAAAATAATTCGTGGTAACCGTACTCTCCTTCTAAAAGGGCGATAGAAGGAATTATTTTACGTTGATCTTTCATGATGATTTCAACCATCTGTGCACATGCAGCGGCTGGCGCATAATAAGCACTACCATTGCCTAACAAACCAACAATTTCTCCGCCACCTTTACGTGTACGTTCTACGATTTGCTGTAGTCTGTCTTGAGGAATCAGTTTTTCTAATGGGATACCTCCAGCATAGGAATATCGAATTAAAGGGACCATTTCGTCGCCATGTCCACCTAAGACGAATCCTGATACATCCTCTGGTGCAATTTGCAGTTCTTGTGCTACAAATGTATTAAAACGCGCTGTATCTAACACACCTGATTGACCGATGATACGATTTTTTGGGAAGCCTGTTTCCTTATAGCAAACATATGTCATGGCATCGACTGGATTGCTTAATATAAGGACTATGCTGTTCGGAGCATAATGTTTTATTTGTCTAGATACTTGTTGAATAATTTTTGCATTCGTCGTCACTAAATCATCTCGGCTCATGCCTGGTTTACGAGGAATACCAGCTGTAATAATGACAATATTTGCTCCAGCTATATCCTCATAATTGCTCGTTCCTTTAATAGAAACATTAAATTTTTCGATTGGTCCTGCTTGTAATAAATCCAGCGCCTTTCCTTTTGTCGGATTCTCCGCTTCTGGAATATCTAACAGGACAACATCGCCTAGCTCTTTTTGGGCTAAAAATAAGCTTAAAGTTGCACCAGTATGACCAGCTCCAATAACAGCGATTTTACTTTTTCGAAATGTCATTAAGCCTCACCTCGATTTTCAGTAGCTGTTGTTTCCGTCGTTTTTTTAGCACGCGTCGATGTTGGAGTTGATGCCGGCTTTTTCTTTGGTGCTTCTGGTCCTTTAATCATTTGAAAAACATCTTCATCTGGCCGCGGAATTACGTGAGCGCCTAATAGTTCTCCAACACGCATTGCAGCGGCTTTTCCAGCTTCTACTGCTGCCTGGACAGAACCAACATCACCTTTTACGACTACAGTCACAATCCCACCATCGACGAACTCTTGCTTGACGATAGTTACATCTGATGACTTAATCATCGCATCAGCAGCTTCGTAAGAGCCTACTAATCCTTTTGTTTCAATCATTCCAATAGCGCTACTCATTCTCTTCACCTCGCATTACTTCTGTAGAATCAATAATACCTATAACGACCGCATCGATAGGTAACGGATTTTCTTTCATAATATAACGGGATGATCCACCACTTGTAATGAGTACATCATCTCCAATTCCTGCCCCGATACGGTCAGCTGCTACAATTTCTGTACGAATTGGCTGTTGATTGGAATCGATAGGTTGAATAATTAATAATTTTAAGCCATTCAAACCTTCTTCTTTGCGTGTTGCCCATACACTACCTATCACTCGTCCCATCTGCATGAACTTCACCCTCTTTATCTTGCATGGATTATACTAAAATTACTCAGAGCGAATTGTTAACGTCTTATTCAGCTCTCGTATTTTGTCATACGCCAATGCTGTCACAATTGTTTTTTTAGGAACCACAATTTCCTGTGCCTCTATTTCAAGCACTTCTACTTGGGAAAGTAGTTTCTTTTCAAATTGATAGCTTACTGGTTTTTCAGCCTGACTTACGACTGGTGCAAGTTCTTTGACATTCATTTGTTCCTTAGCTTGAGCATTGACAATTTCCGCAAATGCACCTTGTTGGATTAAACCGGCATTTGCCTCATCTGTATCGATATGCATCTCCAATCGATAACGCTCTGAAACGCGAATCATTACATTTGATAAAATAATCGGTCTTATACCTTCTACTTTAATTTGTACCGATTGTCCGTCCACTACTTGGAACCGAGCACTGTCAGTCGGCGACATATGAATATGTGCTTGTGCAATAATCAGTCCCTCATTTAGCACGACACTGCCCTTTGGACCAATAAGTGTAACGGGGCTAGAGCCTTTTATATCTCCTGATACCCTTAAAGGTGGCTTAACCCCTAATTTCATCGCGTCTGTCCAGCTAATTTCTACTTGAGATAATGAACGTGCTGGACCTAAAATGCGTACCCGCTCGATAGAACCCTTTGGACCAGCAATAACAACTGTTTCCTCAGCAGCAAACTGTCCTGGCTGTGAAAGCTCAAACTTCGGTGTTAATTGATAATTCTCACCAAAAAGCTGCTCCACTTCCGCTTGAGCAAGATGTACATGTCGTGCTGATACACCAATAGGGATTTTTCCGTCATGTTGAGAGGAAGGCTGATCTTTTAAAACTTGCTGTAATACTTCTTCAACAATTTTTTGGATTAAATTTTCCTGCATCTAACCTCCTCCTTATGTCAATGATCTGATAATTCTTCCTTGTGCTTGCTGTTCAATAAAGCCCGCATTCGCTTCATCTGTATCAATATGCATCTCTAGACTAAAATCGTTTGATACACGTACTACAACCCCACGAAATGTCACAGGTCGCTCACTATCAACTTCAACAGATACTAATTCATTATTTTGTACGTCCAATACTGATGCGTCTTCTTCCGTCATATGAATATGTGCCTGTGCAATAATAACTCCCTGCTTGATGATTATTTCTTTTTCTTGATTGATTAATTTGATGCCAGCTGAACTTTCGATATCACCCGATTGTCTCAACGGAGGGGTTAATCCCAATTTCATTGCATCTGTTCGACTAATTTCCACCTGTGTTGCCGCTCTTACTGGACCTAGTACACGTACATTGTGAAGAACACCTTTTGGTCCCTCAATAGAGACACGCTCTTTAGCTGCAAACTGTCCTGGCTGCGAAAGATCAAAATCCTTCGTTAACGCTGCATTCGGACCAAAAAGTGCCTGTAAATCCTCTTCACTGACATGTATATGCCGAGCTGAAATGGCCACAGGAAATGTTTTTGTCGCTGTATTCAAGTTAGCCACCTCTATATCTTTTTAGCTATATTGTTATAGGGAATAAAGCAGGATGACGAGCAATGTCTAGCATCCTGCCCTTCCGTTTATGATGTTCTATCCGTCGGTTCGGACCTTCATTCCTTCGCTCTGGCTTCTATCCTTCGCTTCGGCTTCTCTTTCCGTCACTTCGTCTCTTCTTTCCGTCGCCTTTTTCGGACTGAAATAAAATTAAGCTTCTGCTTTTGGTAAAATTAATTCTATTTCATGGTGTGGGCGTGGGATTACATGAACTGATAGAAGTTCTCCAACACGTTGTGCCGCTGCTGCACCTGCATCAGTAGCTGCTTTTACTGCTCCTACATCACCACGAACTAATACAGTGACAATACCGCCACCAACATGTACTTTTCCTACTAAATTTACGCTAGCAGCCTTCACCATTGCATCCGCCGCTTCAATTGCTCCTACTAATCCTTTTGTTTCTACCATTCCTAATGCTGTACTCATTTGTCATTCCTCCAAATTATTTATTTTGTAATGTTATTTGTTTTAATACTTGATCAACAATTTGTTGAACTACGGCTGTATCCAAAGATGGATCTTGTGCCTTGATATTCTCTACTACTGGTTTTGCTAAAAATTCTGGTTTTGGCACTTCTACATCTTTAATGCCATAAGCCATACGTTTAATATTTAATAAATGTCTCGCTGTAATGTTATCGGACGTAATATTGCCACCAAACGTACCACACCCTAATGTAAAGGATGGTGCCAATCCAGTAGTTCCACCAACTGCGCCAATAGATGATAATGTATTGACAACAATTCTGGACACTGGTAAATCGACTGAAAACTGTTCAGCTAAAGCTGTATTCTCTGTATGAATCGAGCACGTATGTCCGCGTCCACCTATGTTTAGTAAATCAATCATCACCTGTTTTGCCTCTGTACTGTCCTCAACTGTATATAACGCAAATATCGGTGATAGTTTTTCAAGTGAAAATGGAATGTTCTTGCCGATCATCGTTTCCATGCCAACAAGTACTTTTGTATCTTCCGGCACGGTAATTCCGATAGAATCTGCTAAGCAAGCTGCTGACTTACCTACAATTTGAGGATTTACCTTCCCTGGTACAGGAGAAATAAGCTTCTCCATCTTCACCTTCTCTTCATCGCTCAAAATATACGCATTGTTTTTCTTTAACTCTGTTAAAACTTGCTCTGCAATGACTTTATCTACGATTATTGATTGCTCTGTAGCACAAATTGTGCCGTTATCAAAAGACTTACTTTGTACAAGCTGGCGAACAGATTTAGATATATTCGCAGATTTTTCAATGTAAGCTGGGACATTTCCTGGTCCTACACCATATGCAGGTTTGCCTGAACTATAGGCTGCTTTTACTAGAGCACCGCCACCAGTCGCTAAAATTAAGTGAATATCTGGGTGCTTCATTAATTGCTGCGTAGCTTCCATAGAAGACATTGTTAAACATTGTAGCAATCCTTCTGGTGCGCCTGCTTTTTCTGCAGCTATTCTACAAATATCTAAAGCTTCCTTTGTACAATCAACCGCATATGGGTGTGGGCTTAGAACGAGACCATTTCTAGTTTTCAATGAGATAAGTGTTTTAAAGATTGCTGTTGATGTTGGATTTGTCGTTGGTACAATGCCCGCGATTACGCCAAACGGACTAGCAATCTCTGTAACTTTCTTCATTCGATCGAATCCAACGACACCAACAGTCTTCAAATCTTTAATATCTTCATAGACATCTCTAGAGGCTACCTCATTTTTCATTTTTTTATGATTAGGTATGCCCATTCCTGTTTCCTGAACGGCCATATTTGCCAAACGTTCTGCCTCTTTAAATGCGGCATCCGCAACAGCCTTGACGATATGATCTACTTGTTGCTGTGAATACTGCATGTAAGCAGCCTGTGCAATATTGGCACGTCTCACGGCGTCTCTCATTTCTTGAATTGCTAATAAATCTTTATCTAGTGTGGCCATAAAGCCCCTCCTTTCTAAACAACTGGATTTCTCGCTAAATTCTCAATAGCCTCTCTAAATGCATTTGCAGCAGCTTGGCAGGATGATTGGCTACCACTTAGTAAACCGCCACCGAAATTGGTTTCAGATGGTGGACCAAAGAAGACCTTTAGTTCTACATCTGCCGCCTTTAATGCCGCATCTAAACCAACGACAGCCTCAAGGGGCGGTGCTATTAAATAAGCAAGGGCTGTTCCAACTTTAACGTTTGCTAGCTCAGCCAGATACGTACCACAGCTTGCTACAGTATGTGCAAAAAGAGCGTGGTTTTCATTTTGAAGAATGGCTTCAAAATACGTATCAAACTGGATTTTTTGCTGAATTGCATCGAAACCACTGCGTATTTCATCAGGCGAGCTACCAGCAATGATGCCAATGACTTCACCAGATAATGGCCCAGATGCGTGTGCAGCTCCAGCATAAAAGCTTTTTGCATAAACAACGTCAACATCTGCTTTTTTCGTAGCTTCGTCCAACGCTACATATCCAACATCATCTATTGTTAGAGTTACGAGTCCAATGCTATTGTGATATGGCTTTAAATCTAATTGCTCTGCTAATTCATTATTCACTCTTGGAATGATTTGCATTGCCAAAATTTCTGCCATAATTTTTTGAGGATTCATTGTTTGTCCCCCTAACCTTCTTTTGCCACAAGACCAACTCCACTTGCCTTGTAATGCAATATTTTTTGCACGACTGTTCCTAAATAGGCTCCAGCCTCTAACGGTGGGATACCACCTTTATGAATGTTCGAAACGACCATTCGATCAGCTTCTACTGTGCCAATTCTAGGTTGATAGCATATATAGGCACTCATTGACTCGGCTGATACAAGTCCCGGACGCTCACCGATTAGATAAACAATCACTTCTGCTTGTAAAAGCTCGCCAATTTCATCCATAAGAGCTACACGCCCTTTATCAATATAGAAAGTCGTTCCTATTTCTATATTTAAATTATTGAGACTTTGCTGTAACGCTAAATAAACATCTTGCACATTTTCTTCTATCGCACTTGCACTTAATCCGTTAGATAGAATGATTTGTACCTTTGGATTTTTTGCACACTTCGATTGGATAAGTGTTTTTGATTCATCTGATAAACGACGACCTAAATCAGGTCTAGTAATATATTCTTCCTTATCTGTCACTCTTGTTGTTACTTGAAAGACGTCAAGCTTTTGTAGGAGCCCTTCTGTCACTTCCCCATACACCGCATCTACTGCCGCCGCATGATCGAGTCGGAACTTTAGCCACGTTTTTGTTTTTGGCCTTGTCCCAGCTCTCCCAACACCTATTCTTGCAGGTGTATGCTTTTTAGCAGCTTGAACACTTTCAGACACTTCATCCTCTTCAAATTTAAAAGCTGTAATAGGTGCCGTAGTGTCAGTTGGTTCATTATTACTTGCGCTGTAGTACAATTGTTCATGGTTATGTGATTCAGAATGATAAAGTTTAATTAATGGTTCATTTGACCGTTCTATTGCGCTCGGACTTGCTACTATATCAGCTTCACTAGTTTCCTTAGCTTGAAGTTTAATAAGTATTTCCTTTTGGTCTTCTATTGGTACAGCCGTCTCATGGGAAGGTTCGTCGGGCGTTTGATTGCCCATCTTTTCTATTACGAGCTGTGTAATCATCGATACTAATTGTTCATTCAATGGACTCACCTACCTTTCAAATATAGATAAATCGCCAGCTATTGCAGATAGACGACCATTTTCATAAATGCCCATTTTTTCTAACCACGCTAGATATTCAGGTGCTGGTTTTTTACCAAACGTTTGAAGTAATGTAGCGACATCATGGAAGCTCATTGACTGATAGTTCAACATGACATCGTCGCCCATTGGTGCAGCTATAATAAAGTTGACACCAGCAGCTGTTAGTAAAACACTTAAATCTTCAACATCATTTTGGTCT
Organism: Lysinibacillus sp. NPDC056959; assembly: GCF_042674095.1. Lineage (NCBI taxonomy): Bacteria > Bacillati > Bacillota > Bacilli > Caryophanales > Bacillaceae > Lysinibacillus > Lysinibacillus sp. NPDC056959. Next base: position 256,744 of record NZ_JBHURE010000004.1, on the reverse strand, counting down.
GCTTTAATATGGTTTGTGTAACAAATATCAACGCCCATTGGAATTCCGTGCATTTTGCCCATAAAGTGATCTTCTAGTCCTGCACGTATAACTTGTTTGTTATTGTATAAATACTCAGGTCCAATAAAGCCAACTACCGTGTTCACAATATACGGATTAAAATGTCTAGCAAATCCGTAATTGCGCGATTCAAGTGTTACTTGGTCAATACCCATATGTGCCTCAGCAGATAGCTCCGAGCCTTGTCCAGTTTCAAAATAGAATAAGTTCGGTCCAGTTCCTGTTCCTTGCTTTTTCACAAGCTCCTCTGCTTCTCTTATTAGGTCAGCAGAAATACCAAACGAGCGATTAGCAATTTCTGTTCCTGCAATACTTTGGAAAATCATATCGGCAGGTGCACCTTGTTTAATAGCCTTCATCTGTGTTGTAATATGTGCTAATACACAGTTTTGTGTAGGAATCGACCAATCATTGATAAACTCCTTTGTTGCTTGCAATACTTTTTTCACACTTTCAACTGAATCATCTACTGGGTTAATCCCAATGACCGCATCACCTATACCATAGGACAGGCCCTCTTTTAATGAAGCAATAATACCGTCAATATTGTCTGTTGGATGATTCGGCTGTAATCTTGAAGAAAGTGTGCCCTTTTGTCCAATCGTACTATTACAAGTTGACAGTATTTCCACTTTATTGGCAGCATGGACGAGATCTAAGTTGGACATTAGCTTTGTAACGGACGCAATAATTTCTGAATTCATACCCTTGCTTAAGCGTTTTAATTCCCGATCGCCTGTGTCATTGGATAAAATATATTCTCGTAGTTGCTCGATACTCCAGTTTTTAATTTCTCCATAAATTTGCTCATTAATATCTCCTTCAATAATGCGTGTCACTTCATCCTCTTCGGGAGGAACTAATGGGTTTTCTCTTATATCTTTCACTAACAGCTCACTTAGAACGGCCTTTGCCGCAATTCGTTGTTGTACAGATTCAGCAGCAATTCCAGCTAACTGATCTCCTGATTTTTCTTCATTGGCCTTGGCCATTACATCCTTCAATGATTTAAAATTATATTTTTCTCCACCAAATATCACCGATAGATTCACATTCATCCTCCTTACTTTGAGTGAAAAGCAAGTGTTTTTACAACGACTGGGACAACTCCAGATGGCAGTACTTCTCCAATGTCAATGTAATCGCCTGTTTCCACTTTGATTTGATCGATGCAAATGATGGGAACTGTTTGATTAATCGCTTGTATCGTTTGCCCAATAACTTTTGCATAATCTGATTGAATGACTATGATAATTGGTAGTTCCTTGGAGCTTATCGTCGCTAAGTGTTTCAAAATAGCTTCACATAAAGCACGGACATCCTGGAAGCTTAAATAGGGTAACTGACTAAAATAGAGTGCAAACGGTGAGCGATTCTCCTGTATAGAAAATAGAGCATTGGCTCGTTCAACCGCTGTTTTTACCGCATAGTCGAATTCTTGGCTGTTCGTATCCATATGGCAATCGAAAACAGGCACATTTTTTAAAGGCAATACTTCCGCGTCTACTTGAATCGTTGCACCACTAATCTCAGTTGTTTGGGTACCTGCACCAGTCACCGTTGCCCGTGCTGTTTCCTCTGGTTTTAGCCATAAAAAGGATTGTAACTGTTCGTGCTGCAAAAGGTATGTCGCCAATTTTTCGCCGATATCATCATATTGACGGTTTGTACATGCCTGTTCATAAATACAAGCCGCTACACCACCGGAAAAAACGACTGCTTCAACTGGTTTATTCCAAGTTGGCAAATGTCCTAACAATAACGGATGCTGTTCATCTGTCAATTGTCCGCTGAGTGTCATCGCGACTATATCCGCCATTTCTTGGATTAGTTGTGTGACACGTACATCCTCTGCTGCATCACCCACCTTTAATGGCTTTGACCATTTTTCCATCAGTTTCATAATGGGTGGTGAAATCGATTGGACAATGCCATTCTGAAATTCTATGAGTCTCCCTCCGACATGCAATGTACACGTACCAATTACTTCTCCGTAGTGCATTACCGCAATATTTGCTGTACCACCACCGATATCGATATTAGCGATAACTTTGGCCATATTTTTTGATTGTTGTAAAGTACCCGCGCCCTTTGCTGCAATGATTCCTTCCAAATCGGGTCCGGCGGTAGCAACTAAAAAGTGTCCAGCTGTATCCGCAATCGCATGAACCACCTCGCTAGCATTTTCCTTTGTTGCAGATTCGCCTGTAATAATAATGGCACCTGTTGCAATATCTGCTGGTGCAATTTGGGCCAATTGATATTGCTGAAAAATAAATTGCTCGATTTTTTCCATATCGATAATTTCTTTATTGATAAATGGTGTTTTAATAATCGGGCTTTGATGTAAAACCGTTTTTTCAATAATTTCTATGCGAGGCACATGCGTTACACCTGCAACGTTTTTCAACAGAAAACTACTGACGACCATTTTTGTTGTACTTGTTCCAATATCAATGCCTGCACTATAAATTTTTTCTGTCTTCAACTTACTCCCCCCTCTCGCCACTACTGGCAATACATGAGATAAGGACTATCACGATCCTTCACAAACTGACGAATTTCTTCTTCAGAATTGAGCTGAATAAGTGGCGCAATAAACTCAATACCAAGCTTTTGCCACGAAGAAGTTTTCACAATAGGACCATGCGTCATGACATTTTGTAATAACGCTGTCGCTCTTTCTACATCTGCAAGAGGTGCATCAATTTTTGTAATAACACCAATTTGTATTTTGGGAATTCCTAAGCTAAATTGCGGAGGAAAAACACTCCTTGATGACGTGGCATCCTGCAAATAAATCACATGTGTGACTTCAAGCGATGTTGCCATGATGTTTTTGTAATACATTGGATTTTCTATATATTCTCCGGGTGTATCAACAATCCAGTCATCATAAACGAGCGCTTGTGTTTTATTGGCTTGTCTATCTTTTCCTAATAACGCATTCATCAATGTCGACTTCCCTGCTTGCACACCACCTATGATCATTACTCGATTTTTCATACGGCACATCCTATGACTTCGTTATTTTTGATGGCGTATAGCCAAGCTTCTCTGATAGAAAACGATTAATCTCTAACATCGCCATTTCAACCTCGGAGACACTGCCAACAATTACGAGACTGCCGGTAAAGCGATCTAAAAACCCAAGTTTTACGTTCGCTGACTTTGTTGCTAAATCCCCTGCGATAATAACTGTCTCACTTGGTGTACATGTCATGATGCCAAGTGCACCTGCTTCTTGGATACCTAGCTTTTGAAACATATCAGGGTCAGGGTTTGCGATTAGATGACTTAATGTTAGCTGCTTTCCTGGCACAAACTCCTGAATAAACCGTTTCTTTTCTTCACTCACACGTCATCACCTCTTTCAAGTTCATCGTTCATTTAATCAAGACTTTTGCTCTAAATATTCTCCTTCTTTAATAATGCCCGCCTTGCGGTCCTCTTGTTCTAGCCTTAGAGCTGTTGGAACAGATAGCTTATAGGCAAATATAATTGCGATAACACCCGCTAAAAACTTACCAGCAATAACCGGTAAAATAATAGTCGGTTGGAAGTTAGCTGTAAACGATAAATGATCTCCGAGAAGGAATGCTGAACAAACTCCAAAGGCAATGTTAATGACCTTATCTTTCGGTGGCATATGTCGAACAAGTGTAAACATGGCTAAAATATTAGCAATTGTCGCTAAAATACCAGCGCTCCCTACTGACGATAGGCCTAATTTTTCACCTGCCGCTTCTAGAGGCTTCGATGCATATTTTCTTATTAAGTACACCATTGGGAATGCACCCGCTAACATAATACCGATGTATCCAGCTGTTTCAAGTGCCCGGAATTGATCGACTTTATCTGCCATGATCGGATCAAAGCCCCATGCACCAAAAACCTTCGTAAAAATACCTGTGAAAATTTCTACAATCGAGAACACTAGCACAAGCTTGATTGCAGCATCCATCACACGTCCAAAAATCATGAAGCCTTTGATCATGCCATTTGGAATTAGTTTTAGACCTAACGCAATTAACACGACAAAAATAAATAAAGGCAATAAATTAATTAATATTTGTAAAACAGAAATGGCAAAAACATATGTTGGTGCCGCCGTTGTACTAATAACTTCACGAACCTCCGTATTGAACATCACGATCAAAATAGAAGAAATAAATGCTCCAATCGGAATTGTTAAAACACCCGCCATAATACCTAAAGCCATATATTTATGATCTCGCTTATCTAACATGGCAAGCCCCATTGGAATAGAGAACACAATTGTTGCACCTGACATAAATCCGACAACTAGAGCCATGACCCATCCTTCATAAGACTCTTTTAACGCATTTGCTAATTGATAGCCTCCCATGTCCGACGCTAAAATTGTCGTTGCCGCAATCGCTGGATCAGCACCAATCCATTCAAAAATCGGACTAATAAAATGACTTATAAACCACGTTAAGTAAGGTATAGCTGCCATAATCCCTGCAGCAGGTACAAAAATATGTCCAACCGTATGAATACCATTCATAAACTCTTTACCGATTCCATATTCAGCATCTCGAATTGCCCCAATTGCTCCTAAAACTGCACAAATCATAATAATATAAACGATAACCGTTCCTATCATTGCCATCCTTCTCATCACCCCTTATATTTTTCTATTTATAAAAAAAAGACGCATTTAAAGAGGAAATCCCTTTAAAGCGTCTTTGCTTTAACTATTTACTTGTAAAGTATTGATAATGCGCCTTGCAATAAGCGCCATTTCCTGTTGAGTCTGCATACTTTCACTTCGAATTTTTTTATAAGCTTCGTCCTCACTAAGGTTCTCTGACTTCATGAGCAAACCTTTTGCTCGTTCGATTATTTTTCGCTTTTCTAATTCTGTCTGTTTATGCAGCAATTCCCCGTTTAAACGGTTGAACTTATCAATCTGGTGAAATGCCACTTCCAACGCCGGAAGGACATTCTTCTCAGAAAACGGTTTCATTACATAGCCTAAAATATTATCCTGCTTCATATACAGTAACAATTCTTTTTCACTATAAGCTGATATAAATAGCACTGGTATACCGAGCTGCTGTTCAATAATTTTACTTGCCTTTAAACCATCTAGCTTTGGCATTTTAATGTCCATTAAGATTAACTGCGGCTTATGTGTAAAAGCCAACTCAATTGCTGATTCTCCATTATTCGCTTGTGCTACCACTTCGTAGCCATTATCCTCTAACATAAACTTTAAATCAATTGCAATAAGGGACTCATCTTCGACAATCATAACTTTCCTAGTCATTTAGGATAAATACCTCCTCACTTACAGGGAACTGGATTTGAGTATGTGTACCTTGTTCACTAGGGATAATTGAAAATATGCCAGCTAAATCATGTTCAACAAGCCTCGTTATAATCTCCATTCCAAACGATGCCTTCACCTCTTGCATTCCAACGCCGTTGTCAGAAATATGAAGTGAAATAGAAGATGCATCTTTTTCAAATTGGATATCGATTGTTCCCTCTTCACGACCAATAAAAGCATATTTCAGTGCATTTTGCAGTAGCTCACAAATGATTAATGCGAGCGAAACAGCTTTTTTAGAATGACAAAATAACTGTATATTATCGTGATGAAAGGTTAATTGAATAGATGATGTGTTGAATGTGCCAATCATTTTATGACCAATCTTTTTAGATAACGCGATAACATCTACTTTCTCTTCAGCGTTATCCTCATTTTCTAAAATAAGTTCATAAACAGATGAAATACTATATATACGATTTAATGCCTCTTGAAAAGCACTCGCACTGGAAGCTGACAAGTCATTTCGCATTTGCAAGCGCAATAGACTCGTAACTGTTTGTAAATTATTTTTCACTCTGTGGTGGATCTCTCTTATAGCGAATGTTTTCATCATTAATTCATTTTCTTTCAGCTTAAGCTCTGTAAGATCATGAATTATGAGAAGTGTCACTTTATTAAGTTGATCACGAATAGGAATTTTCTTTACAATAAAGGATTTACGATCAATCGTAATTTCTAAGAAAAAGACATCATCGCCTTTATCATAGATTTCCTGTAAAAAAGGTAAAATTTCATCCAAAGCAACGTTGTCAAAACGCTCAAGTCCGGATAGCTCCAATATAAATCGGTAGCCTGCAGGATTGCTATAGATGACCTTGTTTTCATGATTCGTAAGAATAATCGATTCCACTAGCAAATCAGAAACAACTGGAATCGGTTGAGAGTTCGGCTCAACAATATGCTCAATTAATGCAAAAGGCATTTGCCTGAAATCATCTTTAGGTGTTGTTTTCATTTCCACCTTTTTTTCCTGGATTAACACAGCAATAACTTGTTGTTGGTCATTAAAGAGAGGGACAACGTTTTGTTCAACCGTTATGCCTTCCTGAGTGATTGCTCTAGTCATTGACGATTTTTCTTTATTTTTAAAAGCAGCAAATACTGCTGGCTCAAAGCTTTCAAAGACAAATTTGCCAATTACAGATTTTTCGTATAAGCCTCTTTCTGTTTTTGGGAATGCCTCTGCCACAACAATTGCATGCGGCAAGTTTTCCAGCATACAATCTATGAACATATAACAATCTGTCAACTCAGCGTAATACGATAATGTAATTTCAAGTTCTATTAACTTCTCTACATCTGTTGCAGATAAGCTCGTATATTTTCGACACAATGATTGAATGTTCGACAGGTTCATGCCCCCTATCACAGAATAATTAAATATTAAATTTGATTATTCTAAAATTTCTTGTCATCATTATAAACCTTTTGCAAAATTATTTTCAATAAAAAAAATAATTTATTTTATTAAATTTCATTGCATTACAAAGAACTATATAGCTTAAAAGAGAAATATTCAACACTTTTTTCAAACCCAACATTATCCCACGATAAAAAAGTTATTTTAATATATAAAAAAAAGCGAGAATGCAACAGGTGCAAACTCGCTTTTTCCTACTTTATTTCTGGGGTAACAGCTAATATATCTTCAAATGTTTCACGCTGCTTTGCCTCTTCTTCATTCATTAAAATATGGATATCTCCGCGGTCGTTTGAAGTACGAATTAAACGCCCCATTCCTTGCTGTAAACGAAGTTGCATAAATGGTAATTCCACTTCTTCATATGGATTTTCTGCAAATGTACGTTTCGCATCAAATAATGGATCGTGTGGAGGGAACGGTAAATCAAAAATAATAACCCGTGTTAATGCCTCCTCCGGCAAATCTAGACCTTCCCATAAATGATAGGAGCATAATGTTTTAATCGTGCCTTCTTGGAAATCACGAACAATTCCTGACAGTTCACGATCCCCTTCAAACGCTACATACATTCGTTCCATAAGAGGTAGTTCCGCTTTGAAATCTAACATTGCTTGTTTGGATTTAAATAAAATTAAAGTTTTTTCACCGTCACGTAATAGTTGTTGAACCCGCGACGTTTTCTCCTTTTGAGAAAGTTCATGTAAATAAATTCGCATAACTTCTTCATAATCAAATGGAGAAGGAACAGAAAACGATTGATAATCACGAATTCCTAAACTATAGGCAATATATGAAAAATCTTTTTTCACTGATAAAGTTGCTGAAGAAAATATGATTGGAAGTTTTTTAGAGAATAGTTTTTCTGCTAAAACTTCTGTGATAAGACGCGGCATAATGACAAGCGTTTCTTCCCCATCAGTTTCCTCTAACCAATCTACTGCATCTCCCTGTGCTATAAAAATACGTAAAGAAGCCTCGTATTGTTCTAAATACTCCTCTGCCATATTTAATTCATACTCCGGAATCATATACATTTCAGATTCAAAAACAAATTCCTCAAGTAATGTTTCGACATCTTGAATAAGTTGTTTCCCGTATTTCAATAGATTTGGCGATTTGTTAATACGTTTACGCTCTTCTTCAGAAGCGACTAGATCGTCTCGCAGTTGGTCAAAAAATAGCTCATGGTCATCTTGTAATTTTTCCATCGCATATAATGTACGTTCTCGCACACCATCTACCATTAAACGCTCTAACAATTGAACAATAGTTGTCGCCTGTACTTTATACGTCATTGCTTTTTGTGCAGCATATTCTAATAAATGACCTTCGTCTAGCACGATCATTGATACATCCGGCAATAAAGCTAATTGCCCTTCACGTTCACGTGACTCCTTTGTAGCTAAATGTTCCATCAAAAAGTCTTGTGAACAAATAATGAGATCCGCTGATTTACGATAATGTGCACGATGTAATGTTTGACCACATCGATTACGTAGGTCACATACTGAACACTGCATAATCGAGTTGTAATTTACTTTTTGCCAATCTTCATCACTGACTGTTGGATAATCGCTTCGTTCACCATAGGGTTGTATTGCAATCATCGAGCCCTGTGCATACACTCCATCAGGTATAGAAAACGAAATATCATCAATCCATTCATCAGTTTCGACTTTCTCAGCTTCCTCAAAACGCTTTAAGCATAAATATTGGTCACGTGACTTTGCTAGGCGGACATCGATTTCAAGACCTAACGTTTTTTGTAGCTTATAAATATCGCCGCCCTCTTTTACTAACTGGTCAATTAAGGTTTCATCAGCACATGCGATAAGGGCTGGTTTACCAGTATAGCGTGCATAAGATACAGCCGGTAGTAAATAGGCAATTGTTTTACCAGTCCCTACCCCTGCCTCTGCAAAAAGCACGTTTTTCTCTTTTAAGGCCTGCTCGATTTGATAAGCCATAAAGATTTGCTCATCACGGCATTCAAAGCCCTTTTCAGGTAATTCATCGTAAAGGACGTCCCCCATCCAGTCACCTAATGACTCAAAAAATGAGCGGTCCTTCGTTAATACAAATGGTAAAGATTTACGCAATTGACGCTCCCCCTCTAACTATCTGGTCCTATTATACGCGACGAAACGGAAGATAAGAAAAAATCTTATCTTCCGTTATCATTCGTTAATCTCTTTTAGACTTTTGTCCCCAGAACTGGTAATAATTCGTTTCAATAAAGCCATTGAATAATTTACGTTTCTTTGTCGATTGATGACCGTACAGTTCCTCAAAGTTTTTCATTGAGGATAACATGTACACAGACCAAGTCGGATAGTTTTTCATGACTTTTCCTAAATCACGAATTACCTGCTCCACGATCTCAATGTCCCCAATTCGCTCCCCATATGGTGGATTACCAATCATAACACCATCTGTTAGCTGTGTTGTAAAATCACGTGCTTGCATTTGCTTGAACGTAATCATATCACCAAAGCCCGCTTCTAGTGCATTTTCTTGTGCAATACTCACCATGCGATGATCGATATCTGACCCAAAAATTTCTAATGGTTGATCATAGTTCGCTAAGCTATCAGCTTCATCTCGCACTGCATCCCAAATTTTTGCCTTCATCCATGGCCATTCCTCTGAAATAAATTCACGATTATAGCCCGGTGCAATATTTTGTCCAAGCATTGCTGCTTCTAAAGCAATTGTGCCTGAACCACAAAATGGATCAACGAATGGTCGATTTGGATTCCACTTTGAAATTTGTACGAGTGCGGCTGCTAATGTTTCTTTTAATGGTGCTTCACCCTGTGCTTGACGATACCCACGCTTATGCAAGCCAACACCCGATGTATCAATAGTAAGTGTAGCCACATCTTTTAAGATTGAAACTTCAATTTTATAAGTTGCACCAGATTCATCTAAAAATCCTAAACGCTTATAATGCTGTTTCATGCGCTCTACTATAGCTTTTTTGGTAATAGCCTGACAATCTGGTACACTAAATAATTTTGATTTTACAGACTTCCCCGATACTGGGAAAGCTGCATCAACGGGTAAATATTTTTCCCAAGGTAACGCTTTTACACTTTCAAACAATTGTTCAAAAGATTTAGCAGGAAACTGGCCTACAACAATTTTTACTCGGTCTGCTACACGTAGCCATAAGTTTGTTCGTGCAATGGCCGTCTCGTCACCTTCAAAATACACTTTACCGTTATCGACTGTTGTTTCATAGCCTAGTGCCTTTACCTCTTGTGCCACAATCGACTCTAATCCCATTGCAGCAGTTGCTACTAATTTATAGTTTGCCATACACTAATTCCTTCCTTGATGTTCAATTTCCCAATACTCCAGAAACTCCATAAGTTCATGAAGTGGTAAAGGTTTACTGTAATAATAGCCTTGGATTATATCACAGTTCATTTTACGTAGTATATCCACTTGTTGTGCTTGTTCTACACCTTCAGCAACAACTTTCATTTTTAAACGATGCGACATTTGAATAATCGCATCCACTACTGCTTGTTTTTCATCGAGTGAGCCAATATGCTGAATGAAACTTCGATCGATTTTTAAATAATCGAGGGGAAAACGAACTAAATAACTAAGAGACGAATAGCCTGTCCCAAAATCGTCAATAGAAATTTTAAAGCCCATTTTCTTCAGTCGCACAAGCTTGCTAACCGTTTCATTTGCGCTGTTCATCACTGTTCGTTCTGTAACTTCGATTTCAAAATTGTTAGCAGGTGTGTTGTAACGCTCTAATATCGCTTGAACAGAGTCTAAAAAGTTTTGTTGCTTAAAGTGAATGCTGGAAATATTGATGGCAACAGGGGTCTTATAGCCAGATTGACGCATCTCTATAACTGCTTCACAAGCTTTTTCTATAATTACTTCGCTTAAAGGTATGATTAATCCTGTTTCCTCCGCATAAGGAATAAATTCTGCTGGAGAGACAAATCCTAGACTTTCACTTTTCCAGCGAATAAGTGCCTCTACCCCTTGTATCTTTTCATTTTCCATAGATATTTTAGGTTGAAAGTGCAGCTCAAATTCCCGGCTTTCAATGGCTCTCCGTAGTTCCGAATCTAATAATAAAACACGCTGAGAGTCCGTCTTCAATTCATCAAAATAAAATGCATAGTCGTTAAGACCATTCTTTTTAGAATACGTCATCGCCTTGTCAGCACAATGAATCAATTGCTCTGTTGTTTCACCATCAATTGGATACATACTGATGCCAATACTTGTAGAAATAAAAATATCTTGGCCATTAATATCTAAAGGCTGTTCAATAATACCTATAATTTGTTCAGCAAAATTTGCAGCTTCTTTAGCACTTTTTACGTTTGTCAACGTTATAATAAACTCATCACCGCCATATCTAGCGATAATATCTTTATTTTTCAACAATGTTTTTAAGCGTTTTGCTACTTCTACTAGCATCGTATCTCCAACAGCATGACCTAACGTATCATTAATTTGTTTAAATCGATCTAAGTCTAAAAAATAGACTGCATGCTGTACTGAATGAGAGATAGTAGAAGTTGATTCTAATAAATTATCCATTCTTTCAATATAAGCAAATCGATTTGATACTTCCGTTAATGAGTCCGTTAACAAACGCTTTTCTAGTTCATTTTCTACGATCTTTCTTTCAGACAAATCCGAGAAAATGCCACAGTAATTTGTAATCTCACCCTCATCGTCAGCTACACCGACAATTGTTAACCATTCTGGATATACATCTCCGGTTTTACGACGATTCCATATTTCCCCCTGCCAAATGCCTTCTTGTCGTATCATTTGCCACATATCTAAATAAAATTGTAATTCATGTACACCTGACTGTAGAACGGCTGGTGTTTTACCCATCACTTCATCACGTTTATAGCCAGTTACAAATTCAAATGCAGGATTAACCAATTCTATTCTTTTGTGTTTATCCGTGATCATAATCCCTTCAGATACATTTTCGAAGATTTTTGTCAATAAGGCAGTAGGATATTTGGAAATCGAATTTAGCTTCTCCAGACTATCGTTCACTCCGCTCATGATTCCGCTCCATCCTATCTCTCTATACTACCCTCATTTTTTAGAAAAGCGCTTTTGCGCCAGTCTACTCGTATGTAGACAATATGTACATCGTTGCGATAACAGTTTAACTTCTTTCAGCAAATATTTTCTGTAGCGAAAGCAAAGCTTCAGCTAGTACGCGAAACGTCCGTTACAGAAGTCTCCCACCTCTATAGGTGGTGAGATGTATGCTAATTTAAGCTACTTTTCAGCGTGTGTCCAAACACCCGCTGAAATAGAGGAACTCAGTCTAAGAACGCCACGTCCTGTGGCAATTTATCTGTGCGAAAGCGAAGCGACAGCAACACACGACTGAGTGACCAACTTCATGTTGGCCTGAAGCCTCCGGCGGATGTCACAGAATCGGTAAGGAGTTCTTAGGGGATGTTAGCCTAAAATCATCGCATCCATGCGATAACGGCTAACTGACCTGCATCGGTAAAAACGCCACATCCTGTGGCATTATCGAAATGACCGACATCGTGTCGGCCCTCGTGCAGGCCTAAGCACAAAACCGATTCCGGACACAATTATGCCAAGACATAATTGATCTAGATGTTTTTGTTTCGAATCGTAGTGACAGAGGCATGACCAACAGTGTACAGCCTTATTCTCAAACGTATATCGCGCATGTTTAGACATGCTTCACAAGTAATTTTTTCTTACTATAGTCAAAAGAAAAGCTCTCCACCAAATTGGAGAGCGCTTGTCATTTCATAATAAGCATCAAAAAATTCCATAAGCCATGTTTTGTTCCCGAGTACTCAAACAGCTATCGCCTCGTACGACCGGGTAGTAATCATCTATCTACAGAGCGAACTCTGTCCCTCTATCCGTTCAATTCCTTTTAGAGAGTGCCCCTACCATAATTTGGGTTTCTCACTCGTGGGGTTTACCTCGTTCCACCTTGCATGTTTCCAAACAAGCTACGTCACTGTGGCACTTTCAGGAAGTTTCAACCATATCATAAAGACTTAGGTTTTCCTTCCGCCGTCAGCTTTTACAGCTGCCTTACCTTATTTTTTCAGTAAGCACGAACACTACGGTCATCTCAGAACCGTGCGAGCATGGACTTTCCTCTACGACGTCTAGCGCCGCAGCGATTACCAGAATTTCATGATGATAAAAAGATTATACTAGAGTTTTATGATAAATACAACATTATTGATAAAAATTTATTCGTACAACTTACTACCAAAGACGTGTTTCTCTAAATTAGAAAGACGTTTTAAAATATCAAAGTTAGTCGTACCAGCTGTCGATGCGACAGGTTGTCTCTTAGGTGTATTATCAATTTCTTCTTTTAACTGTTTATTTTCTTCACGAAGTTGGGCCACCGCTTTTTCGAACGTTTCATAGTCTTGTATTATCTCATCAAGAAATGAATCGACTTCTTCTACATTGTAGCCTTTAAAGTTTTTCTTAAATTCCTTTTCAAGGATCATTTTTGACGTTAATTTAATATCCATTCACATCGCCCTTCCTCACACTACGTCGTTTAATTATAGCATACTTCATCACATTATATCGTCTGAAAACATCAAATGTAAGGCAAAACTTGTCGTTTCTTGCGCTTGCCCAGGAAATTATTTCTTATTTCCTAACCTGAGCAACCTCTTCTCCCAAGAAATTTCCCATTTTTGCTTTTGATCTACTCTCCATTGCTCATTCTTCTTTATTAAATTTATACCCTCTTGCGTATAATAAAGGGCTTGGTCATAATCTTTCATTTGATGCTCATATATCATAGCTAGCTGTTCTAATACGTGCAACTTTTTTCGTTGATCAACAAAATGTAGAGAAGCCACAAATGCATCGATTGCTTCACTAAACTTTTTATTTCTTTTATGCTGTATGGCCAAATAATATTGTGCATTTCCCGCTTCAAGTGCATCAAATTGGGTCGTAACTTTCTCTAAAATCTTTACACTCTGCGAACTCTCTTTTAAATCGGCATACCACTTACCGATATTTGTAAACGTTTTAGCCGATTCTTCGCTTGTCCCTTCAAATAGCAAATTTGTAGAATGGACATAAAGCGTAATCAGTGAAAGTAAATCCCATTCATTATGAAGAAGGACTTTCATCAGTGCATCTGGAACACCGCTTTTAATGGCATCTAAATATATTATAGGTGCAAGATATCCAGGTATATCTCCAATGCGGGAAAAACCAAGCTTCTCTTCTTCCACAGATTTTAATTTCATTCGTTCCATATCATTTTTCCATAAACGCTTCGAACTATGCAATAAATCGATTTGACGTTGTGTACGTAGCTTAGGTAATTCTTTTTGGTGGAGCGTCCAACGTGTTTCAAGTTGTGGCCAGTCAAAGCTTTTTCCATTGTAAGTAATAATCGTCGCAGTTTTTTGCCAAAGCTTTGATTCAAAAAGTAACGCTGCTTCATGAGCAGGATCCGCTAAAAGATATTGAGTTAAAATAAAACTTTCATCTTCCTCTGACACTTCTAAAAAACCTAGAAGAAAAATTTGTGTGCCTACACCCTTTAAGCCAGTCGTTTCCGTATCAAAAAATAATACTTTTTCATTTTTTTCTAACGCATATGGATGTTCGAACTTTGCCTCTTTCCATTTTACTAACGCGTCAAAAAATGACTGCAATTTATAATGACCGTGCTGATAACTAAATGGATAACGCACTTGCCGTTTAAATACAATACCGAATTCATTTTCTACAACTGTCAGTCCCGCTTTTTCCCACTGCTCTGTATAGCTTGGAGATACAGGTTTTTGAAAAGCAGGTTTAGCCTCTTTTTTTATAGTTGTTGTCGTTTTTTTACCGAGCATTTTTTTCATTTGTAAAATTTTATTTTCGTAAGACATTACATTCACTCATTTTCTGCATTTTATATTGCTTTAACTTATAGTATTTTTTCTTCACTTATTGCAATCATAACTCATCTTTTAGCTTCTGCACAAAAAGAAGGTAAAAGTAGTAAGGCTAGACGAGTGTTCTTATCACTTTTCTTTCGTTTCATAGCAGCTTTCCGCGTGTAGATTTAAATGGTTATACAATATGAAACCAAGTGGATGATGTGATTATACGGTACAGTTAGGATGTTTTAGAATACAATGAATAATTGAAAATAGTGAAATTGACACTTAATTAGCACAACCGGATTAAGGAACATAAAAACAAGATATTCAAATTATCTGCACACATGCATAGGAAAAGAAAAAATAAATAAGAAATGGGGAAATTAAAGAGGTTTTCAGATTTATACCATACTGTGCCGTCATTTTTAAATGATACACATACGCCAAAATCTTCTGTAGAGAAATGATATTCACCCCATTCAACCAAATAGATAAATATTATTGTTGTCTATTTTCTTTTATCAAATACGAGAACGTTAACTTTGATTAGATCATCGCTTAATAGATTTCTTCCATATGAAAACTAATATTCGCAGCAAAATATTGTAAATATAACCCGTTTAATAGTATAATAATTACATATTTTGTTAACAGGAGGATATTTATGAAGAAATTAGTTTTATTTATTACAATGTTGTCTTTGTTTATGGCGACATCCTTAACGGCTGATGCACACCCAGGTCGTCTTGATAGTAATGGTGGTCATAACTGTTCTGAAAAGTCTAAAGCAAAAGGTCTTTGCTCAGGTTATCACTATCATAATAAAGGCAACGAGGTAAAGGCTTCTACCAATATAAATCAAAAAACGCCAACACCTCAAAGCAAACCAGAACCTGTGCTTACAACTGTAGATGTATATATCAATAACGTTAAGCAATATTACAACCCAAGTGCTTATATTAAAAACGGAACAACTTTAGTTCCTATGAAAGCTATTTTTGTATCACTTGGGGCAACTGTTACTTATGACAACGCAACAAAAAAAGTGACTGCACACAAAGATAATAAAAAAATTGTCATTGGCATTGGAAATAAAAAAGCTTACGTTAATTCAAACGGCGTTACAACTGCAATTAATTTAAATCATGCAGCTGAAATTTATAAAGGTACAACTATGGTGCCTTTACGTTTTGTAAGCGAAACACTAGGTGCAGGTATTACGTTTGATGGCGCTGTATATATTACAACAAAATAATTAGTATGAATTGCTAGGGTAGGCAGCCTATTATTTCGTGCTGATTTTATATACCTTTCTAGTAAGTCTTATTCAACATCGCAATCTCGTAACCGTAAGATGATCTTAAAACTGATAAATAAAGAGGGCTTGAGGAAATAACTTAGTTATTCCTTAAGCCCTCTTTTTAATTTTGATTAATTTGATTTAAGATCCGAAGAAGTTCTATTATCCTCTTCTTCCCTTCCTGCAAACTGTCTTGTGCTCCAATGCATGATGGACACCCAGAATCACAAGGACAATTCGAAACATGCTCTAAGGTTTTGACTAAAAGACTTTCCCATAAGTCATAAACCTTTTCACTTAAGCCGATACCACCAGGATACTTATCATAAACAAAGAATGTTGGCATTTCATTGTGAGATGCCTTTACCTGAGGTACGACAGCTACATCGCTGCTGTCACATTGGATAAATATCGGAATAAAGGCGTTCATTGCATAAGCTGCTCCAGTCATCGCATCTGTTAATTCAGCTTCGGACCACTGGTCTACTCTGTTGAATGATAGCCACGATGAATTCGTATGCATTTCATCTGGTGGTAAGTGAATAGGACCAGAACCGATATTATCGTGTGTACCGAAGCGTATTTTTTTAAATATCGTTGCCTGTGCGACTAAGCCAACATCACCGAAGCTAATAATGCCACCTTTATATTCTCGGCTCCGATCTTCTTCTAGCACCTTCATCTCAACTGCTAGATTAGCGTCAGTATAATAATCAACATCTACTTCTCGTACAAAGGCTTTCTTTTCGTCCCAATCAAGCTTTTCTACTTGAAATTGAATGCCCTGATGCAAATAAATAGCCTCTTCATGTAGTAATGTCATCGCACTATGACGATCCATTTCACCAATAACCTTTGTTTGTGCAGGGACAGTCATATCAATGATCACAACATTTTCTTGCGAAGCAGATCGAAGACTAATATCATGTGCTGGAAAACGCTCACTCATCCAATGCCACTTCTCACTCGTTTTAAAAACAACGCCTTCCTCCGCTAAATAGTCAAGTAACTCCTGAATCTCATATTCACCATACGTATCATGCGTGGAAAATGGTAGCTCAAACGCTGCACATTTCAAATGATCCATTAAAATTAACATATTTTCAGGATAAATACGCGCTTCCTCAGGTGCACTACCAAGTAAAAAGAGTGGATGGTTCACTACATATTGATCAAGTGCGGCTGATTGTGCTACATAAATAATTAGCGCCTCGTCCTGACGACGGCCAGCACGACCCGCTTGCTGCCACGCACTTGCGATATTTCCCGGATACCCTGTCATAATACATGCTTGTAATTGGCCAATATCGACGCCTAATTCTAGCGCATTTGTACTCACTACGGTTTGAATAGTACCGTCGCGAAGCCCTCGTTCAATAACACGTCGCTCAGAGGGTAAATAACCACCACGATAACCTCGCACTGATTCATCTAAAAGCTTATTGCGTGTAAGCTCCTTTAAATACGTCACAATCATTTCTACTCGCACACGACTTTTCGCAAAAATAATGGTTTGAATACCTGCTGTATATAATCTTCTAGCGAGGTCACTCACCTCCAAAACAGCACTTCGACGTACGCCAAATGTTTTATGGACGATCGGTGGGTTATAAAAAAGAAAAGTCTTTTTCCCAACAGGCGCTCCAGAATCACTAATTAAGGCATGACTCTCATTTGTTAAAGCTTCCGCCAGCTCCTTTGGATTTTTAATGGTTGCTGATGTACAAATGAAAATCGGCTTACTACCATAAAACTCACAAATACGCTTCAACCTTCGAATAACATGCGCAACATGTGAGCCAAACACACCTTTATATGTATGCAACTCATCAATGACGATATACTGTAAATTTTCAAATAGTGAAACCCATTTCGTATGATGTGGCAATATCCCCGAATGAAGCATATCCGGGTTTGTCATCACAATATGCCCTGCCTTACGTACTTTTTGACGAATGCCTGGCGCAGTATCCCCATCATACGTATAGCTTAATATTTCTTCACCGCTTTGTTCGATTAATTCATTTAAATCATTTTTTTGATCCTGCGCTAAAGCTTTCGTTGGAAATAAATAAATAGCACGTGAATTTTTATCTTCTAATATTTTTTGAAGTACCGGTAAATGGTAGCAGTATGATTTTCCAGACGCAGTTGGTGTTACAGCAGTAAATGAAACATCTTCCATTGCATAATCAAATGCCTGACGTTGATGAGTATACAGTTGTTCAATTCCTCTTGATTGAAGAGCCTTTACAAGTGAAGGATGTAAGTTTGCAGGGAAAGGTGCATATTTAGCCTCTCGCCCTTCAAGCGTTTGCCAGTGTACTATGCGTTCCTTCAATTCCTCATCATATCTCCACTCGCTTAACAGTTCACTAATGGTCCTTTTTTTCGATAACATCTGATTGTGTCTCCTTCACTACCCGTTCTAAAATTTCCAACGTATACGAGGTTGAATGAATCGCATCTAAAAAACGCTTTTTACTTGTTTCCTTATAAAAGGATTGCACAACAAATTGCTCCATCGATTCTGCCGCTGAAGCAATTTGTTGTGTATGCATATATTTTGGTCGATTTTTTTGAATCCACTCATTCGCCTCTTGTTTCCATTCTTTTAAAAGTTGGTGAATGATATCTGCGTGTGGCTTAACCTCCTCAAAAAAGTCGGGAGTACGATCCTCCTCACGCATTTGCCAGAAGCGTGAAACACATTTTTCACATTCATCTATTAATTTGGAAGTTTGCTGTAATAATAACAAATTTCGCACCTCTTCTTATTCAATTAAGGCTCATCACCAAAATGGGTGGATTTCCGTTCCAACTGGGCACTTGCTAAGGACATTTGATAAGCCGTTTGGGCATTAGTCACACTTTGTTCCTCTATAGGTGCTCCAAGCCTTATAACACGGCATACATTTAAAAAAATGTCTCCCAAAATTTTTGGCGATGAGCGTTAAAATATATTTTTATTATTAGGTTAGTACTACTTAAAATACAGATTGAACTACATTAATATAAACGCATAATCTCATTATAAGCTAGTTTCGAACCTGCTATCTTAAAATTCATCTACAAAATAATTTATGCTATATGAGTAATTTCTCCCAACAATAGATAGAAGTCTTTATTTATGCCTCATCACCATAACGCGGGATTGATTTTCGTTCCACAATCCCGAAGCCTTTATCACAAAACGTATGCTTTTTAGCCCTCGTCCCACTCACATCTTTGACCAAGGAGTCCCCTGTTTCAGTAAATGTCTAATCAAACATATCACTCTAGGTGACAAATACTGTATGAAAAATGCTCATATTGAGTTAGTTACACTGCATATGAGATAAGTGTACCAAAGTCTATCATTTTTCACTACTAATAGGCGAACAAGCATTCTTTACTTGCCAGTTCTTTTCTGCTAAGCTTACTTTCTGGCTAACAGATTTGAGCTGTTCAAAAAAATGCATACTCTGTGCATTGTTTTCCAAAGACACTCTTGTTAACAGTAATTGATTGACCAGATCCAACTGCGCAACTAATTGTTTTAACTTGTTCAAAATAACGCCTCCTTTGCTTTAATTTATGTATTCCTCGTATGTATAAAATTACCTTCATGCGTGACAAAATAAGCGTAAGTTAGCTGAAAGAAGAAGTATTTCGATAAAGATTAGTTGACCTAGTCTAGTAAATTCTCTTGTCTTGAAACTTGGAATCAAGTAGAGAAGTTAGCGTGGCATACCGTGTTTTCTATAAAATCCGCTTGAAAATTTCATCAGTTATTTTGGCGATTCGCGTGAAAGAGCTAATTAAATTACTTGCTATTTTTCGACTTTAAGAGGCGAAAATTGCCCAAAGATTGATCATCTGCAGGTAAATTTAACTATAAAAAATCTAGCGTCAATCATACTATTAATGGAAGTAGAGAACTGCTACTTAATCGTGGTAAACTATTGTATAATAGCAGTATTATAGAGGGTGAACTAAATGACAATTCGTTATCCGAATGGGAAATTGTATTCCCCAAATCCTACTGTTCAAAAAACGGTAAAAATGGGGAAAGAAAAAGATTTTTCTTTTAGTAATCGAGGTAAAACACTAGAAGATGAAATTGATGAAGCAAACGATTATTATGTAAAAAGACGACTTGCTATCATTCATAAGAAACCTGTTCCCGTGCAAATCGTCAAAGTAGAGTACCCATCACGAAGTGCTGCAGTTATTCGTGAGGCTTATTTTCGAACACCGTCAACAACAGATTACAACGGTGTTTGGAACGGGCGTTATATTGATTTTGATGCAAAGGAAACCGCTTCAAAGACCAGTTTTCCCCTAAAGAATATTCACTTACATCAAATGACACATATGCAGCAAGTGACGGAACAAAATGGTGTGGCCTTTATTATCGTTCGTTTCTCGGCTTTTGAACGATATTTTATCGTGCCATACGATGTTTTACAAAAGGCCTGGCTAGCGATGGAAAACGGTGAACGTAAATCGATTCCCTTTTCAACTATAGAAAAGGAAGCTTTTGAAGTTCCTACAAGCTATTATCCACGTATCGATTATTTACCGATTATCCAACAGCTCATTGAATTACAAAGTCATGGTTCTGAAAGTGAGGAGATAGTAGAAT
The DNA here is from genome assembly GCF_042674095.1 of Lysinibacillus sp. NPDC056959. Taxonomy (NCBI): domain Bacteria; kingdom Bacillati; phylum Bacillota; class Bacilli; order Caryophanales; family Bacillaceae; genus Lysinibacillus; species Lysinibacillus sp. NPDC056959. The sequence continues at coordinate 236,050 of NZ_JBHURE010000004.1, read as the reverse complement.
GACTGAACGTCGTCCAACACGCGGTGAGCATCAAAAGGCTCTCGCTCAAAAAAATAAAAAAAGCGCTCCGAAACCATCGAAGAAAAAATGGTTTAAGCGCATTACGCTAACACTTGTAGCAATTATGGCTGCATGTTTTATTGGTGGTGCTGGGTTATTCGCCTATTACGCAAGTACCGCACCTGAATTAGATGAAAACTTACTGAAGGACCCCGTTTCTTCTGAGTTCTATGATAAAAACGGTGAATTATTTGCCACAATCGGTGCAGAAAACCGTAAATATGTAAAATATGAAGATATACCTAAGGATATGGTTAATGCAATCCTTGCAACGGAAGATGTACGCTTTTTCGAGCACGGTGGTATGGATTTTTATCGCCTTGGTGGAGCAATACTCGCTAACTTCCGTGATGGCTTCGGGGCACAAGGGGCCTCTACATTAACACAGCAAGTTGTTAAAAACTCATTTTTACAAAATGAGAAAAAATTAAAACGTAAAGCGCAGGAAGCTTGGTTAGCCTTCCAATTAGAACGTAAATATTCAAAAGAAGAAATTTTTGAAATGTACTTTAACAAAATGCTGATGTCAGGTCGTGTTTATGGCTTCGGAACAGCAGCCCAATATTTCTATGGGAAAGAACTAAAAGATTTAGATTTAGCTGAAGAAGCATTACTTGCAGGTTTAGTACAGCGCCCAAATGCTTACAATCCATTAAAAAATCCTGAACTTGCGGAAAAACGCCGTAATACCGTTCTAGGATTAATGTATCAACATAAAAAAATTACAAAAGCCGAGATGGAAGAAGCAAAGAAAGTAAACGTTCAGGCTGGTCTAGCTGACGATGCGACACGCCAAAAATTTGCTGGCTCTAAATACGATGCCTTCCTTGATGTCGTTATTAATGAACTAGAGGATAACGGTGATGGTAGTGCAATGGCAGAAGGTATTAAAGTTTACACAACACTTGATCCTAATGCTCAGCAAATTGTTGAAAATACTATGAATGATGAAAGTAACTTCCCAACAGAAGAAATCCAATCGGGTGTAGCTGTCATTGATACGAAAACTGGTCAAATTCAAGCAATCGGTGGCGGACGCAATTACGGGGCTGAACGTGGTTGGAACTATGCATATGACTTACATCATCAACCAGGTTCAACTATGAAACCATTAATAGATTATGGTCCAGCAATCGAAAATTTAAAATGGTCAACAGGTCAAACACTTGTGGACGAACCAATGAACTACACTGGTACGCGTCAAACGATTACAAACTGGGATAATAAATATATGGGTGCTATAACAGCACGTAAAGCTTTATATGCTTCACGTAACGTTCCAGCTGTTAAAGCATTACAAGAAGTTGGTATTGATAAAGCTAAAGAATTTATTGGTCGTTTAGGTATTAATGCTAAAAATATTTATGAATCTGATGCGATCGGTGGTGGGGATATTACAATGTCTCCTACTCAAATGGCTGCTTCCTTTGCAGCATTTGGAAATAATGGTGTTTACACTGATCCTTATTCAATTACAAAAATCGTTTACCGTGACGGTAAAACAACAAAAGACTACACACCAGAGTCTAATGTAGCGATGAGCGATTATACAGCTTATATGGTGACAGATATGTTACGTGATGTTGTCGGCAATAAGCCGGATGCATCAGGTACTTACGCCAATGTACCTGGATTAGATATCGCAGGTAAAACAGGTACAACAAACTACGCAGCTGCAGATTTTAGCAAGCATAATTTACCGGATACAAGTGTACCGGATTCATGGTTTGCTGGGTACACTACAAACTATTCAATCGCTATTTGGAGTGGTTATGAAGAACACTTTGATCCAATTACAACTTGGGATGAGCGTCGTTTACCACAAACTTTATTTAAACAAATTATGCAAGATATTTCGGAGAACGTTGAAACACCACGTTTCAAAAAGCCAAATTCAGTTGTTGAAGCTACAATTGAAGTAGGATCAAAGCCACTTAAATTAGCAAGTAGTTTTACTCCGAATGAGTTACGTCGAACAGAGCTATTTGTACGTGGTTCAGAGCCTAATGAAGTTTCAAATGAATATGCTGCACCAGAGCTTTCTACACCTTACAATGTAAGTGCAAGCCTAGATTTAGAAGGTCAATCTATCAATATTTCTTGGGAGCATGATGCAATGCTTAATCCGGATTCAAATGAACCGCTACCAACAACCTTCGAAGTATCCGCTAAAAAAGAAGGTGGAGAGACTATTTCTCTTGGTACAGCGGATAGCAAAGGTTTAACAGTTAGCAACAAATTGGAAGATGGCAACTACACGATTTCTGTCGTAGCAGTTGTAGATGGTACACGCAGTAAACCAGGTACAACTACTTTCCAAGTAACAGGTACGGCTGAAGAAGATAAAGAGCCAGATACTCCTGAGGAACCTGATATTGAGGAACCAACGGAACCGGACGAAAATGGCAATACCGAGGACAACGGTAACCACAATGGTAACGGAAATGATAACAATGGCAACAACGGCAACGGGAATGGGAATGGCAACGGCAATGCAGGTGAAAATGGTAACAACGGCAATGCAGGAAATGGCGGTACACCGCCAGGTAACAATGGCAACAATAATGGTAGCCAGCCACCAACAACGCCAACTGACCCAACCGCTCCGGATGATGGTACCGGTAGTACTGAATAAAATAAAGCAGAGTAGCTTAACGCTACTCTGCTTTATTGTTGTTAGAGATTAAATAAAGTATGATTATTCGGCAAAACTTTTATTACTCATGCTGATGAGCTCAGTTTTATAGGAATACTTTGAAAATTTATCGGAACATAATATGATTTTATCGGAACAATTTTAACTTTCATCGGAATATTATCGCGTTTTATCGGAACAATTTTAGTTTCTATCAATTTTGGTAGCCTGCAAACGTAGTCGCGCTGTTCGTTTTTTTGTTTCCTTATATAATTCATCAAGCTGACGATAACAAGCATATTGGCTAGGCTTTGCTTTTATAAAGTTTAGTCGTTCGACACCGTTAATGGGTAATACTTCATCCCCTGCTTCCTGCACTAAACGCTCAAACAATACAATGGCCTCTTCCATCAATCCTTTTGCTTCACCATTCCTTGCATCATGTGCTGCATGAATTTTGGCTTCAAGTTCCATCCATTCTGCAAACCAAGCATCTATTTTTTCTTTTGCGATTGCCTCTACATTCACGATTCCTTCACCAGCCCTTTTTTCAAACGCTTTTGCCCTTCTCTACAATCATCAAATAAAGGGCATGTGTGACAGCCAGGATTTTGAGCCTTACAATGGTAACGACCGAAGAAAATTAGCTGATGATGTGTTTTCGACCACTTGTCCATCGGTGTTTTTTTCATAATTGTTTCTTCGACTTCTAATACTGAATCCTTCCAGCGACAAAGGCCTAATCGTTTAGACACGCGCTCCACATGTGTATCCACTGCAAGTGCAGGAATATCAAAAGCTACAGACAACACGACATTAGCCGTCTTACGACCAACACCTGGCAACGTAACTAGTCCTTCACGATTTGCTGGTATTTCTCCCCCGTATTCCTCTAATAGTCGTTGACATAATGCTTGAATGTTCTTCGCCTTATTTCGATACAAGCCGATGGAGCGAATATCCTGTTGCAGCTCCTCTAAAGATACAGCTAAATAATCTTCAGGCTTTTTATATTTTTGAAACAACGTTTTCGTTACTTTGTTTACAAGTACATCCGTACACTGTGCAGATAATAGCGTAGCAATAGTAAGTTCAAACGGATTGTCATGCACCAGCTCACAATGTGCATCAGGGAACATACGATCCATTTCCGCTAGACAATGTTCCCATTGTTTTTTTGTTAACATGTCGGAAGCCCCCCTATTCTCTTTCTTCTAACCAATTATAAAATGGTACCTTATTTGTCGACTGCGATTCTTGCTGCATTGTACGAACTGACGGTCTTTTAAATGTTTGCTTTTCACGGAACTGCTCGCTTTGTTTCTGCGCAGCCTGTGGTGTCGTAATATTTTTCTTTTTCCACTCCAGTAGTATTCGATCAATATAACGAATACTTAACTTGCCAGCAAATACAGCCTCCTTCAACGCCTCTTTAATAAGCGCAGGACTATGCTTATCGTCATCTAACCAAGACCCTATTTTTTCTAGTTCTAAAGGAGATAAAAGACGTCCCATTTCCTCTTCAAATAATCGAAAAATCTCACCCTCTTCTTGTCGGAGTGATGCTGCTGATTTTTGCTGTTCCTTCATTTCAATAATCTGCATAATACGCTCCCAAAGTGGGTATACCGAGTATTTTTCATATAGTTTGCCATTTGCGTCGACGTCACTTGTTATTTCAAGGAAACCCTTTTGCATTAATCGCTGTAGATGTGAAGTAATATCACTGCTAGGCATTGTTAGACGATTCATTAGATCATTAGGCGTTGGAAAATCATTACCCTCCGTGTAGAATGCAAGTAAATGCATAACAATCAATGCCTCATCATCCTCAATTTTTAACTCCTTATAAAACTGAAAAAAAAGCTGAGGAATATGAATCATTCTCTGCTCAGTCCATGTACGGAGTCGATTATTATTTGCGCTCATATGATACTTGACTCCTTTTCCATCGTAAGTAGAAAAGCCGCGTAGACATATCACTACGCGACTTTTTTTAATTTTACACTTTCAAAACCTAAAACAAACTAGTTATAGCTTATGGATATAAGCGGTTTAGTAAACGTGGGAATGGGATTGTTTCACGAATGTGCTCCGTGCCAGAAATCCATGCTACTGTACGTTCTAACCCTAGACCGAAGCCTGAATGTGGTACAGAACCTTGTTTACGTAACTCTAAATACCATGCATAAGCGTCTAAAGATAAATGATGTTCTTCAAGACGAGATTGTAATAAATCAAAGTCATGGATACGCTCAGAACCACCAATGATTTCACCATAACCTTCAGGTGCAATTAAATCTGCACATAATACTACATCATCTCTGTCAGGATGTGGTTGCATGTAGAATGGTTTAATGCCTACTGGGTAGCAAGTGATGAATACAGGTTTGTCAAATGAATTAGCAATTGCCGTTTCATGTGGTGCACCGAAATCATCGCCCCATTTAATATCATCAAATCCTTGTTCATGCAATAATTTTACAGCATCGTCATAAGAAATACGCGGGAATGGCGCTTTAATATTTTCAAGTTTAGACGTATCACGACCAAGTCGCTCTAAATCTAATTTGCAATTTGCCAGAACAGATTGCACAATATGCTCCACGTATTGTTCTTGTACTTCTAAGTTTTCTTCAAATTCAGCAAATGCCATTTCCAACTCAATCATCCAAAACTCGATTAAGTGACGGCGTGTTTTAGATTTTTCAGCACGGAATGTTGGACCGAATGAGAATACTTTACCTAAAGCCATCGCAGCCGCTTCCAAGTAAAGTTGACCAGATTGAGAAAGGAATGCATCTTCATCAAAATATTTTGTATGGAATAGCTCAGATGTACCTTCAGGTGCTGAACCCGTTAAAATTGGTGGATCCATTTTTGTAAAGCCTTTGTTGTTAAGGAACTCATAAGTTGCGCGAATAATTTCATTACGAATTTTCATGATCGCATGTTGCTTACGAGAACGTAACCATAAGTGACGGTTATCCATTAAAAACTCAGGACCGTGCTCTTTTGGCGTAATCGGAAAATCAGTTGCAGCATGTAGTACTTCAATACCCGTTACAACAAGCTCACAACCAAAGCTTGAACGCTCATCTGCTTTAACCTCACCTGTAATGTACATGGAAGTTTCTTGAGACATACCTTTTGCAATTGCAAAAATTTCTTCGCCTACTTCTTCTTTTACAACAACGCCCTGTACAAAGCCAGAACCATCACGAAGTTGTAAAAAGGCAATTTTACCACTTGAACGTTTGTTAGATAACCAAGCACCTAGCTTGATTGTTTCGCCGATATGCTTTGGCATATCTTGAATCATAATTTTTTTCATAGAAATCCTCCAAAATTGGTTAAAAGGATTAGTCTTGCCATTTTGATTTTACAAATGTATCAATTCGACGGACTGCCTCTTCTAATAAGTCTAAAGATGTAGCATAAGATAATCGCATTGTAGTTGGTGCACCAAAGCCAGAACCTGGGATCACTGCTACGTTTGCTTCTGTTAAAATATCCGCAGCGAATGCATCTACAGAATCATAGCCAGTATGAGCCATAGCTTCTGCTACATCTGGTAATAAGTAGAATGCACCTTGTGGTTTTAATACGTTGAAGCCAGGAATTGCACTTAACTGTGGATAAATTTTTTCAAGACGTGCTTCGAATGCTTGACGCATTTCTTCTACAGCGTCTTGTGATCCATTATAGGCTTCCACTGTTGCATATTGTGCAGTTGTTGTTGCGTTCGAAGTAGAGTGTGATGCAAGGTCAGTCATTGGTTTAATAATGTCCGCATCCCCTGCAGCATACCCGATACGCCAGCCTGTCATAGAGTGAGATTTGGCAACACCGTTTACAACGATTGTACGTGCTTTCACTGCATCAGATAGCTGTGCAATTGAAAAATGCTCAATACCATTGTATACAAGCTTTTCATAAATTTCATCTGACACGATTAAAATATCTTTTTCTTCTGCAACTGCAGCAATTTCAGCTAGCTCTTCGCGGGAATAAATCATACCTGTTGGATTGCTAGGAGAGTTTATAATTACTGCTTTTGTTTTATCTGTCACAGCAGCTCTTAATTGATCAGCAGTAATTTTATAGCCTTGCTCACGTGTGCCTTCCACATAAACGGGTACACCGCCTGCTAATTTAACTTGCTCTGGATAAGATACCCAATAAGGAATCGGAATAATAACTTCATCGCCCTCGTTTAAAATAACTTGGAATAAAGTGTAAAGAATATGTTTTGCCCCAACACCTACAATTACTTCATTCGGCTTGTATGTAAGATTGTTGTCGCGTTGAAGTTTATCGATAATAGCTTTCTTGAGTACCGGAAGACCGCCAGCAGGTGTATATTTTGTTAAGCCTTTTTCCATTGAGTCAATGGCAGCATTTAAAATATTTTGTGGCGTGTTGAAGTCTGGTTCACCAGCGCCTAGGCCAATAACATCAATACCTTGCTCTTTTAACTCCTTCGCTTTCGCAGTAATGGCTAAAGTTGAAGATGGTGTTAAAGTTTTTACACGGTTTGCTAATAAATTTTTCATTCGGGATCTACTCCTCTTATAAATTCGTAATGCGCTTCCACCAGTCGCCGTCCTTAAACATAATATAGACATAGTTGAGCTTATCGTGATCGTTTAGATATGAAATTTCCCAAACAGCACCTGGCTCCTCATAGCCTAATTTCACATTGAGGACTTTTTGTACATTTCCTTCCTTTTTTAAAACCGATAATGCTTCCTTTTCCGTAATACCATCTTTTAAATATACATCCTTAATCGAATCAGCTTTTAGATTCGTCGGAACAAAGACAGCTTTTTTATCACCATATTCATCTACCCCGAACACAGTGACATACGAATGTTTGCCATTATATGTGTAGGACTCCGAGACAATTGCAAGGGCTTTGGCATCTAGTGCCAACTGTTCAGCCTGTTCTTCAATTGAATCGAATGGAGCCTCGGCTTTCCAGAGTACTAAAATACTAATGACAAGTGACAACGAAACCATAAAGACAGCAATGAAAATCAACCAGTTTTTCATATATTCACCTTATGTTTCACATCTAGCTTATTCTTTAACACGAATGCCTGATGCTTTTGCATGTTTATAACTGCGTATACATTCATTTTGCTTTCCATTTTTGTCAACCTGCTTTCTTTCCTCATACCACAACATTATACAACAATTTTGTGCTGTCGTGTTTCTTAATTTCATATATTGTACGTTGATAACATACCGTTTTCAAATGATTCGGGTAGCAATTTTTCTCTTTTTCGTTCAGCCTTAAAAAAAGGGAACCTTTTTAAAGTAAAAATTCCTATTCACCATTGCAAATAGAAAGTAAAATTATAGCTTTGAACCATCGCTAATTCATATATAACACAGTTCGCACTGCATCCAGATTTAGCGCATACCACTTCCAATCTACTTGCTCAACTGGATTTTTTTATGAAATTTTTTATAGTTGCTCAAACACTCTTACTTTGCTTGGAATATCGAACTCCTGCTGATGCTTAAATATCAGTATTTTTTATTCGCAAAATTATCTCCATTATTGTCCTTGTCGCCCATTATTTTTACCCATATTATGAGGTAATTAGCAATTTTAAGAATTAATAAAGGGACGTGATGTTTTGACTAAAGAAGTTAATCCTACAGATCCAACAACAATACCAAAATTTGTGAATGAACTACCAAAACCGGTGACCGCTAAACCAAAATACTATAAAGGACAACAAAGAAAAGATTATTATGAACTTAAAATGATGCAAGCAGAGCATTGTTTCCACAACGATTTCCCAAAATCAATTATATGGGGCTATAACGGGCTTTATCCCGGACCAACTATTGAAGCTAAAAAAGACAAGAGCATTTATGTTAGATATAAAAATCAATTGCCCTTAAAGCACTTTTTACCAGTCGATTTTACACTTCATGCGGCAAACGATTCCCAGGAAGTAAGAACTGTTACACATTTACATGGCGCAAATGTCGATTGGGAAAGTGACGGACATCCCGAGGCATGGTATACAAGAGATTATGCGCAAACAGGCCCAAAGTTCAATAAAGAAATACACGAATACACGAATCATCAACCTGGCACAACACTGTGGTATCATGATCATGCAATGGCGCTTACTCGTTTAAATGTGTATGCGGGATTAGCGGGCTTTTATTTACTTCGGGATTCACTAGAAGAACGTTCTAACTTACCTTGTGGTGACTATGAGTATCCCATCTTAATTCAAGATAAATCGTTTAATGAAGATGGCTCTCTATTCTATCCTGATGAACCACCATTCCCAGTCCCTGTACATCCATCTATTACACCTGGATTTGTTGGTAATACCATCGTCGTAAATGGGAAGGTTTGGCCTTATTTAAATGTCGAACCTCGTAAATATAGATTTCGTTTTCTCAATGGCTCCAATAGAAGAGGTTATCTCATTAGCCTTTCAAATGGAGATCATATGATACAAATCGGAACAGATGGAGGTTTTTTATCAGCCCCTCATGAAATTCAATCTGTTGAGTTATTGCCGGCAGAACGAACAGATGTCATTGTTGATTTTTCAAAATGCGAAGGTCAAGAAATAACGTTAGTTAACTCTGATGAGGATTTTATTGATGAACATACAAGCGTCATCATGCAGTTTAAAGTGTGTCTTCCTCTAATGTGTGAGGATACTAGTGAAATTCCAGAAAGACTTGCTGCATCAATGGATTTACATGCACACGATGCACATATCGAAAGACATTTACCATTAACAGCTACAACAGATAATTTTGGTCGACCAATGTTATTATTAAATAATCGTATGTATCATGACCCTGCTACTGAAAAGCCTGCACTTGATAGTATAGAAATATGGAATTTTATTAACGCCACACCGTTTGATCACCCTATTCATCTACATTTAATTCGATTTAAAATACTAGAACGACGCCCTTTCGATATGGAGCTATATCAAAATGAAGGCAAACTTACATTTATAGGTCCACCTGAAGAACCGCATGACTATGAGCAAGGTTGGAAGGATACTGTAAAAGCGGAAGCAGGGAAGATGACAAAAATTATTATGCATTGGAAAGATCATGTGGGCCACTATATGTGGCATTGCCATTTCCTAGAGCATGAAGATCATGATATGATGAGACCAATACTCGTTATGAAGGACGTTCACCCTGTACAACAGCCACATGCTGAAATCCCACATGAAATAGAGCATTCATCAGAACAAAGTCAAAACGACTCTCCTATTGTTACAGGTAATAATGAACACACCGTACCGCTCCTTAATACCATTCAAAACAATACTCCGACAGAAGAAATAGTAGAAAACTCTTACTCTTCTTTACAAACAACATATTTAGAAGACGATATAGAATTTAATCCGCAAACTATTCCTTTCTTAACTAGTACTCAAAATATTACTCACTCTACTGAATCAGCTTATATAGAAGACAATGTGGAATATAATCAGCTATCTACACCATTTTTGAACAATACTCAAAATATCATTTTTTCAAAAGAAGAACACTCAGAACATCATAAAGTTTCTAATATTGAAAGTATCCCTCAGCCACCCCACTCGTCTGCTGAGTTTCAAACACGACAAAGAATATCACCTAGGCATCGGAGAAGATGGTTTTAATGCTGCAAATCTAAAGCCGAGGCATAAGTCGAAAACTATTTTTTTAGTAAGAATTGTACAAAATAAAACCGCAGTAAATCAAGATATATAAATTTGATTTTACTGCGATTTTTTTATTCATCAATTCCCTTTCCATTTGCTCCCCTATATCATTCATCGCTTGTTCAAGTGAAGCTCCTTAATAAGGAATACCTATTAAAAATCTCAGAGAAAAAGTGGATAGCGAGAATCAATTTGCTACCTCGCTCTTTTCAAATCGCAAAATCCTTTTTGTGGCAATTGCCATCACTACCATGGCAATACATATCATTACAATAGGAACATAGACTTTAACACTAAATGCTTCGAATAATAAGCCATACACTATTTGCCCAATTGGTGCCATACATTGTGAAACGGCAATGATAATAGCCATGACCTTCCCTAAGTTTTCATTTGGGGTTTCTTTTTGTACAAGCGTAATAACATAAATGGAGATGATTGTCATAATCATAGCGATTAAAAGTGCGCTCAAAACAAATAAAATATATGATGGATAATAGCCCATATTCAGCAGCAGAGGCGTAACGGCTATAGCCATCGGGACAATCAATAAAGCAGTAATGAAAATCCAACTATACAAATTAGTGATACCCATTTTTTTTGCAAAATACCCCATAGATAAAGCTCCTAAGATCGTAGCAAAATCGATTAACCCCATCCCTACTCCGTACAATGTATCACTACTTTGCATTGTAACACGGAGAATAATCGGTACACCTACGACAAACAGCGGTGTTAATAATAAATTTAATAATGCCGCTAAAATCATACATTTAAAGATAAAAGATTGCTTCACAACATAACTAAAGCCCTCTTTTAAATCATTTACCAGCGTCGGAATAATATGACCGTTCTGCTCTCGTTGCATAAATGGAATAAGAATAAACATCTCTAATATGGCCGAAAGGAAAAAGAACACACCACTCACCACAACTAGTACTTTTAAGCCAATCATACCGTATAGTATTCCACCTAATACAGGAGCAGCTACATTAGACAATGCTTGAATACCATTAACAATTCCATTAGCTTGCTCAAGCTTTTCCTCTTCTACAAGAACCGGAATACTGGCCATCACTGCAGGTGCATACATAGCACTAACAAGGGAAAGCAGTACCATCACAACACCAATAAGCAAAACTGAACTATTACCAATCGCTAGCATAGCAAAGTAAACAAACACAATTATGCTACTCGTAAAATCGAAAATCACCATTAAGTTGCGTCGATTGAACCTGTCAGCAATGGCTCCTCCCAGCGGTGCTAGTAATATTGGAACGCTCGATATCGCAAACAGTACTGCAAAAAGATCTGCACGTCCTGTAATATCCAGTACATAAAGTGATAAGGCAAACCTTAAAAGCGCAGAACCTAAAATAGAAATAATTTGCCCAATCACCATCAGGTTAAAATCTTTTGAAAAGCCTTTTCTTTTTATCTGAGATTCCATTCATTAGCCCCCTTTCTTTAACATTCATGACCTTTTTGAAAGTGTAGAATAGTTTTATATTGTAAGAAGAAAGACATTACTAACAATACTTATCGAACTTAACCAAATGAGCCACTCAATTTGCGAACTCCAAGACATTATTAGCAATAAGCACCCCATAATAATGGAGACATAATTTCCTGTACGACTAATTTTTGATTTCCGACGAAGTTTTTCCTTAATGTCATACACAGATTTCTTTATTTTCCGTTTCATAAGATGGACTTTTTCTTTTAACTTTTGCTCAGCATCTTTTTTTTTGAGTATAAAAAAATGGTGTGTCTTCTTTAATCATGGCGTTCTTCATCTCCATATCGTCGTTTGAATAACTCCGCTAATACTCTCTCTTGGAAGTCCGAAATCTGTTCTGGTTCCTCTACCTCCATATTTACTGTTTTTTCATATCCATCTAGTTCCTCACCATCAAAACGATAAAGCTTTTGCAATAGCTTCCTTAATGTTTCAATTTCCTCAGTTGTAAAGTCTTTAAAGATATCTGCTAAAAAGTAAGTAGACTTCTCCGAACAAGCAATTAATGCTATTTTTCCCTCTGAAGTAATCTCGACATTGATTGATCGTTTATCTAATTTACTTGGTATCGTTTGGACATATCCTTTTTTCGCAAGACTCGTTATTAATTTATTCGCAGTCTGCTTAGTAGTACCAAGCTTTTTAGCGATATTTACGAGTGTTGTATTTTCTACTGGTAAATGGGCAATGGCAATAAGAGCCATATGCTGTCTCAAAGTTAATATCTCTAAATATTCATCTCCTTTTATTTGAACTTTATTGACAACTAAAAAACAATGTCGCATAACTTTGCTGCATGAAATGCAATTCTTTTAATAATTGATTTAAATCCATATGGAACACTTCTCTATTCAGTCACCATGTTTTACCAAATAATACATAACAGTTTTCTAAAAGTTAACATGGTGACTATTTTTTATTTCGTGAATAGGGTGCGATATTGCATTTATTCGACCGACCGTCGGTTTATAATATAATATGATACTTCTCCAAAAAAGGAACTTATTTTAAACATTCTTCTTAAAAAAGCCGAAAAATTCCTCGTAGAAATAAGTACCTATCCATTTAATCATTTTATATTAAATTATGTAAAAATTAATTTTATCATTGAAGGTACTACCAATATTCATTTTTTTAGTATATTATAGTCGTTGTTTCCTTTTATTGAAAAATTTGATTAAATAGGTGATTTCGTGAATCGATATTTTCAATTTTTGTTCCTTTGCCATAGATTACCAAGCCGATCTTTTTTTTATAGAGGTGTTCAATTTCCGATTTGCGCACGTTGCACAGGAATATGTCTTGGATATGTAATTGGCATTATATTGGCGTTATTTAAAGTTTTACCTTTTTTTTATGCTTTTATTTTAACAATTCCTATGATTATAGACGGAACGGGACAATTATTTAATAAATGGCTTAGTACAAACTATCGGCGATTAGTAACAGGAATACTAGGTGGAATAGGCATAGTTTTTATGTTTTTATACACTGCTCTCTTATTTTGGAATCTAACTATATATCTCTATAAAAAAGGGGAATATATTGGTTCATTAATTTTTAACTAAGGAGACTGAAAATGTTTTGTACATATTGTGCATCTAATCTATCAGAGCATGCAGAAATTTGCCTAAATTGCGGCGTTAGAAATTTCAAAGTACTTAATTACTGCCATAATTGCGGGAATGATTTAAATCCTTTTCAAGATATGTGTACTTCATGTGGTATTATTTTAAGAAAATCTCCAAAGGGTACTCATCCACTAGCTCCTGCATTACTTACATTTCTAATACCCGGTGTAGGCCAAATCATAAATAATCAAGTGGGTAAGGGATTTCTTTGCTTATTTATATTTATAATGATTGCTGTTTATATTTTAAATAATATAATAATTGGATTCATAATTGTTGGTTTACCTATTTTAATTGATGCTTATTTAATCGGGAAAAAATGCTGTGAAGGAAAGGCAGTAGGAAAATGGGAATTCTTTTAATTTCAGGAGGTATAATTTAATATGTTTTGTCCCCACTGTAGTGAAGAAATTGCGGCACAAGCAGAAATTTGTCCAAAATGTGGTGTTCGTGTACATAATACATACCAAGAGGATAAACCAAATATAGCTATTAATATCCTTACTTTTTGTTGTATACCGCTCTTAGGAATTATTATGTACTTTGTATGGAAAGATGATAAGCCTAAAGCCGCTAAATCCGCTTTAATATGGGCGCTGATTTCAGTCGGTATATATGTAGTATTTATAGTCTTATTTGGAATGCTAGGGTTTGTACTTAGTTCTATCGAAGAGTCTAATTATTAAAAAGAGGCTAGGACTTAGCTAGTCGAAACTTTTAAAAGCGCGAGGAATCAATTTTAAACATTGATTTCTCGCGTTTTTCTGATGTGGAGTTTTTTGTTCCTGCTACCTATCCTCATTACATTCTCATTTCATATTCAGTTCATAAAGTCATGTTATAGTAAGAAACATAAAGGATTCATATTTTAGTTGATGAAAATGAAGGGAGATTTTAACGTTGCAAGAGACATTAAAAGATACTACTAAAACGAAGGATTGGCGACGCTTTGTTCGCTTAGTCAGACAGGCTGAGCCACCGATGTGGCTTTTAATTATTTCATTAATTATGAGCTTAGCGACTACAGGCGTTGGCTTTATCGTTCCGTTATTTACAAAAAAATTAGTCGATGGCTTTTCATTAGAATCACTTGATTATTGGCAAATTATTATATTAGGCATTGCTTTTATCGCGCAAGCTATCGCGAGTGGACTTTCAATCTATTATTTAAATCGTGTCGGACATCATGTTGTCGCAAAATTACGCGATCAACTTTGGAGAAAGCTTCTTCATTTACCTATCCCTTATTATGATGAGAACGATACAGGTGAAACATTAAGTCGTGTTACGAATGACACAGCTGTCGTTAAGGAGCTTATTACAGAACACCTTGCAAACTGTTTATCTGGTGTTATTTCCATTATTGGCTCCATCATCATTCTATTAATCTTAGATTGGAAAATGACATTAGTGATGCTAATTGCTGTTCCGCTTGCTATGGTTATTTTAATGCTTCTAGGAAGACGTATGTTTGTCATTTCAAAAGGAATGCAAGATGAGACAGCAAAATTTACGTCCGTGCTCAATCAAGTTTTACCTGAAACACGATTAGTAAAAGCTTCAAATGCCGAAAATATTGAATATGAGCGTGGCAAAAAGGGCATTACAAACCTCTTTACGTTTGGCTTAAAAGAAGCAAAAATCCATGCACTTATTTCACCATTAATTTCGTTTGTATTAATGTCAGTCCTTGTAGCCATTATTGGTTATGGTGGTGTACGAGTTTCTTCAGGAGAACTTACAGCTGGCGACATGGTAGCATTTATTTTATATTTAATCCAAATTATTATGCCGATGACCCAATTAACGATGTTCTTTACACAGCTTCAAAAAGCAATGGGTGCTACAGAGCGAATCAGTGCTTTACTTGAGCATGAAGAAGAGAATATTTTCGAAGGAAAAACATTAGAAAAAGTAAATCAGCCGATTTATGTAAAAAACGTTGACTTTGCTTATGGAGAAGAACTGATTTTATCGAATATTAATTTTACAATTGAACCTGGTAAAGTTACGGCTATCGTCGGGCCTAGTGGTGGAGGAAAAACAACAACATTTTCTCTGTTAGAAAGATATTATCAACCTACTAACGGAAGTATTACACTTGGAGAAACCCCTATCAACACGTACTCCCTACATTCTTGGAGAAGCCAAATCGGTTATGTTGCTCAGGAGAGTGCACTGCTGTCAGGTACGATTCGCGAAAATATTTGCTACGGTATTGACAGAGAGGTGCAGGATGAAGAGCTTGAAAAAGTTGCCAAAATGGCCTATGCCGATCAATTTATTAATGAACTACCAGAACAATTCGATACAGAAGTTGGAGAACGCGGCATTAAGCTTTCTGGCGGTCAACGACAACGAATTTCGATCGCCAGAGCACTTTTACGCGACCCTCAAATATTAATGCTAGATGAAGCAACATCTAGTCTAGATAGTAATTCGGAAATTTATGTTCAAAAAGCATTGGATAATTTAATGCAAGGTAGAACAACGCTTGTCATTGCACACCGCCTTTCAACAGTAGTAGATGCAGACCAAATCCTTTTTGTAGAGAGAGGACATATTACAGGCAGTGGCACACATGAGACTTTATTTGAGACGCATGATATGTACCGAGAGTTTGCAAAACAACAATTACGTATTAAAGAGGAATGATGAAGGGATTTGTTAGCATGACAAAATTATTAGTTGTAGATGATGACGCCCATATTCGAGAATTGATAAAGATATTTTTACAAAATGAAGGTTTAGAAGTAATTGAAGCTACGGACGGTGTGGATGCACTGTCCAAATTGGATTCTGATAAGGTGGATATGATTATTATGGATATTATGATGCCAAATATGGATGGCTGGGAATTATGCGAAGAAATACGTTCATTTAATGATAATCTACCGATTTTGATGTTAACTGCAAAGGGAGAAACTTCACAAAAGGTAAAAGGTTTTAATCTTGGAACAGATGATTATCTTGTTAAACCATTTGAGCCAGCAGAGCTGATTGTTCGTGTGAAATCAATACTTAAAAGATACCAAATCTCCCTTTCTCAACTTGTGGAGGCCGGCAATATTAAGTTAAATCGTAATACACATGAAGTCTTGTATAACGGTAAATCTTTAACACTTCGTTTAAAGGAATTTGAACTATTATTTACATTAGCAAGCTATGCTGGAAAAACTTTTTCCCGTGAACAGTTAATCGAAGAAATTTGGGGTTATGACTATGAAGGTGATGAACGTACTGTTGATGTTCACATTAAAAGACTTCGTCAACGTTTCCCACAAGATACAAGTGGATTTGTTATTCGTACAATTAGAGGCCTAGGCTATCGATTGGAACTTGTTTCATGAAAAGATTAAAAAATAGTTTAAAGCTTTTTTTAATTTTAATGCTTCTTCTTACCATTAGCATCGTATTTGCTTTTATTTCCTACCACATAACGTCCTGGCTTTATGATTGGTTAGGCAAGCATCCACAAGGTTTCTTGCTCCAATTATGGACCGTAGTCGGTGTTTTTGTTCTTTTTTCTTGCACTGTTATCATCACCTTTTTAATTGGGCTAAAAAAACAACGGAACTATTGGAATACGATTGTAGATGCATTAAGTCGTATTGCTAAAGGTGATTTTACTGTCAAATTAGATCTTAAAGCAGATGACGAAGATCAATTTGGTCAATTAATACATGGCATCAACCATATGGCGGTTGAGTTAGGTGAAATGGAAAGAATGCGCCAAGAATTTATCTCGAATGTATCGCATGAAATTCAGTCACCTCTAACTTCTATTAATGGCTTTGCTAAAGCATTGAAAAACATTGACCTACCAGAGGATAAGCGACAGCATTATTTAGCAATCATTGAGATGGAAAGTAATCGACTATCAAAAATAAGTGACAATTTACTAAAGCTTACTTCATTAGAATCACAACATCACCCCTTCGAGCCAAGTCATTACCGGCTCGATAAGCAACTGCGCAACGTCGTATTAACGCTTGAGCCAAATTGGCTAGCTAAAAACATCGACATGGATCTTCAACTAGAAAACATTTCGGTAATGGCGGATGAGGACTTAATGAATCAAGTATGGATGAATTTATTAAGCAACAGCATTAAATTCACGCCAGCTGCTGGCATTATTACAATATCTATGACGAAGCAAATAGATACGATTACTATTGCCATTCATGATAATGGAATTGGTTTAACAGAAGAACAACAAAATCATATATTCGAACGATTTTATAAGGCGGATCCATCGAGGACAGCTGAGAATGGTGGAAGTGGCTTAGGACTATCTATTGTCAAGAAAATCGTCGATATGCATAACGGTACAATTACTGTTGAAAGCAAGCTTGCTGAATTTACAACATTTTTTGTAACACTGCCACTAGAAATTAATATGACTCGTGCAAACGAATAGGAGATTCCTACTTCGTTTGCACGAGTCTATTAGGCAGATGAACTAGTAAGCTACTTTTCTAAAATATTGATAAACTTTTTCGAGTTTTTTTCTTTGTCTCCCCTTCTTACTTTCCATATTGCCAAACTCAAAAAACTTCACTTGTTTAATGCCAACAAAATTAAATAACGCTCTTTTCATTAATATTTTATGCGCATTATTCAGCCATAAGAGTGGATATTTTGTTGGCCCCTTCATTGTTGAAATACACACTACTGATTTTCCCTTTAAAAGCCCCTCAGGAAATAGCCCCTTTTTATCTTTATAAGCAAAATTGGCCGCAAACAATTGATCAATATACCCTAAAAGCATTGCAGGTGGTCTTCCCCACCATATCGGATAAACAAAAATGATTTTATCAGCCCACTTAATTTGTTCACGATATTTCTCAAGCTTTGGATCACGAAACATATCACGACGACGTTTATGTTCATGAAATTCTAAAATCGGGTTAAATTGTTCCTCGTATAAATCTAAAACTTGAGTCTCCTTTATGGAAGGATTGTCATGACAACCCTTAATAACCTCCTGCAAAAAAGCATAATTCAAACTTTTATGATTGGGATATGTATAAATAATTAATGTATTCATTAAGCGCCTCCATTAGTTATCATTTGATAACAAAATAGTAAACTACCTAATTTTAGTTGTCAAATGATAATTGTTTTAAGATAAGTTTTTTGTTATCTTGTCAGTAAGAGGTGAACCCATTTGGACAAAAAACAATTATTTCATCAGTTCGTGGCATTTACAGCAGCGGTACACCAAGTAACGCACGAACTAACTCAAAACGTTAAAATCGATAATATTACACCTGTACAATATAAAATTTTAGAATATATAAAAGTAAGCCAGCCAGTTACACCTACTGAAATTAGTGATTGTCTGCATATGTCCTTACCTAATACAAGTCGTGAATTACGAAAACTACAGGAAAGAAAGTTTATTGAAAAAATTAGCGATACTGAGGATCGAAGAAAGCACTATATTTGCCTTACAGAGGATGGAGAAAAAATAATGGAGGAAGCATTCGCCTGTATTGAAGAACGCTTTCATCAACTTATTCAACATGCATCTACAAATGATTTAGAGGATATTCATCATGCATTAAACATTCTTGACGAAAAGGTCTTTAATCCAAAATTATAAAAAGAACCTGCATTGCTTTTCACTATAAGACAAGCATTGCAGGTTTTTTCATTATTTATTATATTGACATAGAAAGCGTTCCACACCAGGGTATTTCTCCCCAAGGCTAGTTATGAAAAAACCATAGCGACGATAAAAATCTACAGCCTCATAATCCGTTTCAGCAACAATTGATGAGTACTTACTTGCCATAAAATTTATCATTTTACTGCCAATACCTTTTTCTCTTTGATCAACTAAAACGGCGATATGTTTAATCTCACACTCTGATAAACTGATATGTTCTATCCCAATACAACCGACTATTTCACCCTCAACTACGAAGCTATATAAAGTCCTATTCGATAAAAGTATATATTTTTCATACTCTTGTTGAACTTTTTTATCCGAAGTTGCAAATGAAAGTAGTTTTCTAATAGCTGGAGAAATAGTGCTTGCTTGAACTATATTCATCTCTTATCTCCTTAAAAATTGGTAGCAGGAGTGACAACAGCATGACAAGCGTTTTCATAAAACTCGATTGGCCCCGCTCCTCCGATAATTGCATATTCATATCCCATCTCATTCATATCTTTTAAACAATAATGGAGGAGGGAATATCCTATCCCCTTCACTCGATTAGTTTTCGCTACACCCATTGGGCCAAAATAACATTTTTTATTTTGATAAATGTCAAATCCAGCAAATCCGACAAGATCTCCCTTATTATCAAAAGCTACATATATGGAAGGTGTAGTATTTAAAAATGCACGCTTAATCGTTTCTGACCACTCTTGCGAAAAATGACTTTCTACAAAATGAATGAGCTTGTTCTTATCATCTCGATTGACTCTACGAATATTAGTAGAAATCGCATCTGGGAAATTGTAATGGCGAAGATGAGTAACCATATCCCGCGAAGTCGTAGCAAGCTTTAAAATCAGTTTCGTATCCTCTTCTGAAACGAATTCCTCAAGCATTTTCGTCTTTATAAGTGCTTTAAGAAAGTGACCTTCATTTAAATAAACCTGGTTATAGTTTTGCATATAGCAAATTGCTTGCTCCAATACTGCTAAAACATCATTTGATATTGGAACAGAAAATAAGCTATGGCTTGTAGCTTTCATTTCTGTTTTTTGATCAAATTCATTCACCAAGTTTCTTAAGGACGCTTCATCCATAGTGCATTTTAATACTAATTCACCAAGTGCTCCCTCTTTTTCTTTGAAACAAGCAAGCAGGAAATGAATAGGTCGTAACAATTTTTGTTGTGAGGAGGAAGCTTCTTCTTCTGCATTCTTTATAATCCTTAACATACGATTTGTTAATTTTATATTAGTTGAAATCAAATGCCTGACCACCCTTTCTTGGATTCTTTTCAACTTCTTAATATATAACACTTAATAAATAATCTTCACGTTAAACAATTGAAATATTAGGACTATATCATATCATTAATCATGTTTTTTATGATAAATAAAACCTAGACCATTTATTTACTTTTCACCGAAAATCAGGCATGATATTTGTTAAAAAACGAAGGTTGGTTGGAGTGGCAGGGCGCTCATCGGACGCCCTCAGGAAGCTTTGCTCTGTGCGAAAGCGAAGCGGCAGCGGCAAATGTTTTAACTGTGCGAAAGCGAAGCGGCAGCGGCAAAGCGCCCAGTCGGAACAGAAAACAACCACACATTATGGTAATGAGCCTATTTAGTATGCAAATACATCGTCACTCATCTGCACTTTATTTAATAATATAAAGATGTATAGAAGGAGGAGACTCAAGTGGAAGTAGCAGTGTTAGACAAGAAGTGGATAGAAGAACATTTTGAAACACTTCCATTATGGCAACAGTCAGCATATACCGACTTCGCTGCCATGGTTGCAGATGAAGCAAATACGTTCCCCTGTATTCCAGCTAGAAAAGGTTTTTTATCGAACCATCTTCGCTACAGTTTTATCGGAGATCCACGAGAGGAACAATCGATAAAGACATTAGCACTTTGCATTAAGGAATACAATAAGCACTGTCAAACATTCGGAAACTATACAACACATACCATTTTCTTTAAAACGCCCGATGATATGCATAAATTCGAAGTTGCGGATTATAATAATTTATTTTGGTCAGTTTTAAACAATTTAACTAAATTCGATGATATTGATTGGCCAATGGAAATTCCAACCGATTCATCACATAATGAATGGGAATTTTGTTTTAACGGCGAGCCTTATTTTGTATCTTGTGCAACGCCCGCACACAAAATAAGAAAGAGTCGGCATTTCTCTACTTTATTAATGGCATTCCAGCCACGCTGGATATTTGAAGAAATAAACCACTCTACTGCATTTGGTCGAAAATTAAAGAAACTTATTCGGCAACGCATTAACGAATACGATGAAATTCCTGCTCATCCTGATTTAAAATGGTATGGGCAAAAAGGGAGTAATGAATGGAAGCAGTATTTTTTAAGCGATGATAATGATAGTCCATCGAAATGTCCTTTTTTACGTATGCAAAATTCTCTGATTTTTCCACAGAACAAAGAACATTAAGCTTTCTTACTTTGTTTTTGCCTTTTCATTACAATCCAAGTCGCAATCCCAATTAAGATGATAAAAAGCAGGCTCACGAAAAAACCGAGTCTGCTTGTTTTTTCCCCTAACGTTCCAGACACTGTCACCGCAATGAGTAACATCCCTATTCCATTCTTCACATGCTCCCACTTTGACAGCTCCATTAGCTTCATATAGGTCACTAATATAAAGAGCCAATTATAAATTAGCATTAAGCCTGCAGCTGTAACCAAATATTCAAATATCTTTTCTGGCATGAGGAAGCCTATAACAATCGTTACGATTAAACCACTAGCTAAAAAGAGAAATGCAGGAAATGGAATCTTCATTTTCCCCTTCTTCGCCAGAGAAGCTGGAGCATCATGATCCTCTGCGAGTGTAATGAGAATCGTTATGACCGCATATAAAGAGGCTACCATTGTTGAAAAACCTGCAATAATTAACACACCATTAAAAATATCTGCAAAAAAAGGTATGTGATAACCAGTAAGCGCTGTAATAAATGGGCTTTCCTCAATAGTAAAGTCCTTCCAAGAAATAAGTGCCAAGGCAAGCATAATAGCTAGTATAAAAATGACAGTAATAGTAATAATCATCACTTTTCCAGCTTTCGGCGCTTCTTTAGGATTTTTCAAGTCAATGACCATTAAACCCATAACCTCAATTCCTCCAAATGCATAAAAGGCGTATAACAGTCCAAGCCAAATTCCTTTCACACCTTGAGAGAAAAATTCTTCGTAATTTGCATACAGCGCATCGAGTGTAGTAGTTTCCGTATTAAATCCTTTTATTATTAATACAACCGCTACTATTATAAACATGACCACCGCTGCAGCCTTTAACGCCCCAAAAATATTTTGAAACTTTTCAAAGCCTTTCATGCCCATAAGAATAACGACTAATCCAAGTGCTGCATAAATAGATGCAGCAACCCATAATGGAAGCATTGGAAACCAAAGCTTTGTAAAAATACCAAGCGCCATCAATTGACTGCCCATAATAAGCATCTCAGAAATCAAGTAAATCCAGCCATTACTAAATCCTGCCCAATTTCCAAAAGCTTGTTTTGCATAAGTACGAAATGATCCCTTATCTGGATTATCAACTGACATCTTAACAAGAGCATCATAGACAATGTACGTAGCAATCGCCGCTAACAAAAAAGGCATTAAAACAGCAGGACCACTTTTATGAATGGCCATACTTGTCCCAAGGAAAAATCCTGTTCCTAATGTACAACCTATTCCGAGAAGCGAAAGCTGCCACCAAGACAACCTTCCTTTACTTGTTTTCGATGTCATTTTGATCAACCCTCCTGACTTTTGCTTACTTTCTTAACAGTGGCAATGTCATGCAACGAATGCCACCACCGCCTTTTTCAAGTTCTGTGACTTCAATTTCTATTAAGTTCTTTTTTTGCAACAGTGGATGCTTCGTCCATTGCTGCTTCGTTGCTTGTTTACTAATCAACAGTGTTTCAGGATTAAGATTGATAAAATTGATATCAGGGATTGTATTATATTTTTCAAGCCAGTAGACATTAAAGCCATGATGATTTAAAAATTGCTCGGTCATTTCGAAACGACTTGTTTGAGGCGTGAACACTTGTACAGGAAAATAACGCATAAAGTTTTTAGCTATTAGCAGATTAGCGTTCGTTACATTACAATTCATATCTAAATGAAGTGTATCGGCGCGTCTTGGCAAATCAATGATTGCAATTTCCGAAAATCCTTCTTGGAAGATACGATTCTTGATACTTTCAACAGCCTCTAACGTTGTTCTCATTCCAATATTAATAAGTACAGCATCCTTATTTAAAATGAGCACGTCTCCACATTCTAATGCAGTAGAAGGTTGTTTAACTTTCAAATTTTTTTCTGGAAACCACTTTTCTAATAATGAGTGCGCATGTGGATACTCTGGACGTCTTAGTGAACTACCTGCCTCACCAAAGAAAATACTATTTCCTATAACACAAGCAAGATCGCGTACAAAGTACCTATTAATAAGCTGCTCACTTACTGTTTTCATATCATTTGGTAGCTCTTTCGAATAATCTATAACCTCGACACTCGCATTTTCTAGCGTTGTCTTAAATTCCATGAAATTCTCCATTGCTTTCACATGATTGACAGTAGCGTCCCATCCTACATTTTCAGCTATTGTTACATCTGTTACATCTAATTTTGAAGGTGCACAAAGCATAACAACCTTAAGTTCATCATGCTCCGACCAACAATTCGGTTGAAATGAGTACAAATAGATTCTCCCCTTTTTGAATGACTATCTCGGCTTAGCGTTACCATCAAAACTGGGATTATACAGACAATGTGTAAATGAAGATCAGCATGATTAATATTTAATGAAGGAAATCCCTGGTATTTGTGTAATTAAAACAAGGACAGATAAATTTATTCAATTAGAAATGAGTGAAACGATGGAATACTATAAATTTTTACGTCAATATGTTGGTCACCAACCTATTATTTTGCCAGGTGCTGTTGTATTAATCTTAAATAATGAGAATGAGCTATTGTTACAAAAGAGATATGATGGAGGTTGGGGGCTTCCAGGTGGTTTGATGGAATTAGGAGAAAGCTTAGAAGATACCGCAAAAAGAGAAGTGTTAGAGGAAACAGGTTTGATAATAGAGGACATGAAGTTATTAGATATTTTTTCTGGTCCAGAATATTACCTTAAAGTTTCTAATGGAGATGAATTCTACTCCGTTACAGCCGTCTATTATACGAGAAATGTTAAAGGTGATTTAGTAATTGATTATAAAGAATCAGAGACAATGCAATATTTCTCACTATTAAATTTACCAAATGGAATCGATAGTAGATATATTGAACCTTATGTATCACAGCTAGTGATAAAATAAGCTTTAGAGAGAAAACTTATTTAACAAGTATAATTTGTTTTCTCTCATTAGCGTGTTGAAAAGCATTTGAATATAAGCTTCATCAATGAAAATACTGATGATAAGCTTGCTCAGCGGCCATTTCGCTTGTAAATATTAACATATCATTTGTTAGCGGATAATATGACTCAAAGAGAAATAGCGCCAGCTCATTCGGATTATCTGGATTGTTCACAACTGCCGCTTCCTGTATATTTGCTACATCCAGAATTTGTGGGTTATGATAAAAAATATAGACAATATCTCCTGCATTATATTGCTGCTGCCGCATGTCCTCACCTACCTTATCTTTCCCATTAGTTTGGTTTAAAAAGGCATTTATAATTCAATCTTATTTTTAAAAATGCTTAATTTTTGTAATTAATCGTGTCGTTACACTATGTCCAGTAATTCAATAGACTGTCCCCATGAAATACAATCTTTTTATGGATCATAAAAAGCTAATGCGTCCCCCAATGCCCCATTCAACTATTATTATAGAAAAACAGCAAAATTGGTTGTTACCCCCACCCTGAAAAAAATTGTCCGGGTCAGAGTAAGAAGCTTCACAAAATTTATTTTCTCTAAATCTCTTATCAAACCTATTCACTCCGTATCATAAAATGCACCATTTGTCATACATATGAATCTATGAGAAAAACCAAAAGTAACTTTTTAGAATTTTCCTATTATTCGGCATACTAAAGAAAAGGAGGAAAAAATATGATAAAACAATCAGTAATTGAAAATGTACTTGAAGCTGCCCTTTCAACAGGTGGCGATTTTTCCGAAGTTTTCATCGAGGATAAGTTTGTCAATGAATGTACATTGCAAAGTGTAAAGATTGAACAAAGTATTTCAGGTCTTGACTTTGGTATTGGTATACGCATTTTTTCCGGTCTTCAGAGCATCTACACGTACACAAGCGATTTTTCAGAGGCAGGCTTACTAGCAGCAGCTAAACGAGCAGCACTTGCTATTAAAGGCGGTGCTACCGGAATGATTCATCCATTAAAAAAAGAAATTATTACGCCTATTCATAACATTATTATTCTACCAAACAGTGTGGCTCATGCTAGAAAAACAACAATCATGCGGAAGGCTAATGACATTGCTAGAAATTACGATGAACGTATTAGTCAAGTTAAAGTTCGGTATCTTGACGAAGAGCAGCATGTTTTAATCGCCAACTCAGAAGGAAAATTTGTAGAAGATACGCGTATTTATAGCAAACTTGCCACCCAAGCAACTGCCTCTGAGGGCAAAGAAATGCAAACTGGCTTCTACGGTCCTAGTGCACATGCAGGCTTTGAATTTATCGAAAATCTAGATTTAGAGCACTATGCTGGTGAAGCTGCACGTATTGCGGTCACGATGCTTCATGCCGATGAATGTCCTAGCGGAAAATTCCCAGTCATCATTGATAATGAATTTGGCGGTGTTATATTTCATGAAGCTTGTGGCCATGGACTTGAGGCTACAGCCGTCGCGAAAAACAATTCCGTTTTTGCAAATCGTCTTGGTGAAAAAGTTGCCCCTGATATTGTTACATATATTGATGATGGCACACTTCCAAACGAATGGGGTTCCCTTAACATTGATGATGAAGGGGAAAAAACGCGAAAAAACATCTTAATTGAAAATGGAATTTTAAAAGGCTACATGATTGATAAATTTAATGCGCGCCGTATGAATGCTGAGCCAACTGGATCTTCACGTCGCCAATCTTATCGCTTCAATCCAACATCCCGAATGACGAACACATATATTGCTCCAGGCACTTCTACACCTGATGAAATAATTGCATCTACCGAATATGGTATTTATGCAAAATATATGGGTGGCGGGCAAGTAAATCCATCAACAGGTGACTATAACTTCGCGGCGATGGAAGCTTATATTGTGAAGGATGGAAAAATCGATCATCCTGTACGTGGTGCAACACTTATAGGCAACGGAGCAAAAACATTGCAGCTAGTTGATCTTGTTGGTAATAATCTTGCGCACGGTGCTAGAATGTGCGGATCCATTAGTGGTAGTCTTCCTGTCAATGTTGGTCAGCCGATGATTCGTGTTAGCGAAATGACAGTTGGAGGAACAAAGGGGGAATAATAGATGAATATTGCTGAATATCAAGAAAAACTACTAGACCAGGCGATAGAAGCCGGTTTTACAGAGGCTGAAGTTTATTTCGAACGAAAAAGCTCTTTTCAATGTATGCTTTACGAAGGACAGATTGATAGCTATGAAACGTCTGAGGATGGGGGTCTAAGTCTTCGTGGGCTGCATAACGGAAAAATGGGATACGCCTATACAGAAAAACTAGATGATGATTCGATGTCCTTTTTAATCAACAGTGTAAAAGCAAATGCAGAAGTTCTAGATGAAAATGAGGGCATAGATATTTTTGAAGGCAGTAATGAATACACGCCACATGAATTTTACAATGAAGAATTAGAGTCAATCGGAATTCCTGAAAAAATCGAGCTTCTACGTTTAATTGAACAAAAAATCCGTGCCTACGATTCGCGCATTGTAACGCTTGATTACTGTTTTCTTCAAGAATATACTACTGAACGTTTATTAGCGAATAGTAAAAATCTTTCTCTATCACATAAGGAGAACGGCCTAGTCATTTTCCTTTCCACAGTGGTCAAAGAAGGAGAGGAACTGAAAACGGGTAGTTATTTGAAAATGACTCGTGATTTTCATTCTCTCAATGCTGATGAAATTGCTAAAGAAGCAGCCGAGGAAGCACTTGCGAATCTTGGTGAAAAGTCGATTCCATCCGGAAAATATCCAATCATCCTACGCTCTGATGCGACAGCATCTTTACTAAGTACTTTTATGCCGATATTGTCAGCTGAAAATGCTCAAAAAGATCAATCTTTATTAAAAGGTAAAGTCGGACAAAAAGTGGCGTCAGATGCTTTGACAATACTGAATGCCCCATTCCATCCTGAAGCTTTGTCAGGAGCAAACTTTGACGGTGAAGGTGTTTCAACAAAGGAGCAGGCAATCATTTTAGATGGAACACCGCAAACACTATTGCATAATAGAAAAACAGCAAAGAAGGAAGGCAGCAAAACGAGCGGACATGCACATAAAGACTCTTACAAAGGCACTTTATCAATCGCACCTCAAAATTTATATATTTCACCAGGTAATCGATCACAAAAGGAGTTAATTGCCTTAGTCTCTGAAGGTGTACTTATTACCGAATTATCTGGCCTTCACTCAGGTACGAATACGGTTTCTGGCGATTTTTCTGTCGCAGCAAAAGGTTTCCATATTCAAGATGGCAAAATTGTATCACCCGTGAAGCAATTGACAATAGCCGGAAACTTCTTTATGTTCTTAAATACTATTGAAGAAATTAGCTCAGAGCTTTTCTTCCTACCAGGTGGGTATGGCTCCCCTTCCCTCCTTGTGAAGGAGCTATCAGTGACGGTGGAATAAAACAGAGAAATTTTACAAAGGTACTCCTCGGCAATGCTTGTCGCTAATCTTTGCGACAAGCTTTTTATTTGCAGCCGAATTGCTATTGTTCTGGTCGACCCGCTTGATCGGAATAATAGCCAGCGCTTTCACTACAGCGGTAGTCTGTCCTCGTAAACCTGTACCCCATTTAATGAAGAAAGTCATCATCCCTATATGACTATTCGTTTTATAGTCATAGAAATGTATTCCTCTCCATTCGTACTATGAATAATACGTCAAGAAAGTCACGACGAAGGTATATTTATTATTTCATATAGGAAAACGTCCAATAAGGCTAATGTGGCATTACTAACCTGGTTAAATTTTCTTTAGTAGGTAAAAATGCGAAACTTTTTCACCTATTGGTGCGTACTAATTATACAATGATATTTATCATTGCCAGATTAATATAAAGGCATCGAGAGGAGTGGAATTTATGAAGAAAATATGGACTTTGTTTCTTGCAGCGATACTTATTGTACCGTTATTGCTGCAACCAGCGACCGCTCAAGCGGCAAAGGCCATCACGATTTTTGTAGACGGGGTTCAATTAAAGACCGATCAACCGCCAGTGATGGTTCAAGGGCGCGTTATGCTACCGCTTAGAGCAATTTTTGAGGCATTGGATGCAAGAGTGTATTGGGATCAAAAAAATCAAACCGTTACAGGAATTAAAGGAGATTCAACGGTAGTTCTCAAGATTAAATCGAAGGTAGCTACTATTAATGCCAAGAGCGTTACGCTTGATGTACCTGCACAGATCATAAATGGCAGAACAATGGTACCAGTACGCTTTGTGAGTGAAGCGCTTGATCAGGAAGTTGACTGGAACTCGTATAATCAGACCGTATCTATTAAATCTGATACTCCGAGCAATATCAGTATTTCTCCAGTGAGCCATGTGTCGGTTAGAGATATTGGTAATCAAGGAGATGGGCGTGACCTGGAGGTTACCTACTCCAATTCGTCTACTGAATCACTTGTGGATCATTACCGGGTTCTCGTTGTGAAGGCTTCAAAAAGCTTTAATCAGGCGTCGGCCCTGAAGGTCTCCGCTTCAAATTATACGAAAGTATCACCTGCCGGCTCGGATCGTTCTATCGTATTAAATCAAAGTTCGCGGGATGTGGACGGTGACTATATTAGAAATGACCAGCCTTATGTAGCGTATGTACTTGCAGTTGGAAAAGGTTCTTATTCCAGCGTATTATCGAAATCTTCTCAGAAGATTACCCTAACGAGCATGTCTCCAATCGTAGAAATAACAAATTTGAAAATTAGCGATATTAGCGATTTCGGCGACGGACGCGATCTCTCGATTAGCTTCACTCGTCCGAAGAATGACAACAATGTTTCGAGTTACCGTGTAATTATCGTAAAGAGTAAAGACGCGGACAATTTCGGTCTTACTACTGCGAATAATTTATCCAGTAGCTACTATACGACAATGAATAAATCGGGAAGCAACGGCGGTACAGTGACAGGAACTCTGTCTTCCACAGCACGTGACTCTGCCGGTGATTTCATTAAGAACGGCGTACCTTATACAGCATTCGTCTTGTTAGTTAGCAGCACTGATTCAGCTGTTAATATGCTGTCATTCCCTTCTTTATCCGTAACACTTCGTCCAAATACAGCGGCTACTCCTGTTATTACTCAAGTTGATGATGTCAACGACTATGGAGATGGACGCGATCTGAGAGTGAGCTTCAACAAAATATCCGATGAGTCTAACATTAGCGCATACCGGATCTTTGTTGTAAGAGCAAACAACTATTCGAACTTTACATTGACCAAAGCGAACAGTCTGTCCAGCTCTAATTACACACAAGTGAACAAGACGGGCTACAATATTTCTCAAGTACTCTCTTCTGGGACTCGAGATACAGACGGTTATGCCATTCAGAATGGGGTCAGCTATCGTGTATTCGTTATGGCCGTAGCTAAAAACTCAGGGAAAAACGTATTATCATCGGCTTCCAATGCGATTACGCTATATAGTAGCAGTGTAGGTGCAGTATCGAATCTCAACGCCAGCGATGAATATGATTATGGCGACGGTCGTGATCTCAATGTATCTTTCACTAAAGCGGCAGATGAGTCTAATATTAGTCACTATCGCATCATGGTTGTGCCAACAACTTATTACAGTAGCTTCAGTCTGTCGGATGCTAATAATGTATCCAGCAGTAATTATACAACGGTGAACAAGTCAGGAAATAACAAGTACGGGATGACGCTCTCAGGAAATGCTCGGGATGTGCGCGGCAATTATATTACGGATAGAACTAGCTACCGTGTCTATGTTCTCTCGGTAGGCTATGGCAATTATTCCGGCAGCAATGCGCTGTCCTCGCCAACGTCTACGATTACGCTCGGTAAGAACATCAATGTGCAGGCTGTAACCAATCTAAATGTTGCTGATGTAAATGATTATGGGAATGGTAGTGATTTGCAGGTAACGTTCACGAAGCCCTCCGATGAAACAAATGTCAATCATTATCGGATTTTTGTCGTACCGACAGCTTATTACAGCAGCTTCAACTTATCACAAGCCAATAGCAGCTCTTATTACATCACAGAGAGCAAAGGCGGAAACAAGTCGTTAACTAGAACATTAGATAGAGCTCGAGATGTTCGCGGTAATTACATTACGGAGGGCACAGGCTACCGTGTTTATGTAGTGACTGTAGCGAATGGAAATTCTTCAAGCGTCAATGCTTTATCTTCTGATTCGTCGGTGATTACGCTTACTAAGAACAAAGCCGTTCAAGCGGTCAGCAATGTTAATGCCAGCGATGTAAGTGATTTTGGAGATGGCCGTGATTTACGGGTATCGTTCAATCATGCATCTGATGCATCGAATATAAGTGAATATCGAATTATGGTTGTACCTAAAAATAAACCATTCAATGTTTCAATAGCAAGCAACATTCAGACTCAAAATTATACAGCCGTAAGTACTTCTGGTAGCAGTACTAACCAGGTTCTTAACATTAAGGCAACGGATATAGATGGGAATTCTATCACTAATAGTACGTCGTATAACGTCTACGTATTGTCAGTTGGAAACAGTGCAACCGGCACATTTGCATTGTCTGGTGCTTCGAATGAAATTACGTTAACCAATTCTGCCGCGGTAGAAGCAGTAACTAAAGTAAGACTCTCAAACGTGGGGAATACTGGCACATATAAAGATATCCGGATTAGCTTTAATAAAGGAAGCAATGAAAATAACGTAACAGGATATCGAGTATTCTTGGTTCCTACAGATAAAGTAGAAGACTTCAAGGTTT
Source organism: Lysinibacillus sp. NPDC056959 (assembly GCF_042674095.1). Lineage (NCBI taxonomy): Bacteria > Bacillati > Bacillota > Bacilli > Caryophanales > Bacillaceae > Lysinibacillus > Lysinibacillus sp. NPDC056959. Next base: position 204,651 of record NZ_JBHURE010000004.1, on the reverse strand, counting down.
CTTTTGCGAATAAAGTCTCTTTAGAGAATTACACTTCAATCTCGTTAGGCATAAATACAATCAGTGAATATTCATTGGATTTAATGAATGATGTGTACGGTAAAGAAATCAATACATCTACTTATTATCATGCCGTAGTAATGACCTTAGCCAAAATGGGAGATAGTTATAATATATTATCTGAACCGTCTCCTCAGTTCAAACTTCAGGCTAAAAAAGATGATACTCCGCCAGAAGAGGTAAAGCCTGCCCCATCTGACACTCCATCTTAAGAGATAAGCAATACTTTTTCACAAAAAGGGACTCCTCAGGTGGTGCTTCATGGGCCATCAGAGGAGTCCCTTCTTGTTGTGCACAGCTCATGTGCCCTCCGACTGTTTCTAGGAATGTCTGGTCTATACTGACTTAGATAATCAGTTGATGGACAATAATAAGGCAAACAATAGTACTAAAATCTAGGGAAATGTGGGCATAGATTTATGAAAAAGGTGGTTTAGTGATGAGTAAAATACAATTTGTGGAGGCGCAGGGTCCAAAAGTGTTTACCGAACCGCTGCGGAATATTGCTAAAGAACTGGGAGTCTTGATCCTCTTCGAAAAGAATCATCGCCCGGATCTTATGCTGGAATATACCAGTAAGAATCCGGGCGATGAGGTTTATATTGTCTGATTCAGGCTGAAGTATTTGAGCTGATGAACTTTGCCCAAGGTGTACTAGGTAAGATTGTGGTCAATATTGAGCACCCTTACTTCATAAAAGAGACTCGCTTTTTTATGCATTAAACTATTTCGATAAATCAATTTTTTTATTTAATAAATAAATAGTCATACCACCAACAGTCATTGACAATAGCTCTCCGATTCCAACCGTAAACCATGTTGCCCAAAACGGAAGATCATAGAGAATTGTTAATTGTCCTGCAACGGTGAACATTGAAATAGCAAAAATCAATGCAGTTATAACCATTTTCACAAGATCATTTGTTATATTTTTCGTTACTCTTCGGCAAAGAACTAAAACGAGGAATGTCGCAATTCCACCAATGGGTACATCTAATATCCACGTTGGTGACATGAAATTAGCGAGTACTACTCCTAGAGTCACGGCTACTACATAGCGTTTGTTGTAGAGGGCCAGGTAGTTAAACATCTCCGATAGACGTAATTGAACTGCCCCAAAACTGATGACTGACAATAAAACAGTTACAGCCACATATAAAGCTGCAACAAGTGCCGTCTTTGTAAGCTCGGTTACAGAAGTACGGCTTGAATCTTTTACAATAGATGTATTCAATTTTATTCTCCTTTGTAAAATAGCACATCCGCTATTTTAGTAATAACTACGGCCAAAGGAAGAGAGCTTTTCGCCCTATCTGAAGTGCCGTAGTGCAAGCAGATTTTTGCTTACCTGCGTATTATATCAGAAGAATTTACGATTGAACAATCTTATTTCGTTAGCCAGCCACCATCGATTGGCATAATAGCTCCATGAATATAATCAGCAGCCGCACTTGCTAAGTAAAGTGTTAAATTCGCTACTTCATGTGGTTGTGCCCAGCGTCCAGCAGGCGTTTCATTAGCGACCCATTTGGCCATTTCCCCATCACCTTCAAAATCTGCCTTATTCATCGGTGTTTGAATGGCCCCAGGTGCAATGGCATTGGCACGAATTCCTTCACGACAATAATCTAAGTCTAACTGTTTCGTATAGCCGACAATCGCATGTTTAGATGCTGTATACGCTGCACCACCACCGCCAGCAACAAGTCCTGCAATAGATGCCATATTAACAATGACGCCTGATTTTCGTTTTACCATATGAGGTAATACCGTATTCGTTACAAAAAAAGTACCCTTAACATTGGTATTCATAATTTTATCCCAAAGCGCCTCATCTGTATCCAGTGTTTTTGCAAAACCATCTAAAACGCCCGCGGTATTTAATAAAATATCTACCTGCTTAAATTTTGAAATTGCAGCTTCAAATGCTTGCTCTACATCGTCCTTATTACATACACTACCTACTTTATAGGCAAATTGTTCAGGGTATTGGTGATATAGTTTTCCTAACCCTTGCTCATGTAAATCAAGCCCGAATACGTTTGCCCCATTTTCTAAAAATGCAATAGCTTGAGCTTGACCAATACCTGAACCAGCCCCCGTCACAAATACCGTCTTGCCCTTATATTCTTCAAACGTCATCGATCTCTCTCCTCTAAAAATAAAGAAACCACCTCATTTGAGATGGCTCTTCCTATTAATTGACAATTATCCAATCTTCCGCTAATAAATCACAGACAGTCGGCGTAAACATTGTATAGCCCTCACCGCGTACATTAATTAAAAAATAAGGATTCAAAGTCTCGCCATCATGTTCGCTTTGTCCAACAAGCTTCACATATAATTCGGCACCGCCCCAACCTTTACGAATTACTTTTTCGCCAGCCTTTAAGCGAGGTAAAATTTCTTCAAACGTCATTTAAATTCATCCTTTATTTACATTCTTTATCGGATTAGTATACTGTAATTCTCAATTGTTTACAACCTAGCCCTCAAGCAAAACCGTATAAAGTATATATTGCCCATTTATATCCGCAATGATAGTATCAGTATTATTATCATTTGTAGAGAAAATCTTTGTTCCACTTTCCAATTTAGTAGCATAAAAATCATTGAAATTTTTAGAGGAATTTGTAGTTTTAATAATTTCCCCTATAATCTCATATTTCGTATATTCTAATTGTTTCATCGATTCCAAGCTTGTAGTATTAATGTAAATCAAATTATTATATTGAAGAATATCCGCTTGAGAATGTTCTGTAAGAATAGATTTTGCAGTGGGAGTGGTATTTATAGTCGGTGTACAACCTACCAACACCAATATTAGTAAATTACATATGAGTATTTTCCTCATAACTAATAACACCTTCTTTTTTTTACTACTTGGAACAATTAAGGTTCAATTTAAATTCTTCATCTATAACTCCCCAAATTTAAGCAACATCATTTTACATAGCTTCACATCGAAATTGACTCTTCTTATCTCGCAAACTACGAACCCATTTTCTTCTTCATCTGCACTTGCTCCGTCTTCACTTCTAGCCCATTTTCCATCAAATAACTCGTAGCTGGATTACTTGCTAAAAAGTTAACTGTTGCCAGTTTTACCTTGTGTTTTGTAATGCTTGCGATAAAGTGTGGAATATGCTCAACATTACCATTCCCTAATAGCTCTAATTGATACAGCACTATGCTGTCGATGGCTGCCTCCTGATTCCATACAGTTTTATATAACATATAGCCAATTGCTTCATTATTCTCATTATAAAAAACTTTAGCTTCTCCGTGTTTATTGCTTTGCCAGCTACATTGCCAAGGAACATCTTCCTGATAAAAAGATAAATGCGGTAGCTGTTCTGGCCGAATAGTTTCCACATGAATGTCGACTGGCTTCTCTACTTTTTCTTCATATTCGCCACTTAAAAAGAGCAATTGATTTGTAACGGTATAGCCATACTTCTCATATAGCGAAATTGCTACCTTATTCTCTTTAATAGCTTCCAGCGTTGCAACTTCCACATTCTCTCTTTCATAGATGGCGATGGTTTCTTCCATTAAAACACGAGAAACACCTTTACCGCGAAAGTCTGGAGAGATACCTGTTCCTCCATTCCAAGAGGTTTTCGTACCATCTATTTGTCTAAAGCCATTTAATACAATACCGACAGGATTATTTTGATCAAATGCGACGATTGAAAGCTCTGGCGATAGTCCTTCCCCAACTAGTCGGTTTAAAAACACCTCTTCATTCATTTCTATTTGTACAAAATACCCCTCAAAGCCTTTATTCCAAGCTTTTAAAGTTTCATTTAACGTGCACTGTGAGACTGTTTTTATTTTCATATTTTTCTCCCATCCCTACGTTAATTTAAAAGTGATAAACCTTCTAAAGTTAATTTTTTTATTATTTCATAACCATTTCCAGGACCATTTGGCTTAACAATAACCATTCCCATGTCCGAAATCTCCCCTAGTCCAACATCTTCAGGAAAACTATGGGCAACGATCACTTGATTCATTCCTTGCGATGGCTTTCTTTCTAACACTGATTGCACATTTGATAAAATATTACTTTTTTCAACAAAAGGAATAGCCCAACCCAATTTATAAATTTCATAACCAATTGGGTCAATTTGAATATAAGAATAAGGAAATGCGAGCTGTGCCGTTTCAACTGTACGACAAAAAGGACTTACGACTACTGGTGAACTAATCGGAATTTGTAAATGACGTAACTAGTTGTCCAAAGTAAACGGCCTGCCTCCGCCCAAATTCAGACAAATTTCTTTGCGTAACAAAATCTTGGAAATTTAAATATGGCTAATCTACTCCGACAGTTGCTTGACCATGACTTGCATACAAAACAAATCCACCCTTTCTCAATAGATCAAGGATTGATTTATCCAAATATTTCAACTCCCCCCTAATAGAATACCATCGATTATTAGTACTATATGAAATGAATTACTCAAAAAATGTAAAACTAAAAGTTGAAACTGCTTTTCGAATAGAGAAGGAGCCATTCCACTGGCATATATTTCACTTTGCCTATATCGAACTTAGTTTAAAGAAATCGAGTAGGAGGGAGTGGTTAACTCCCGACCTCTCACACCACCGTACTTACGGATCCGTATACGGCGGTTCCATGAAGTCTGACGAACAGCGATTTTGTATCTCCCTGTTCGTTACGCTTTTCTGTCTCTCCTTGCCACTTGTATTCTCAGCCCTCTTAATGTCTCCTATGGGATTCACCATTTCTTCCACTAAGTAAGTCCATCTTTGGATTGTCTGCTTCATTGAACAAGTGAAATTCGAGTTTATTCCACATTCCTTCATGGTTCGGTCCTTCCCATGTAAACGGTACTATGACCTCTGCTGACTTCTGATGGTTCAGCTACCTATCGCTAAGTAGGTTACAAAGTGTGCTTTGCGTTTCCATCAGACCTCCCCGGGTAAGCGTATGCACTTTCACACCATCTATCCGCCTCATTTACTCGATATGACCTTTGACAGAAAGGACTTTGTATTGTTGTGCACACTCATCCAATCATACCTAGCCTTCTATGAGATTCGTGTTCCTCGGACCGGTGTTTTGCCTTCAGATTCCGCGTCGCCACGGACACCCTTGCTCTTGGCTAACCTCTACTTCTGTCTTCGGGGTTCGGGACTTACACCCTATAGTTCAAACGCATGCCGGGCGCACACAAAAAAACTTCCTACAATTTTCTGTAGGAAGTTTCGAAATTTACTTTATTGGAATAGTTACTATAGCGGTTGTCTCTAGATGTTTTGATGAATCGATAGAAATTTGACCGTCGTACTTATTGACTATTTCATTCACAATAAACAAGCCTTGCCCTCTTGTATTACCATTTTCCGGTTTCTTTGTAGAAAATCCCCGCTTGAATATTTGCCCTACTTCTACAATATTTGGTCCAGTATTTGTAACCTGTAATTTATATTGCGTGTCATCAGCTTCACAGCTAATTGTTATTTTACGTTGTTCTTCCGATAATTCATTTGCAGCATCAATCGCATTATCTATTAAATTCGATAAGATTTTAATTAGATCCGTTGTTCTAATTTTATTAAACGTATCCTGAGAGACTGTGAAATCCATATCAATATTATGATTTTGGGCCGTTAGTTTTTTTGTTTGCAATAAAATCGCCAATCCAGGATGATCAATATTTAAATTAAGAGACTTAATATCATGAACTTCTTTATACAATGAAGATAAATATTGTTTTGCCTGATCAGGTTCATCTAATTGTAGGAATCCATGCAATACTTGTATATGATTTGTGAAATCATGTCTTAAAGAGGACACGGAAGTGATTAAAGTTTTAATTTCCGCTTGATATGTATCTTCTGTCGCTTCAACTTCTTCTGCTACTTCTTTTTGATACCATCTCTGTAAGAAGAAAACTGAGCCGGTAACCATTAAAATGAGTACACCGTTAAAAATAAATACTAAAAGATTGTCTTCGATCACTTTTCCCTTAATGTCATTTAATGTGTCTGCACTAATATCAATACCTATGTATGCAATAACCTCCCCTGTTTCATCCTTAATCGGTGCACCAACAGTTAAGTAAGAACCATATATAGAATCTTGTATTACATCTGTTATAAATGTTTCTCCATTATAAGCTTTTTGCACTTGTGTCTCGGGTACAGTACAGTCCATTCCGATATAAAAGCCTTTAACTTCACTTGGTAAACCCATGATCATTGCTTTGGATACCTTCGGATTTTCAATATCTAATGTATAAACAAATAAAGCACCTATTTTTACTCTTGCATCGTTTAAGTAGCTTCTTATTTGCCAATAATACTCATTTTCCTCGGGGTTTTCTAAAAATTGTTTGTACGCCTCTACATCAATAGTAGATGCGATAGAAATAGCCGCTTTCAGACTTTGGTTCGCTATTGACTCTTCTACTGTCTTTTTCATTTTTACATAGGATGTAAAGATGTTTAAACTTGTAAACAATACTAATAAGAGAGTTGATAGTATTAAAATTAGTTTTATTTTTCGTGTTTTCATACAAACTGGTACTTCCTCATCTATTGACATGAATAATATCTTAATTTAATTGAGCTTGGCTTTCGCATTCCATAATAATTGTTAGTCGTAGTTGACATCATCTCATACTTTCATCCTAGAAAACAATTTCATATCCAACAACCCTATTATACTACAATATACTTCTTTTTTTATGGCTGTTTAAAAATCATTTATTTGCGTAGTGAAATGCTCTTCCTGTCGATAATCAGATGAAGAGAAGTAAGATTTTTAGAAGTTTGAACGACAATGGCTATCTCCCCCCTGTACATCCTTCCTAAACACACTGTTCGGAAATACGATTCAGGATTCTTAAATAAGAATATTGGTTCTTAGTTTATCATCTCAAGCCCGTTTTGACTATCTCAACCTTCGCCCCCTACTTTTGGGCTATGTCCTTCTCATCGTTGAAATGGGGGTCTGTTGGGAAATGAAAAAAGATCAGGCCTATAAAAACCTGATCTTTTCATTTTAAGTATTTATTTTTTCCTACTCGATGTCTTTGTCTCATCCTGTACATTTAAAAATTTCGGTCGCTTACTGTAACCTGAAGGAGAAAGGCGAACTAAAGATTTTTTAATGTCCGGCCAATCTAAATTCGCTCCCATATTTAAGTACGGAACGCCTAATACTCGTAAATTTGCAATATATAGAAGTATGAAAAACACCGAAATGAAGAATCCAAATAATCCAAAAAAGGCAGATGCTAAAATAATGATTACCCTGAGAATACTCATTGCTGATGCAAAGGATTGATTGACGAGTGTAAAAGCTGCAATACTTGAAGTAGCTATAACGATAATCATGGAAGGACTCGTAACCCCCGATTTAATCGCTGCATCTCCAATAATTAATCCCCCGACAACGCTTATGGAACCACTGATAACATTAGGTAGATGTATATTAGCTTCCCGAAATAATTCAAACATAAATAGCATCATTAATATTTCAAGAATAGATGGAAATGGGAGCCCCGTTCTTGATTCAACAACTGTTGCCAATAGGATGAATGGCAATTGCTCTTGATGAAAGGTTGTAAGTGCAAACCAAAAGCCTGGTAAAAGTACACTTATTAAAATTGCAACTATTCTTAGTAAACGCTCCATAGAACTTACAATAATCGGATACTCATTATCCTCACCAGATTTAAAAAGTAACATTACATTAACAGGTGTAATAATCGCATAAGGGACTCCATCAACTACGATGATAATACGCCCTCTACTTAAAGCTTGTACAGCAAAATCCGGACGTCCAGTATAATCATGCTTAGGCAGAATTTTATCGCTCTGCCCAATCCTTTCCATCAATATATCCCCGCTAAATATAACGTCCGCATCAACTCGCTGGAGCTGTATTTTTATTTTCTCAAGCATCTTTTTATTTACGACATCTTCTAGATAAAGTACAGCTACGGTTGTTTTGGATCGTGTGCCAAGTTCATATGTTTCAACACTTAATGAATTAGTCGGTAATCGTTTTCGTATTAAAGCAATATTAATTAAAACATCCTCAATAAAATCATCTCTCGGACCTTTGATAACCAATTCAAGAGTTGTTTCTTTAGGCTCTCGATTTGGTTTTTTTGCGATATAACTTGAATACAGCAAATCCATATCTTCGAAATATAGTAAAACATGCCCTTTATAGACTCTCGTGATGGCCTCATCTTTACTTGTTATTCTCTGAAGATGGGGAATGTGTAAATGATTTTGTATATGTTCCGCTAACAATTCATCCGATGTTGCAGTAAATAAAGATTGTATTCGTTGCACAATAACGGTCTGCAGTAACCGTTCATTAATCATCTCTTCGCATTTTATCAAATGTACTTTATGTTGCTGAAAGAAATACTCCTGAAATACCACATCAGCAGAGCGTTGAAATAGTGACTTCAAAGATTTCAAATTTAATTCTTGTTCTATTGAAGAAATATCCCTCATCTCCTACTGAGCCAGCTCCAAATTAGTACATTTATAAAAAATAACATAAATACACTTACGGATATTTTCTCCATGCTTTAAAAAAATATTCAAGAATATATACTGTTTAAAATGCTTTGTCAGAATAATTTAGCGTTGCAATGTCCAACCTATTATTAGAAAGATTTATCCAATCATCTTCTTTAAATTTGCCATTTCAATAGCTGACATTGCTGCGTCATAGCCTTTATTTCCTGATTTAGTCCCTGCGCGCTCAATTGCTTGTTCAATATTTTCAGTAGTAACAATGCCAAAAATAACAGGTACATTTGTAGTTAGTGACACATTTGCAATTCCTTTTGCTGATTCATTACATACATAATCATAATGTGTTGTTGAGCCACGAATAACCGTACCTAATCCAATAATTGCATCATATTTCTTTGTTTCAGCTAACTGTTTAGCGATGAATGGAACTTCAAATGCTCCAGGAACCCATGCTACATCGATAGAATTCTCATCAACACCATGACGCTTTAAACCATCTAATGCACCGTCTAATAATTTACTTGTAATAAATTCGTTGAAACGACCTACTACTACTGCTATTTTTAAATCCGTACCAATTAATTGTGCTTCAAATGTTTTAACCATTTTTCTTTTCTCCTTTTTTATGGCTCATCACCATTTCGTGTGGTTGATTTTCGTGCAGCGGCACCGAGGTTCGTCTCGAAGGTCTTACCACAGGACGTGATTCTTTTAGCCTTCGTTGATTCCCAAGGAGTTAACAAGCCAGAACGAAGATTAACTTTATACGTTTTTAACAAAAATCATCCACAACTTTTGGTGATAACCTTTTTTATATAGTCATTGTGTTTTCTTCCATTATTTGTTGACGATATGTTGCCAATGCTTCAATTGAAATCATTTTTAGATGATGTTGTGCTGCATATTTAACGAGATCATTAAAGCGTAGCATTTTGCCATTGTCGCCCATAATCTCACATATAACTCCTGCTGGAACGCTATTACAAAGCTTTGCCAAATCTATTGTAGCTTCCGTATGTCCCCTACGCTCTAATACACCATTTTCCTTTGCTATTAGTGGGAATACATGGCCTGGTTTACGAAAATCCGCAACTTTAGCTTGTGGTTCGAGCATTTTCTGTATAGTCATTGCCCGTTCAAAGGCGCTAATTCCAGTAGTTGTGTCAGCATGATCAATACTAACGGTAAATGCTGTTTGATGATTATCTGTATTCACACTAACCATAGGGTTTAATGCTAATTTTTGTGCAAGCTGCTGGGAAATTGGCGTACATATAAGGCCTCTTCCATAGGTAGCCATAAAGTTAATCGTTTCAGGTGTCATAAATTCCGCAAGTGCTAGTAAGTCCCCTTCATTTTCCCGATCCTCGTCATCTACTACAATAATTATCTTTCCTTGCTTTAAATCCTCAATTGCTTCTTCAATCGAATGTAGCAATTTCGCCACCTCCTTGTTGGTTAAAATCCGTTTTGTGCTAAGAAGTCTTTTGTGATGGCCGGCGGTTCCTGACCATACTTAAGTTGATGTAAAATGTATTTTCCTACTAAATCGGTTTCGACATTGACGAGATCACCAATTTTCTTCATACCTAAAATTGTTTCCTTGTACGTATGGGGTATCAATGATACTGTGACACCGTTTTTCTCAACTTGAAAGATTGTTAAGCTCGTTCCGTCAATTGTGATGGAGCCCTTTGGAATACAGAAACTCGTTAACTCCTTTGATAGCTCTATATCAATATAAACTGCATTTGCTAACGGCCGCTTTCGTACTACTTTCCCTACTCCGTCTACATGCCCAGATACAAAATGACCACCGAATCGCCCATTCGCTGACATAGCGCGCTCTAAATTTACTGGATCTCCTATTGCTAGCTGCTGTAAATTTGTTGCCTTTACCGTTTCAGGCATTACATCCATCGTAAGCTCCTGATCATTAAAAGATATGACTGTTAAACAAACACCATTGACCGCAATACTATCCCCAAGCTTTACATCCTCTACCATTTTCTTTGAAATAACAGTGATTTCCATACTTTTTCTATCGCTTTGCAAGGTTTTTACGGTACCAATATCCTCAATAATTCCTGTAAACATTTTTTCACCCACTTCCATTCATTGGTCTAAGCTTAATTATCCATTTTTGGAGCCCTATGTACCTCCTCCCTCAATCAAAAATTTCTGTTCAAATAAAAAACCCCTTTGATTAAAGGGGTTTGGGAGTTCATATAAATAAGACGTCAACAAATAAACCTTAAGGATACAAAATTTTTCCTTAGGCTACCATCTCATCGTTCTTCTCCCATCCAGACTATAACTGTCGGTTTTGGATTTGCACCAAATCAGCTTGCGCTCACGGACTTTGAATTACTTCATCACCGCCGATTGGGAATTTCACCCTACCCCGAAGAACTACTGCTATTCAATTTGTTAGCTAAATAATAAATCAATTTCGCCTTGGCGTAATTGCATCAGGATTTTGAATTGTACCAGCACAATTCATTCCTTTCAAAGTCCGTGATATCCACCGGAGGCTTTATCTTTATTTAGTGGGTGTCCAAACATCTACTAAATAAAGATAAAAAAACTTCCCAACTTAAACGATGGGAAGTAGTTTACATAAAAGCATAATCAAATAAACCTTATAAACTCAAGCGAATTTAAAAAGGTCTTACTTTTACCCTTCTCCCATCCAGACTATAACTGTCGGTTTTGGATTTGCACCAAATCAGCTTGCGCTCACGGACTTTGAATTGCTTCATCACCGCCGATTGGGAATTTCACCCTACCCTGAAGGATATTTTTATTTAGCTATTTCTTACGATACCACTACTTAATTAATTTATCCAGATAAATCTCAAAATCAATTGTAAGTTTCTGTCATGATGCCCCATTCACATGTAGGACTAGACTACATCACGTCCTGACCTTTGTGGCCATCCTGTTGTTGCTGACGTTACGTTAGCACTTCACTTTCGCACAATAAACATCCATTGCCTTAAGCAGCTCATCGGATGCCTCTAGGAAGCTTTGCTCTGTGCGAAAGCGTAGCGACAGCAAATGTTTTATCTGTGCGAAAGCGTAGCGACAGCAACAACAACAACAACAAAGCGCCCGAATCAACCACAAATTATGGTGATGATCCAAAAATAATTATTAGTGAAAAAATTGCTCATCTAGAGTTATTTGTACTCCGTTGTTTCATATCCTGTATAATCATGTCATTTTTTTAAGTATAGGCAGTAACATTTTTAAAAATTAAACGTCTTTACAACTAGATTATAAAGGAGTTAGTTTACATGAAATATATTATCTTTGATTTTGATGGAACATTGGCAGATTCTACGGCAGTGTTAGCATCAGCTTGGAATACAATTGCGCAAAAATATAAATTTAAAGGAATAGAGTTAAAGGAAATTGAATCGTTGAAAAAATTATCTATAGCGGAACGAAGTAAATTATTCGACTTTCCTATGTATAAATTGCCGATGATTTTACCTCAATTTTATCGCTTATATCGCCAGTCATTAAATGATGTTCATCTTTATAACGGTATGAAGGAAGTCCTAATGGAAATTGATAAAAGAGGCTATAAAATACTTATCATTTCCTCCAATTCACAGGAGAATATTTTAGAATTTCTAAAAATGAACGGCATTCATTGTGTGTCGGATGTTCTTTGTTCAAACCGAATTTTTGGAAAGGATAAAGTGATCAAGAAATTTTTAAAGGACACAAGCATTACACCATCAGAAGTTTTATACATTGGTGATGAACAAAGAGATATCGCAGCCTGCAAAAAAGCGGGAGTGCCTATTATTTGGGTTGGTTGGGGATATGACTCTTTTGAAGTTGTGCAACAAGAAGAACCCGATTACAAAGTTGCTACACCACAAGAAATTTTGACTATTATTTAGACAATGAGGATAATAGCGATTAATTTGCTATTATCCTATTCAATTATGCTGAGGCATAATTGCTTGAAGTTATTAGGCCTTTACTTCGCTTATATGCATTAATTTTTCTGCTGTGCTATTAATTCCTTTATATGCATCGGTTAATTCATGCATACTCACAGAAAATTGCTGGGTAAACATTGCGATTTGATTCGCAAATTCATTGACTTGATCAATAGATTGTTTAATGCTTTCTAATTGGTTTGTAATGCTTTCGGCACTATCCGTACTACTTTGCGACATTTTCTGTATTTCAGATGCTACTACAGCAAAGCCTCGTCCATGCTCACCTGAGCGAGCAGCCTCTATGGATGCATTTAATCCAAGAATTTTAGATTTCATAGCTAAATCTTTTACTAAATAACAATCGTATTGATTTGTTGAATATCGCCAGTCATTGATTCTGAAAACTTGGATACGAAATAATGGCACTTAACACACCGATTACTTTCCCACCATCAAAAATAGGCTGTGCAGATGCAATATACGCCATTCCAAAATCTTCAGAACCTCGCTCTTCCCTCATAAACTTTCCTAGGCTTAGAGACTTTTCAGTTGTTGTTCCACGATACTTCGCTACAGGATCACCAACTTTAATCTTTAAGTCCACTTGTTTACCTGGCTTGTAAGCAATGACCTTCTCAGTATCAGCAACTATAATACAAGCATCTTCAGGGTATGTTACCTGGTAAAAATCGATAGAATCTATTGTCGCATGTAGCTTTGGATGCATTAATTTTCCCCTTTTCCAATAACACGATTATACTAAAGTTTCTTAATTTAACTATAGCATGACACCAAAAAAAGACACCTTTAGCTTAAGTGTCTTTGAAAAACTACTATGACTTTTTCAAGATTTCTACAAATTTTTCTGCTGTTCTTACCTCAACTGTAAGAGAGTTTTTACTATAGTTAGCTTTTATTAAAAATGGTACATCACTGGTATTGTGGAATCTAAAATCTAAACCACCATAAGAAACAGTAGCGTCTCTTCCTTTTGGAACATACCCTACATCTAAAGAATGGTGATGCCGTTCTACAAATTTAACTGGTATTTGATCAACTGCGTTAAACAAGGTAGAAGACGTTTGACAAATACCTCCACCAATGCCCATCACAACCTTTTTGTTGATGATTTCTGGTGCAGGCTGATAACCATTCGCTCCGTCTCTAGGGCCAACTACTGTATTAAACGAGAAATAATCTCCACTTCCAACGATAACATTATTGATTGCCTTCGCAGAAAGCTCAATATTTTTATTTCTGCCTACATCATCGGTATTGAAGTAAGTTGTATAGGATGCTACAACTACGTTTTCTAGATAGGGGATATCTTCAAAATAATATCCGCTTTCAGTAATATAAAGAGGCATCTCCACTTTACCACCGGTAGCTGATGCTTCTAATATTCTCTCTACTAATTCACTTTCTTTTAAAACAATTAAAGGACTACCTTTCATTAGCTTCCCTTGATCGTCCAGCTTATCGAGTATCATACGCTTATCATAGCCAGCCGCTTTTTCATTCCCTCTCGCCAACTCTTTTGCTAATTGCTCAATTTGCTTTGTATACGATTGTTTATCACGCTCATAGCCCATTTCTTTCGGTGAAATTGTTTGGATGATAGCTTTCGTAGAAGGGTCTACAATTTCAACAACGACAGACTCTGTTTGTTGTTGTTCAATGGCAACAGGCTTTTTTAAATCCTCAGCTTTTTGCTCTGACTCTTGAATTGGTTGTTCTTGCTTTTTCTCATCCGCAGATTTCACCTGACAGCCCACTAGCCCAATCGTACAAATAATACAAAATGTGGTCATCCACTTCTTTTTCAAATAAAACACCACCCTATCGTCATACTACAGAGACATCTTATTCGTGTATTGTTGATAGTGTGTTTCATTTCATCATTTTTATTTATTTTTGAAATGAAGGTGAATTAGCATATTTCACATAAAATCTATAAATTAATACGATATAAAGCCAATCATAAATAAGGGTCGCAAGCGAAATAATAGTAATCAACGGTGTTCTAAAATACATATAGAAACCAACTGCAGCAAACATCGTTCCAATCATTTTACAAACAGCGATGCCCATTGATTGGCCACTTAAGTTCCCTCTTTGTAAAAACAAAGCAATAAACAATCCTGACATCATCAAATTCTGTATAAATGCGGCATACTTGCCTTCTAGATCATTAAATTCATGCACCATTGCTAAAATCGTAAAAAAGCTTACTACTAGTGTGATCAAAAAAGATGAATAAAATATTTTCCTTGGAACTATTTTTTTATATTCCTTATGACCATAATGTAAAAATTGCATCATAATAAAAATGTCTAAAATAAACCACAGTAACGTAATAATCCGTTGCAAGTCATTTTGTGGATACATAAATGAAAAAATAAATTCCCATGAAATATTTGCACAAATTGCAACCATGGGCATCCCGTATCGCTTATCTTGTAATCCTTGTTTGATGATTAGTATGTATGTAATAATCCAAAATAACCCCATTCCTAATTGACAAATCAGTAGGAATTTTTCTTGCGTCATATATACAAACTCCTTCCTCCTAATAATGATTCTTCGATACTATATGTGAAGAAATCTATTATTTATGTCAAAGGTTTGTACAACTAGGCTCTTAAAAATCTCAGAGTAAGCGCCTATACATTCAGGAACTAATCATATATAGTAAAACGAGGTGATGTTATGAAAACTAAAATTTATTTTGATAATGACCAATTTATCGCAGGCACTACTTTAAAAAATGATATCGAACTAGAACAAAACAATATGGCATTGCATACATGTGTACATGAAGCTGATGTGCTAGAAAATCGAAAAAAACTGGCAACTACTTTGCATTGTGACTTACATGATTTTATTTGCACGCAACAAACACATAGTGCTAATTTCCACAAAGTCACGACTTCTGATAAAGGACGTGGCGCTGAAAAGATGGACAATGCCATTAGTAATACCGATGCACTTTATACAGTAGAATCGAATTTACTTTTATGTAGTTTTACAGCAGATTGTGTACCTGTCATTTTTTATAATGAAGTCAATGGTCTTATTGGTGTGGTACATTCAGGATGGCAAGGAACTGTCAAGGAAGTTACATTAAAGCTTTTCCAACATTTGATGGAACACGAGCATTGTAATCCTCAAGATTTTCACGTTCAAATCGGTATGGCACTCAGTCAGCAGAAGTTTGAGGTGGATACAGATGTTTATGAAAAATTCCACAATCTAGGCTATGCTGAAGACTTTATGTATTACAATGCAGAAACAAATAAATATCATATCGATAATCAACAAACTGTCAAAAAACAATGTGAGCTTGTAGGTATTCCTTCAAAGCAAATATTGATTGATTCAACGTGCACATTTCTCAGCCCAGATGGGTTTTCCTACCGCCAAGATAAACAGGCAGGCAGACATTTAAGCTTTATTATGCGAAAAGAAAAATAATTGAAAGGGACAATCCAATTATTAATGGAGCGTCCCTTTTGTTGTATTGAAAAACTATATCTCTATCAAAAAAGGAAAAAGGATGTATCTCATAGTAGAGAAATACACCCTTTTAACATTTCATTATTTATTAACGGGACGATCTTTTCCAATTCTAAAAACATAATAGCTCATGATCACAAGAACTAAGAAAACAATTCCCACAATTAGTGAAACTCTCGTATCATCATTAATCCACATACCGATTAGCACCATTATTAAAAAGGCAATCGTTAAATAGTTTGTAAATGGTGTTAAAGGCATTTTGAATGGGTGCTTAGAGAGTTGTTCACCTTTTATTTTTCTAAATCGTATTTGACTGATTAAAATAATAAACCATGGAACCATCCCTGGTAATACACTAGCACTATATACATAGACAAATAAATTTCCTGGTGCAACATAACTTAAAATAACACCGATAACCAAACCAAATAGCACACCTGCTGTACCGAAAATGGGAACACCATTTTTAGAAAGCTTCGCAAAAAATTTAGGTGCTTGTCCATTCATGGCAAGTGTATATAGCATACGTCCAGCACTATAAATTCCACTATTACAGCCTGACATCGCTGCTGTAATGACCACAAAATTAATAATACCTGCCGCAGCGGTAATTCCAACCTTTGCAAAAGTTGCAACAAACGGGCTACCGATCGTACCTAATTCATCCCACGGATAAACTGTTACAATGACAAAGATTGCACCGATATAAAATATTAAAATACGCCAAATAATACTTTGAATCGCACTCGTTATAGTTTTTTGAGGATTTTTCGCTTCTCCTGCTGTAATCCCAATGAGCTCAACACCTTGATAGGCTGCAACTACTAATGATAACGCAAAGAAGAAACCTGTCCAGCCGCCTGTAAAGAAACCTCCATGATTCCAAAGGTTCGATAATCCGATTGCCACGCCTTCATTACCAATCCCAAAGAAAATAAGCCCAAAGCCTGCAACAATCATTAAAACAATCGTTACAATTTTAATCATGGCAAACCAAAACTCAAATTCTCCAAAAGTTTTAACAGAAATAAAGTTGGCAACACCTAAAATAATCATTGCAATTAATCCCGGAATCCATGCTGGCAAATCAGGATACCAGTATTGCATATAAGTCCCTACTGCTATAATCTCTGACATCCCAACAATAACCCACTGAAACCAGTTACTCCACGCCGTTAAATAACCAGCTAATGGGTGGATATATTTATAGCCAAATGTTGCAAAGGAACCTGTACTTGGCTCCATATAAAGCATTTCTCCCATTGCTCGCATAATGAAGAAAATAAATATTCCTGCTATACCATATGCAAGGAGCACGGAAGGCCCTGTCCACTGAATGGCATTAGCAGACCCCATAAACAAACCTACGCCAATAGTACCTCCAAGAGCAATCATTTGGATATGACGTGCATCTAATCCCCTATTTAACTCTTTATTTGCCACAAATTACGCCTCTTTTCGAAGTTCTTTCTACAATGAATTATTTAATAATAATAATAAATTCTGTAGAAAAACACAATTGTATTTTTAGGAAAAACATAAATTACGGCAATACAACAAGAGATCTGGAGGGCATTTTGAAGGTACTTTCCGTCGCTTCGGCTGTTCCATCCACCTTTTGACCGTTCTTTCCGTCGCTTCGGCTGTTCTATCCACCTTTTGACCGTTCTTTCCGTCGCTTCGACAATTCTTCCGCTTTGGCTGTTCCATCCGTCGCTTCGGCTGTTCTTTCCGCTTTTGCTGTTCCATCCGTCGCTTTGACGGTTCTTTCCGTCGCCTTGACTGTTCTATCCATCACTTTGACGGTTCTATCCACGATTTTGACGGTTCTATCCACGACTTTGGCTGTTCTATCCGTCGCCTCAGCGGTTTTATCCGCTTTTGCTGCTCTATCCATCACTTTTAGCAACACTGTCATCTTGGAATCAAACTTTATGTAAAAACCTATTTTATAACGTAAAAAACTCTATTCCTTCATGAAAGACGGTGAATGGAATAGAGTTAATTTTGTTATTGCAATAACGTCTGTTCTTGGAGCTTTGCAGAGAAGTATTTGCGTGCATCTGCTGTTAGAATTTGCATCAGAATAACTTCTTCTTGACGGGCAAATTCTACAAACATTCCACTTAGATTTTCATAAACATATTTGATTTTATAGCCACTATCTAAATATTGATCTACTTTTTTTATTTCCTCTGTGCTTTGTTGATGTTCTGACATGCAATCACCTCACTTTTTTTGTGAATATCTTGGTGTTTAATTTTTATTCAGCACCTTTTATTTCTAACAGTGGATCTGGTTGTTCAACGCTGTCATCCTCATCTGGAACAACAGTTGGAGTTGGCATTTGTTGCTGCCCAAATAGTTCATCCAAATTGTGACCAACTGTAATTCCTAAATATTTTGCATCGCTTGGATCTTCAAGCTCAGCTTGAGGGTATTTTTTAAACCACCAATATTTCGCTAGTACATAATATACAAGTGCCCCTACAAAGAACCCTACTAATGAAGAATAAGTGGAGAATATATTTGCTATTGCACCACCAATAATCCAAGCAATTAAACCAGCTAAGTTAAAGCCGTTCCAATATTTAAATTGACCATCTAATTCATACAGTGCTTTTACATACACGCGGCGCTTACGTATTAAATAATAATCAGCATATAAAATACCAACGATGGCTGTTAGAATTCCTCCGATAATTAAAAGTGCATTGACTAATACATCAAATAAACTCCAAGGCTGTGCTAGGATACCAATGATTCCTGCAATAACAACTCCAACCCAAAACGGCACTTTTGGACCACCAACATTTGAGAAGATTGTTGCGGCTGGAATAACATTTGCAGAGGTGTTAGTTGACCATTGTGCTAACACAATCATTAACAGTAAAATGCCTAAAATAAAGCCACTTGCACTTTGCTGTAATGCATTGATTGGATCAGCTGAGGCAACAGCCATATAGCAAACAGCACCAATTGTCACAATGAAAGTATTTGTAATCGGCATAACGATTAATGAACCAACAAGCTGTGTTTTATTGCGTTTGAACCAATTGCGTTCATTTTTTGGTGCTTTAAAGAAGCGTGAAAGTGAAGGCATGTCGGCTGCTAGCGTCGACCAAAAGCCCATATTTGCCATGATCACTACCATAAATGCAGTGAAGGCCGTGAAACCTGTTGTTGGCGCTTCCACCCATGTCCAAATATTTTTCCCTTGTGCTACCGCAGTATCTGCCAGTGTATAATACATCCAGCAAGAAATTAAAATAATTACTGGTGCTGCCAAATCTGCAAAGCGTTCAATAGATTTAATACCTAGTGATGTATTAAATAACTGAAGTGCTGCAAAGACAATGAAACAAATAAACCAATTATCAAAATTAAAAAGTAAATTTAAAATACCGTTTATAGCTAATGCACCGAAATAAGTGTTCAGACCGAACCAACATGCAGCCGTTACACCGCGGACAAGTGACGGGATATGTGTGCCAAATGTACCGAATGGAGCACGCATATAAACCGGGAATGATAAGCCATGTTCAATGCCTATATCACCGATTAACGTCATAAATACACCGATTAAACAAGAGCCAATCAACGTTGCTAAAATCACCATCGGCAACGGCAAGTTTATGATTGCCGAGCCACCAATTGCAAAAGCAGCTAATACAATTGCCATACCTATCCAAATTACTGCAAAACCAAATGTTCCAATATTTCTTTGTTGATGTGTCACTGGAAGTAAATCTGGGGATTTTAAATAATTCCCTTCACGTTCCATCTAATCTCTCCTTCTTTTATCAAATTTCCGTGACAACTTACATGAGGTTATTCCTTCCTTCAACGTTGCTAAAGGAAGTTGGAATTTCAGTTATCTTCATTCGGCAAAGTACACCCACCTTAGAAGGTAATGAGATGAATACAGATATGGCTCCATTTAGTTAGTGTCCCAGCACATACGAATGAAGATTTAGCCTCCGAACACAATTACGTAAAGTCGAAATTGATTTTAGAGGATTACTTAGATAGACTACTAATCAGAGTTTGACGTTCATTCCAAGTCATAGGTGGAACTGTAGATGGACGTTCAACCATTGTAATAGCACCCTCTGCCGGACAAACGATTGAGCATAAATTACAGCCTACACAGTCCTCTTCTCGAACTTTCAGCATTTGGCGACCATTTTCTGTATATAAGTCGATACATTGATGCGATGTGTCCTCACATGCAATATGGCACTTGTTACAGTTAATGCAAACATCATTATTAATTTCAGCTACGATTTTATAATTTAAATCTAAGTCACCCCAATTAGAATATCTGGAAACTGAGCGACCTACTAAATCCATAACAGAGGCAATCCCTTTATCGTCTAAATAGTTATTGAGTCCATCAATCATATCCTCAACGATACTAAAACCGTGATGCATCGCTGCTGTACAAACTTGTACGCCCGTTGCTCCCATTAATATAAACTCAGCAGCATCTTGCCAGTTGGAAATACCACCAATACCCGAAATCGGAACATTGATTAATGGATTACGAGCACATTCTGCAACCATATTGAGTGCAATTGGTTTAACGGCCGGACCACAATAGCCACCATGCGCACCCTTTCCTGCTACATGAGGCACTGTATTCCATGTATCTAAGTCAACACCCGCTAAGCTGTTAATCGTATTAATCATACTAATCGCATCTGCTCCGCCTCTTGTGGCCGCTTCTGCTGTTACCGTTATGTCGGTAATATTTGGCGTTAGCTTCACTATTACTGGTGTTTTTGCTGCCTCTTTCACCCAATGCGTTTGCTTTTCCACCAATTCAGGTACTTGACCAGAGGCAGAGCCCATTCCTCGTTCTGCCATCCCATGTGGACACCCAAAGTTAAGCTCAAGACCATCAACACCCACATCTTCGACTCGTTTAACAATCTCATGCCATTTTTCTTGCTTAGGCTCCACCATTAAGGAAGCGATTATCGCGTGATCTGGAAACCTTTTTTTCGTTTCATAAATTTCTTTTAAATTTACCTCTAGCGGACGATCCGTAATCAGTTCAATATTATTGAAGCCCGCTACTCTTTGTCCGTTAAAGCTAACAGCTGCAAAGCGTGAAGAAACATTTAGAATCGGATCTCCCAACGTTTTCCAAACAGCACCACCCCATCCCTCTTCAAATGCGCGTTGTACTTGATAGCCTGAATTCGTTGGTGGTGCTGATGCTAGCCAAAATGGGTTCGGCGATTTGATGCCTGCTAAGTCAATGCGTAAGTCTGCCATATTAGTTCCTCCCTTATGCAATCTCACTTGGATTTCATAAAATCTGCATTCATCTCACCAACTATAGATGTGGGAGACTTCCGCTGAAAGAAGTTAAACGTTCATGGATCTTGTATGCTGCTTCTTTTCCTTGCTGTACAGCTGTTACGACCATCGCCTCGCCCTGGCCATTTCCGAAGACGACATCTCCACATGCAAATACTTTGTCATTCGAAGTTTGCATTGTCGTTTCATCAATATCGACAACGCCATTTGTATGCTGGAGCCCAAAAGCTTCAATCAGTGACACAAAACGTGTTTGCCCAATTGCCTTAATAACAGTATCCACTTCAATAATAAAATTGGAGCCTTCCACCTCTTCAGGCCTTTGTCGACCATCAGCACCCGCTTCACCGAGCTTCATTTTTACACATTCAATACCTACAACCTCACCTGACTCATTACCGACAATTTTTTTCGGTGCTGTCAGCCACTTAAACTCCACACCATCCTGCTTGGCAAATTCATATTCAAATTTGTACGCAGTCATTTCTTTTTGGGTTCTTCTGTAAAGAATTTGAACATTGTCAGCACCTAAGCGCATTGCACATGTAGCACCATCAATCGCGGTATTACCAGCACCAATGACAGCCACTCGCTTCCCAACAACATCTTTTGTAAGCGGTCCCATTTTTGTCTTTCTGATAAACTCTATCGCATCATGTACACCTTCTAAGCCTTCTCCTTCAATGCCTAGATTTGGAACAGCTCCCATACCAACTGCTAAAATAATACTGTCAAATTGCTCCAAGGTTTCTTCAGCAGAAATATCAACGCCGACAGTTGTGTTTGTTTTGATTTCTACGCCAAGCTTTTCAATCTGTTCAATTTCCCAATCAACGACTTCATTCGGTAAACGGAACGACACTATACCATAGTTACCTAAACCGCCAGCTTTTGCTTCAGCCTCATAGATTGTGACATGATAGCCAAAACGACTAAGTTCTCGAGCAGCCGATAAACCAGCGGGACCTGCACCAATTATCGCTACCTTCTGCCCATTACTTTGCCCTTGCTTAAATAGCTGAGCATTCGTTTCCATTGCCCAATCTGTTGCATAGCGCTGTAGCTCTCCAATTTTAATTGGCTTTGTTGAGGAATTTAACACACACGCCCCTTCACATAGTTCCTCCGTTGGACAAACCCTTGCACAGCTTGCACCAATTGGATTTGCTTCTAATATAGTCGTAGCAGAGCCCTTCATATTACCAGAAGCAATTTTTTTTATGAAATTCGGTATTTGAATACTCGTTGGACAAGCTTTAATACATGGTGCATCGTAGCAATAAAGGCAGCGATTTGATTCCTCAATTGCCTCATTCTTTGTCATCCTGCTAGTCAATTCCATAAAATTACGTTTTAACTGTTGGGACATTGTATTTTCTTGATTCAGAACCATTTCCACATCCCCCTCATGTGTTCATTTTTCCTTCATATAATGGCTCGTCACCAAAACGAGTGGTTGATTTCTGTTCCGGCTAGGCGCTTTGTTGTTGTTGCTGTCGCTACGCTTTCGCACAGATAAAACATTTGCTGTCGCTACGCTTTCGCACAGAAAATATCCGCTGCGCTGCAGGGTCTCGGGCCAACAGATGTTTTTTGCGCGAAAGCGTATTGCTAACGTAGCGACAGCAGAGGATTTTGATTGTGCGAAAGCGCAGCGACAGCAACAGCACGATGTTGGTCACGAAGGCGTTTTCACAGGACGTGATGGTTTTAGCCTTTGTTCCTCTTTCGCTGATCCCCAAGGAGTCGCCAGCCTTCACTTCAATCAACCTATATACATGGCATAAGCTTGAACATATGTCATCCATAACTTTTGGTGATGAGCTTTATTAATTACACTATTGAATAAAGAGCTACATTCAACATTCACCCCACCATTAATAAAGGAAGATAGTCTTCAGTAGCTAAATGAAGATATTACGAGACCGATTGCTCTGTTCTCCACCAAAGCAATCGGTCATAAGCTAAATATTAAGTGCTTCTGCAGCAGTTGTTTTTAATGGGCGTTTTATATATTGCCCACTACCTAGTACACCAACAAATTCTTTATTTTTAATGACATATTCCCCACGAACTAGTACACTTACTGGTTCACCTGTTACTTCCCATCCTTCATATGGGTTGTAATCAACGTTCATATGATGGGTTTTAGCCGAAATTTCTCGTTTTACCTCTGGATCAAAAATAACGATATCGGCATCGGAACCGATTGCAATCGTTCCTTTTTGTGGGAATAAGCCAAATATTTTTGCTGCACTTGTGGAAATCATATCGACAAACTCATTGATAGAAATTTTCCCTTTTACTACACCTTCTGAATATAAAATGCTGAAACGGTCTTCGATAAAAGGCCCTCCGTTAGGAATTTTTGAAAAATCATTTAATCCTAACTGTTTTTTACCTTTGAAACTAAACGAGCATTGATCAGAGCCAATTGTTTGTAGTTGTTTTGCTTTTAGAGCATTCCATAAATGATCCTGATGGTATTTCGGGCGAAGTGGTGGGGACCAAACATATTTTGCCCCCTCAAAACCAGGTTGTGCCAAAGCAGATTGATCCAAAGTTAAATATGGTGGACATGTTTCACCGTAGACGTTATAACCCTTTTCACGCGCAGCAATAATCTCATCTACTGCCTCTTTACAAGTTACATGTACTACATAAAGGGTAGCGCCAGCAATATGGGCTAACTCGATTGCACGTTTTGTCGCTTCGCCTTCTAATTCTGCTGGGCGAGTGAGCGCATGATAAATCGGCTCTTTATGACCTGCACGTCGCGCCTCTTCCACAAGCTCATCAATAACAGAACCATTTTCACAGTGCACCATAACAACAGCACCGAGGTCCTTTGCTATTTTAAAAGCTTTAAAAAGGGTGCGATCGGTTGCTTGAAATTCTTTCGCATAAGCCATAAACACCTTTACAGAAGTAATGCCCTCCTGCTCTAAAATTTGCGGCAATTCAGCTTCTGTTTCAGGAGTTAAATCACCAATCATTAAGTGGAATCCATAGTCGATAGCTGATTTCCCCTTCGCCTTGTCATGCCACTTTTCAACTGCAACTGAAAGTTTTTCTTCGCCAGCCGTTAAGCAGAAGTCCAAAATAGTAGTCGTCCCACCAAATGCCGCTGCAATGGTACCAGATTTCCAATCATCATCAGTCACAGTATTGTTAAATGGCATATCTAAATGAGTATGAGGATCAATCCCACCTGGCATCACGATTTTACCAGTAGCATCAATAATTTCTGCGCCCACTTCGGATAAATCTTTACCCATTTGAACAATTTTTCCGTTTTCAATTAAAATATCTGCCTCAAAAACATCTGCAGCTGTTGCTACTCGTCCACCTTTAATAATTTTTTTCATTCTGCCCCTCACCCTTCGTAAAATAATGGAGAATGCTCAATTAATTCATAAAACCTACCTTAATGTAACGTGTAGGTCTCCCCCATACTGAACTTTGTTTGCAGTGTCAACACTGTTTCAAGTAATACATCTGCTCCTTTCGCACAATCCTCAAACGTTGTTTCCTCTTCCTCACAATGACTCTTACCATTAATACTAGGTACGAAAATCATCGCTGATGGAACAATACTTGCCATATATTGCGCATCATGTCCCGCTCCGCTAAACATTCGATGAGCAGTATAGCCGAAGCTCTGACAAGCCATTGCCACTTCATTACAAATATGAGTATCAAAATAAACTGTATCTCTCCCCCAAAGCTTAACTGGCTTAATGTTACAGCCCATATCCTCTGTAGGAAGATGTTTCAGTATATCTTCAACTTTTTGCATAATCTCTGGTTTTTGATGACGTGAATCAATCGTAAACGTCACTTTGTTCGGTATAACGGTATGGATATTTGGAGATACATTCATTCGACCAAAAGTAAATACTAACTGTTCATCAATTTTTCCGAGTTCTTCATGTAAATACGTAATGATTTTTGAAGTTACGATCATCGGATCTTGACGCATTGTCATCGGTGTCGTTCCAGCATGATTGGACTGCCCTGTAACCGTAATTTCATAGCAAACCATTCCTAATACACCTTCAACAACTCCTATTTCAAGTTGCTTCGCCTCTAGAACAGGTCCTTGCTCAATATGCAATTCGATATAAGCAAGAGCATCCTTTAAACGATTTTCTTGATCTCCTTCATACCCACTCGCTCGCAGCGCTTCTTTGAAACTAGTGCCATTCTTGTCGACAGATTGCAGCATTTTTTCTTTTTCAAATTTAGATGAAATGACACCAGAGCTCATCATTGCTGGATCAAAACGAGCGCCTTCTTCATTCGTAAAATTAACAATCATTATTGGGATATCTAGTTCAATCTCGTTTTCCTTTAACGTTCTAATGGCTTCTATAGCCGTTAAAACGCCTAATACACCATCAAATTTCCCACCCTTTTCAACGGAATCTAAATGCGACCCCATAACAATTGGAGCGACATCCTTTTTCCCAGGGAGAATAGCATAAATATTACCCATATCATCGACTTTGATGTCCATTCCTAATTCATCACAACACTCACAAAAATAGTTTCTTGCGAGTACATCCTCATTCGAAAGAGACAAACGAGTTACGCCACCATTTTCGGTAGCTCCAAATTGACTAAATTGTTCAATTAACTCTTGCAATCGTCTACTATTACACTTATACATATGCAATTCCTCTCTTTCACAGTAGTTATTCACATTCTATAAAAGATAAAAATTATGAGATATAGCTAGCAAACTAAAAAAATATGTGCATCTGCACATAATATATGGTAAGTTATGTTCATAATAAGGGGGGAAGAAATGGGGACAATTCGCAAAATTGTAGAGGGAGTTCAATTCCCAATGCTAACATTAGTAGCTGGACATAACGGAACGTATCGAAGAGTTACAGGGATTAACGTAGTAGAAAGCATCGATTTAATTATGTTTTGTAGACCTAATGAATTAGTCGTTACTACAGGTATTAATTTATCTTCTGGAGGAGATTCCTTAGAGCAGCTTGTAAAACTAGCGTTCTCTAAAAAGGTAGCAGGTTTTATCATTAATACTGGTCCATATATTCCAAAAATACCAGATTCAGTCATCTCTTTTGCTAACGAATATGATTTCCCTATTTTTCTCATGCCATGGAATTATCGAATAGCCGATCTATTAAAAACAACATTTCAATTTATTGCCAATCACCATCAAGAGCTGTCTATCGAAGAAAAGGTTCTTTATAACTTACTTTTTCACTACAAACAAAACGCCAACTATATTAAGGATCAATTAGCACTACTAGGATTTCCACAAAGTAGAGAACTAGCCATCATTTCATGTACAACACATAGTGTACAAGCTAACATTGACCGTTACGAGGTCATGATCCAATTTGCATTTCAAAATAGATATAAACGCTTCTTAAAACTAAAGCATAAAAATCACCTCATCTTTTTAATCGACAAAGCACAAATCAATACACCTAATACTCCCTTCTCAAAAATTGTTGAAGAAATTTACGACAAAATTACACAAAAAAATGGTTACTTAGATATTATTATTGGTAAAGGAAATTTTCATAAAGAGCTTGAAAATGTTCGCAAAAGCTATGATGAGTCATTAACAGTAATCCAATTAGCAAAGCTTCATAACAACCGCTTCCTATATAAATATAAAGAAATTGGTGCCTATAAAATTATTATGGCTGTGCAAAATCAAACATTGATCAAATCATATAGCCAAGATATTTTAGGTCAGCTTTATCGCTATGATGAATTGCATAACACAGATTACGTACAATTTTTACGCATTTTTCTCGAGGAGAATGGTAGTACTCGTAGGATAAGTGAACGACAATTTATTCATCGCAACACAGTACTTTATAAACTAAAAAAAATAGAGACTCTTTTAGATATGGACCTAAGTAATCCATTTACAAAAACAAATCTCTATATCGCATTTTTGATTGAAGATATATTGGCACACCAATAAATAGTCAGCATAAGACTTCCTTTTTGAGCAATCCATCGCCCAATCCTTCGCCTTTCTAAGTAATAGCTAATATCCACTTCACTATCCTTCATAGCCACGAACAAAAAACCCCCGTAAAATTTAGATTGATGTCTAACTTTTACGGGCAGTTCACATTGTTCATAAGTTTTTTGGAGTAATATCATTAAACTAGGAGTTATTTTCTGTTATGGTGTTTATTTTTGCTATGTGAATCCTTTTTTTCTTCTTTTAGCACATCCATTGTTTTGAATGCAGTAAAATCTTCTTCATCACCAATCTCCATGCCATAGCTTGGATTCCTGTCTATGCGCGTATGAGGATCAAGGTCTTCATCCTCATCAAATCGCATAATTAGAATCGGAATAGATATTAGCCCTGCTAACCCGACAATAGCATAAATCCATCGAGACAAAACTGCTGTTTGTCCACCGAATAAATAGGCAACTAAATCAATTCTAAAGAATCCTATAAGTCCCCAGTTGATTGCTCCAATTATGACTAACACTAGAGCGACTCTATATACTACGCTCACGTTTACACCTCCCTTATTTGTAAATACGAAGCCAGTTATACACTTGAAGTTCATTCTTCACATGTATGAAAAGCGTCGTCATTGCAAAAAAACTGTCATAACAAGCGAGAAAACAACAAATACTTATTGTAATTAAAACGCTCATTTTGACGGTCTTATTTTTAGCAATAACCGTTGTTTTATACAAAGTGCATAGCAGGCTACAAACAAAAGGAATGCTAGTGAATCATATATAATAAATTGCTTTTAATGGCTTAGCAGCATAACTAAATCCCACGTATTACCTATATATAATAGCTCTTCAGCTGAATGTAGTTCATTGAATTCCTGAATTTTTCGTGTTCATTCTTGCTCTTATGGTCTTTGATAATCAAGGAATCCTAACCAATCTATCTTCCTTCGGTACCAATTCATGTAATTTTTTATTTTAAACCTTTATTCCGCACTTAAAAATCCTAAATATAGAATAAAGTGTGATATATTTACATAACACTCTATTTTTACAGCACTCTACTTAACTTTTCATCAGCATCCTTACAAATGACTGAAGAAAGGGATTGAGATAGGAGAAAGATTGAATGATGAAAAATAAAATTAAGAAATCCAAGCTGTTATTTTATTTTTTTATCGTACTTATATTTACTTTTACACTATTCAGCTTACCAGGTCATGCTGAAGAACTATCTGAACCTATTCTATTAGGAAAACATTATGATATTTTTCGTGACCCTTCAAAAAAAATTACAATAGAAGATTTATTAAGTGGGACATATAACAAATCATTTGTCGCTAGTAAGGACGATTATGTATTTTTTGGGCATACGAATGATACAATTTGGCTTCGATTGGATACTAAAAAAATACTAAAAGATAAACAGGAGTCTTACTGGTTAGAGGTAACAGACAAACTAGATAGCATTGAAATGTATTTAGTGAAAGAAGATGGCTCCTATCGTGTTCAAAAAAGAGGAATATCAAATGTGGACGATCAAAACATTCATTATCGTTCGAATTTATTTCAAATCCAAGAACCATCCGTCAAAGAAATTTATTTAAAATTAGATGGAGAATTACCATTAAGTTCAATTTCTTTTCTTTTTGCAACGGATAGCTTCATCAATAAGATTATTGACTATAAATATTTAACAGGAATGTTTTATGGGTTCTTATTAGCTTTATTAATTTACAATTTATTTTTATTCTTTTCGTTAAAAGAAAAGGCTTACTTTTACTATGTTTTGTATATGTTTAGTTTTATCCTCTATCAGGCTACATTGAATTCTTTAGATATTGAGCTATTAGGACAATTTTTGCCTAAATTGTTTTTTATAAAATCCTCCGCTATAAGTGGGAATCTTTTACTTTTTTTTATGATTCTATTTTGTAAAGAGTTTCTTGAACTTAAAAAATATTTACCTCGATTCCACAATTTCGGAAATTTACTATTATGGGGCACTGTACTTTCTTTAATTGCTTCATTCATTATCCCTGATGTGGCAATTACTAATAATGTCACAATTATTTTGGCTGTAGTTGTCTTTATTTTCCTTTGGTTATCAGGAATTATTGTATTGTTAAAAGGTCAGAAAATGGCTAGATATTATATGGTAGGTTGGACTGTTTTACTTGGTTCTATCATTGTGCAAGCATTGGCTTTTTTAAGTATAATTCCATTCCATCCAGTTATATTTGAGGAAGTTCCTGCAGTTGGTGCTATTTTTGAGTCTATATTTTTGTCATTAGCATTAGGTGATAAAATCAATATTATTAAAAAAGAGACTCAGGAAATACAACAAATCCTAAATGAAACACTCGAATATAAAGTTAAAGAACGAACACAAGAGCTAGAAAGAGCTAAACTTGAGCTTGAAAAATTAGCAAATACCGATCGACTTACTCAAGTTCCAAATCGTGTAAGGTTAGATTACGTGTTAGAAGAAGCATTTGAACAAGCTCAACATCATGAGACCACGTTTTCTATTATTCTACTAGATATTGATTATTTTAAAGAAGTCAATGATGAGTTTGGCCATCAAGTAGGAGACTTAGTTTTAATGAACGTAGCCCAGATATTACAAAATACGATTCGAGAGCAAGATACAGTTGGAAGATGGGGTGGTGAGGAGTTTTTAGTTATTTGCCCTCAAACTACACTCGATGAGGCTGTTAAGATTTCTGAAAAAATTCGTCAACAATTAGAAAATTATCAATTCCCTATTGTGCAGCGAAAAACTAGTAGCTTCGGCGTAACTAGCTATGTAAATGGAGATACACGAAATACATTATTATCAAGATGTGATAAAGCGTTATATCAAGCAAAAGAACGAGGCAGAAACTGTGTTGAATTTTTAATAGATGATGTCAATGACAAGATTTCTTGTACGTAATAGATCACTCATTCTGAGTGGTCTATTTATTTAACTAAAGAACTTCACTACATTGAATAACAATTTCACTTCACACTGACATTGGTCCAGATGCCAATTGAAGTGTATCTGTAATGGCAATTTTAGGCGCAATACAAAATCGCCCTTTGCAAAAATCCCAAACCTGTGTCTTAGTCTAAGCCACTTCATTGATTGAACATAGCCTATACTATATCAATTGAAGGGAGTTATAAAAATGGTAAATCCAATGCGTTTTGATGATGGACGCCGATTTTCTCCAGGCATGGGCCAATTCGGAAGACCTTTTTTCCCAGGGAGACCATTCTTCCCAGGAAGACCGTTTTTCCCTGTTAGCCCATTTTTTCCAGTAAGCCCGTTTTTCCCAATAAGCCCGTTTTTCCCGTTTGGAAGACCGTTTTTCCCCGGCTTTAGACCTGGTTTCCGTAGATGGTAGGAATTCTTTTTTGAACTACCGGTTTATTAGACAAAAATTTAAAACAAAGCTATAGAACTAGACTTTGTAAAAGCCCAAGAGAAGATACAAAAGATTCTATAGCAATTATTAGTAGAAAGATCAATAACATTACTGATGAAGGTATGATGATTACGGGATGTCTAGTCCTTTCGGCAGACCAAAGAAGTTTTATAACAGCAACTAGCCCCCGCAAACGTCGAGGGCTTTTTTAATGAGTAAATCTTATTCTCTGCTTGCAGACTATATAGCTCAGGATCTCTGTTTTCTACTTTATATCCGCTCGAGTCACCTGGCTTTTACTTTCTTCAAAATTCGCTCAGGTAGCCTTACTTTTGGGATAAATCCCACCAAAAAAATCCCTTTTAGCAAAACTACTAAAAGGGATTTCAACTATTTCTGCCAATTATTAAGTTCCTTTAACAACTCCGGTAGCTGCAATTTCTTCACATCAATCGGTGGTAATGCCTTAACAAATTCCTTGCCGTACGACTTTGTTGAAATACGGCGGTCCAAAACTATAAAGGCTCCTTTATCCTGTGATGAACGGATTAAACGACCAAAGCCCTGTTTAAAACGCATGATGGCTTCTGGTAATGAAAGCTCATTGAAAGAATTGCGACCTTGTGCGGTAATATGTTTTGCTCGCGCTTTAAATACAGGCTCTTCCGGTGAAGAGAACGGCAGGCGTACAACGATCACCGATGCAAGAGCATCACCCGGAACGTCTACACCCTCCCAGAAGCTGTTTGTACCAAAAAGAACGGCATGGCTAAACTTTTGGAATGATTTCAGAATTCGCATACGGCTACCACCCGTAACTCCTTGTGCA
This sequence comes from Lysinibacillus sp. NPDC056959, assembly GCF_042674095.1. Classification (NCBI taxonomy): domain Bacteria; kingdom Bacillati; phylum Bacillota; class Bacilli; order Caryophanales; family Bacillaceae; genus Lysinibacillus; species Lysinibacillus sp. NPDC056959. The sequence continues at coordinate 173,020 of NZ_JBHURE010000004.1, read as the reverse complement.
AAGAGCATATAGTCATCAAGGAGTTCACTATCTTGAATAAGCTCCACTGTTTTTCGAAGCATGTCCTGAGCGGTAAATAGGACAAAGCAACGTCCTTCAGTCATTCTCACGGTACGTGTAATTGCATGAGCAACCGCTTCAATATATTCGTCCTGAGTCACATGTTGAATTTCAGGCATATCGGTGACAATAAATGCCTTCGCACCTGCATAATAGGATGGTGGTGCTTGGAGCTTTATTACTTGCACACTATTAGAAATACCAAGTTGACTCGTTACAAAACGCTCATTACCTGGCACCGTTAAAGTACCTGAAGTCCACACAATACTTGCCTGCTTACGAAGAGGCGTAAGTACTTTTTCAATGATAGATGTGACATTAACAGGCTTTTTATAGACGTGTATGCTGCCAGGAACGCTCCTTACATCAAATTCTAGCCATACTGAATTATCATCCTGTGACGATAGGAAAATTTCTTCCCATTCCGCGATTTTTACTTTTAATTCACGAATCCAATAATGCCACTCAGATAAAATAAAGAGTTCATTTTTATCTAATTGTTCAATATTATTTTCAAAGGACTGCCCTACTTCTGTAGCAAGATCAAGCCATTGTTGTGTAAGCTTACTCACTTGTAGAAGCGGTTCTTTTGCTAGCGTTACATCCTCTAAAAACAAAGTACATTTACTACTAGCTTGCTTCCCTTTTATTTGTTGCTGCATTTTTTGTACAGCCCGTTGCATAGTTTCATCGAATGTCCGTTGTAGACGTATAAATTGTGCATCTAGTCGCTGTAAACTTTGCATAGAAACACGGTGTTTTTTCTTAGCGGCCTGACTAAATTGCTGGAACAAAGCAGTTTCCTCTATCGTTCCGATTTGGCCGAAAATGTACTTCCACTGCGTATAGGAGAAGACAACTTCATCTTGCTGCATAGCAGATTGTATAAATTGATGTGCTTCGTCAATGATCCATCCGTCAATTTGTGTAAATATTGGTGTTTGACGGACTAAATCACTGAGTACCATAGAATGATTCGTTACAATACAATCAGCAAATTCACTATTTTTTAACGCTTGCTCATAAAAATCAAAGCCCTTTGAAGGTTTTTCATCAGGCATTTTACGGATTTTCTCTAAAAATAGTTGCCCGCCCCCTGATACATTGAGCTCACTTAGCACACCTGTTTCAGTTTTAGTCAGCCAGACAAGAATTTGCAAAATCGTAAATGTATCATCATAAGTCTCATCAGCATATGCCATACATTGCTCAAAGCGTGCAACATCAATATAATGCTGCATTCCCTTAAGCACAGCGATATTTACTTTTGTGCCAAGGATTTTTTCAATCTTTGGTAGCTCTTCCTCAACAAGTTGCTCCTGCAAGTGTGACGTATACGTGCTAATCGCAATTTTTTTATCGACTGCTCGAGCATACAAAATCGCTGGAAGTAGATAGCCTGCTGTTTTACCAATACCTGTTGAGGCCTCTATAACGCATTCCCTTTTGTCATTGAGTGCTTGCCAAATCGTGTCCATCATCTCGAATTGCGCTGGTCGTTGCTCAAAATTCGACATTGCTTTTGTCATTAATGTTGTTTTGTCAGCTGCTGTTTGTGGATATGATACAACCTCTGCATGATTTGTATACTTTTTTCGTCCATCACAAATAGCCAAATTGCGGTAGTAGGAGACATTCTCATTAGCAGTTACATGCTGTCGTTTAATTTGAAGAGCCTCGAAGAAAAGCTGAGATAAATTTGACTTCAATCTGAATGAACGTTTATGCATTTGTTCTAGGGTTAGCTGAGGGAGACTGAGTAACTCCTTCCAGCATCGTTTAAAGAGCTCCGCTGTTGCACGGGCATCGTCATCTGCTCGGTGTGCATTTGTAAGCTCTATATTTAAATCTGCCGCTAAATCACCTAACTTAAAGCCAAGTGACATTGGGAACAAAATTTTGGCAAGCTCAACCGTGTCCATCTTTTTACCCTGCCATTTTGATAAACCCGCACGCTTGAACTCTGCTTGTAAAAAGGATAAGTCAAAATCTGCATTATGCGCGACGAATACACAATCGGCAAGCAGTTCATATATGTAGTCGGCATGTGCCTCAAACGGCAAGGCATCCTTTACATCCTCATCCGTAATATGCGTTAAATCCTGAATGAAAATTGGAATAGCTTTACCTGGATAAATAAACTTCGTATACGTTTGTTCAATTTCCCAATCTTTCATTATAACAATTGCTATTTGAATCATTCGGTCCCCATTTGCCGGTGAATGACCGGTCGTCTCTAAATCAACAATTGCATACTTTTGACTTTCCATCATACATCTCAACTCACAGTTCACATTAGATAGATGAATTTTATCATATATTTGGCTCAGCGGCATCCCTTCACCATTGTTGATTGTTCATAAAAAAAGACTTCTGAACGATTATCAGGATTCACAGTAAGAATTTTCAAATTAATATATAATATCTGTTAAAGACGTGGCCCATCACCATAACGTGTGGTTGATTTCCGTTCCGACTGGGCGCTTTGTAGCTGTCGCTTTGCTTTCGCTACAGAAAACATTTGCTGCTGACGCTTCGCTTTCGCGCAGAGCAGAGCTTCCTGGGGGCGTCCGATGAGCCGCTTGGGGCAACAGGATGTTGGTCACGAAGGCGTTATCACAGGACGTGATGCTCTTAGCCTTCGTTCCTTTATGTGCTCGCTCCAGGGTCTCGGGCCAACACGATGTTGGTCACGAAGGCGTTATCACAGGACGTGATGGTTTTAGCCTTCGTTCCCCTTTCGCTGATCCCCAAGGAGTCGCCCAGCCTCCACTCCAATCAACTTATATACAAGGCGACGTCTTTACAAATGGCATCCACAACTTATGGTTATGAGCCAAAAACCTAAAATTTAAAAGGTACAATTAAAAGGGGGTATACTTCAGAAATGAAACAAATTTTTGCATATGAAAATATAGAACAATATCATAATAATATACAACCAACTCAATATTTTATTGAAAAATTAGAGAATTATCGTCAACTATTAGAAAAAGAATATGACCTCCATGATATCCCTAAGGCGATTGTATGGACTTCAGAAGAAATTGCGACAAACATCTTTTCAACTGTACCTATTCCTGCTTATACAAATAAAGATATTATCTATATGAACCCGAACCTTGAGGATTGGAGACAGTTATTTTTAAGACAATTAGAAGGTCTACAACATGTTGAAATTGAGGAATACTATAAAACGATTAGCAATGATCATATTTTTTGCATTTTAGCCCATGAACTAACACATCATTCGGATTTATTTCTCGATGAATTTGATGATGATCGACTGGATAGCATTTGGTTTGAAGAAGGGATGTGCGAATATTTATCAAAAAAATTAACTCTCAATGAAAATCAATTCGATGAAATTGCAAAGAAAGAATTAGAATTGATTCATTTGTTTAAAGATAAATACGGTAAACATTTATTAGATGATTTTGGTACTGCTAGTTATGAAGCAAAAAATTTAACGAGTATTATGTATGACTACTGGCGTAGCTTCCAAACCATCAAATACTTAGTTGAGGAACGTTCAAATAACAATATACATCTTGTATTTGAAGTCTATCATCGCTGGCACAAAGAAGGTAGGAAGGTATCGTTAACGCAATATTTTAATTTGGACAACTTTCTAAATTCTCTATAGTGTTCATAGGAAATCAATGAAACACAGATCTTTCATTTCAAATCTATGATACGCCTTTTCTTTAACATTTTTTGACATAATAAAAAGTGTACATCACCTAATTATTCCTCGGCATAATGGCGTCCGAAGGCTTTAATTTAGTAATGTACACTTTCAAATTTGATGAATTCAATCATCTTATAAAAAAATTATCAAGTAGCCACTTTTATCACACTACATCACTGTTGCTTCTGGCTCAAAGGCAATCATTTCTTTAATTGAATTACCCTCGCCCATAATAGCTACTGTTGGCTTATGATCTTTTGCCTCTTCGTTATCTACATACACGTAAGAAATAATAATTACAATATCTCCACGTTGTACTAGGCGTGCTGCTGCTCCATTCACACAAATAACGCCTGATCCACGTTCCCCTGCAATAATATACGTTTCAAAGCGTGCGCCATTATTGTTATTAACGATATGCACCTTTTCGTTTGGTAGCATTCCTACTGCATCTAAAATATCCTCATCAATCGTAATAGAACCAACATAGTTTAAATCTGCTTGTGTCACTGTAGCTCGGTGGATTTTACTGTTCATCATCATTCGTAACATTTTACAATCCTTCTTTCACATTAAAGATACAATTATCAATTAAACGAGTTTTACCAATATAGACGGCTGTCGCTATAAGCACTTGCTCCGTTTTAGGAAATGCGGGTGTTAAATCTGGATACGCTAACAGTTCAATATAGTCAATTTTCCCATGTGTACGTGCTGTAATGTGTGCCTTCGCTTTAGCAAGCGCACTCGCTGCATCACCATTTGCTAAAAAGCTATTACGAGCAAGCTGTAGCGCTTCATTAATGGCGGGTGCCTCAATTCGCTCCGCTTCACTTAAATACACATTACGAGAGGATTTCGCTAAACCGCCTTCCTCACGTACAATGGGTACTACTCTCATTTCCAAAGGGAAATTAAAATCGCGTACCATCGTCGCAATAATTGCCACCTGCTGTGCATCTTTTTGTCCGAAATAAGCCCGTGTCGGCTGTGCTAAATGAAATAATTTTGCTACGACCTGTAAAACGCCATCAAAATGTCCTGGACGACTCGCCCCACAAAGAATGGTTGCCTGTTCACCCGCATGTATACGAATACCGCCATCATGAGGATACATTTCTTCCACACTCGGTGCGAAAACAATATCTACACCGACAGACTCTGCTAAAGCAGTATCGCGTGGCAAATCACGCGGATAACTTTCAAAGTCTTCGTTTGGTCCAAATTGAGTTGGGTTGACAAATATACTCATGACGACTAAATCATTTTCGTCGCGAGCTGTTTTTGCAAGGGTTAAATGGCCCTCATGTAAATAGCCCATCGTTGGAACGAGTCCAATTGTTTTTTGAGCTTGTTTAGCTGCTTGAATTTCTATAGTTAGCGCTTGGATAGTAGTGACGACTTTCATTACTTTACGCCCCCGTATAACTGGTCCAATGTTTCTTCTTTCATCGTAAAGAAATGCTTCGGTGCAGGGAATGTACCCGCCTTTACAGCTTCTACGTAACTAGCAATTCCATGGCTTGCTTCTTGGCCCATATTAGCAAACTGTTCCACGAATTTTGGTACATGATGTAAACCGTAGCTTAACATGTCATGATAAACCAAAACTTGTCCATCAGCCTCTACACCAGCTCCAATACCAATCGTTGGAATAATAAGATTAGCAGATACCATCTCTGTTAGCTGATGTGGAATACATTCTAAAACGACTGCACATGCTCCAGCCTCTTGACATTTTTTTGCATCTTCAATGAGTTTGGTTGCCTGTTCAGCTGTTTTACCCTGAACCTTGTAGCCACCAAGTACTCCTGCTGATTGAGGTAGTAAACCTAAATGAGCTACCACTGGAATGCCAGCTGACGTTAATTTACGAATTGCTGGTAGAACATCGTCTGCTCCCTCTAACTTTAGTGCATCTGCTCCTGTTTCTTGCATCATAGATACTGCCGTTTTCAACGTCTCGTGTACATCACCGTGATACGAACCAAATGGCATATCAACAACAACAAACGTATCCTTTGCACCGCGGCGCACTGCTTTTGCATGATGGACCATGTCTGCTACTGTTACTGGCATTGTAGAATCATAGCCTAGTACTACCATACCTAGTGAGTCTCCCACTAGAATCATATCGACGTCTGCTTCTTCGGCAAATTTTGCAGCAGGATAATCATATGCAGTAAGCATAACGATTTTCTCACCTGCTGCCTTCATCTTTAAAAAATCTGAAGTTGTTTTCATCATGTAGTCCTCCTTTTTTTAAGGAAAGAAAACAGAAAAACCCTTCTGTTCCTAAAATAGACAGAAGGGTAGTGTTTCGTTCGTTATCAAAAATCACCTCTTGTTTTAGATTAGAGGCCATAACTTAATAAAGGGATATCGAAGCAAATCTCTTTGAGAGAATTGCCCATTCCATTGAATCAAGTTATATTTTTGAACGCTTGTTTTCTTCCGTCCCTGTCATTAAAAGATCAAGGCAGATATTTATTGTAAATTGTTCTTACGTTTTGAAGGTGCCGTTCACAAAAGGATACTGCCCTTCGCACATACTATAACAGATTCACCTAGTAATCTTCAAATATTATTTTCTAATAATTACGATCAATAACTATTACCAAATTCAAACCATTCGTTTCTGAAAGTTTGATTTTCGATAAACTTCAAATACCGTAAATAGGAACAGGGCAAATAAAAATGTGAATAATCCAGATGATACATTTGTAACCGGTACAAAGACAACCCAAAATGAATTAATTAAAGCGTGGAAAATAATACAGAGAAAAATACTTTTAGTGGATAGGTAAATGATTGTTAATAAAAAAGATAGCGCTAAAGCTGTTAAAGAAAACCATAGGAAGTTCATGTTTATTTGGTTTGATCCAAGAACAAACCATAATGGCAAATGCCAGACTGCCCAAATAATACCCACAATAATTGTACTCGTGAAGGGAGACCATCTTTTTTGTAATGTCGGCTGTAAAAAGCCACGCCAGCCAATCTCTTCCAATCCTCCTCCGATAATCATGATTGGGAATTCAAGTAAGACCAGATACATTGGATTCTCCATAGTTGCTCCGCCCCAGAGAGTTGGTAAAAAACAAGCTACAAATGCTAATCCGATTGCAAATATGTACCAAGATACAGGATGCTTAGGATTTTTCACATTATGGATAAATGATTTGAACTCTTCTTTAGTTGAATATTTCTTTTTCAACCAAATCTCACAAATTGCCGGAGTAATTCCGCCGAGAATAAATAAAAGCATTGATGTTGCATTTCCAAACTTCAGCAAATTTAGTTGCGTTAATAAGGCTAAACTGCCCCATATTATCCAAGACGTTGCAAAGGTATAAAATAGAAATCTTCTTACCTCTATTGCCAACTTTAATCCTCCCCTTCTCTTGTACCCAATAGTAATAATACGGATTTGCAAAGTGTATTCATCAAACGAATCTCATCAAACTGCACTTGATCATTTGAGAACACCCCGTAACATTTTTGCAAGACAACGTCTCTCACAATGCCATCAATGGACGTCATTATAAAAGTAGATAAATCCTCTATCGAAATCTCAAGCTGAAAACATCCTGAAGAAATACCCTTATCGATTGAATGAAAAATTTGTTGCATCAAATATTGCCCACTTTCATTCTCATAAATGTTCGATAAAATTTTCTTTTCTCTATCTGGATTGTTAGCAAATAAAATCGTAAGCTCAAATTGAATTTTGCCAACTGTTGATATATTTTCCTTCATGTACTCTCCAAGAAAATTAAATAATTTAATGATTGTCTTTGTGGGAGAATTACTCGTATCCGTAATTTTATCGATAATATGTTTATAGTCTGCATTAATATTTACATGATTAATAACCTCAATAAGTATTTCATCTAAGTCTGAATAATAACGATACATCCCACCCTGACTTACTCCTGACGCTTTAATAATATCCCTCATCGAAATGTCATAAAGTGGCTTAACTTTACATACTGCTATAGCTGCTTCTAAAATGCTGTTTTTCTTTTCCTGCACATATTCATGGCTTACCTTTGGCACTATCTTTACCTCCAAACACTTAAAATGACACAACTGTCATTTTTATCATATTCAATATACCTTTTATTGTCAATTAAAATGACACTATTATCATTTTTATTTTCCGCTTAAATTTTTTAATAAAATTTGACAATCAAATGCAATATGTAATATACTTCCACCATACTATACGACATATAATATAAAACCTTGTATAGGTATTACATTGTGAGGTGAGAAAAGATGACATTTCAACTTGGCTCAGCTTTACTTGACGCTTGTGTACTCGCCATCGTCGATAAAGAGGATGCTTATGGTTACTCATTAACACAGCAAATACAATCCGTGATGGATATATCAGAATCTACGCTGTACCCAGTATTACGTCGTTTACAAAAAGCAGATTGCTTAACAACCTACGATCAGCCCTACCAAGGGAGGAATAGACGCTATTACCAAATTACTGAACAAGGTCGGATACGATTACTGGAGCTATTAAAAGAATGGCAAAAGTATAAAGAGATGGTTGATTGTGTACTTATAGGAGGGAAATATGATGAATAGAGCTAGCTTTCTGAAAAAGCTACGGGGGAAATTACAACGTCTTCCAGCGCATGAGATTGATATTGCGCTTGCCTATTATGAGGAATATTTCGATGAAGCAGGAGAAGAAAACGAACAGAAGGTCATTCAACAGCTAGGTTCTCCTTCTCATGTTGCATCACAAATAATGACGGATTATGCATTAAAAGATTTAGAAACAACTTCAACTTCGACTAAGAAAAATATATCTGCGATTTGGATTATCATTCTAGCAATATTATCTGCCCCACTTTCATTACCATTACTTGCAGTTGCTATAGCACTTATTTTTTCATTTGGAGCCGTTATCTTCAGTATTATCATTGCAATTATCGCAACTGTACTTAGTATCTTTTTTGGTGGAATTGTTGCTCTTATTTCAGGCTTGTTCATTTTAACTCAGCACTGGCCGACAGCGTTACTTTTTATGGGTGTTGGCTTTATCGTAACAGGTCTGGGCACTCTGCTTTTCCCAATCGTTGCTCGTTTGATCAAAACAATCGTTGTTGTTTGTGTTGAAGCATTAGGTAAACTATTCCATAAAATAACGAAGAAGCGTAAGGAGGGATACTAATGACATCTCGACATACCCATATCGCCATTACTATGATTGCTTTTGGCATGCTGTTAGCTCTAGTTGGTTATTTCTCTGGCGGGAAATGGAGTTTTGTGTTAAATGATGAAGGCATCCAATTGCCAGAGAACAATACACTAGTAAACAACTCCTATAAACTAGATGATTTCACTAATCTCAATGTTATCAATCACTATGGAGATGTTGAAATTGTAACTAGTGATCATTATGCATTAGAAACAAATGTTATTAAAAATGATGATGTGACGTACAGTATTAAAGATCATACATTAACTGTTGAAACTAAGAGTAAGAAGAAGAATGGTTTTGAATTCGGATTTGGTAGCTTCAGAACTCCTTCCATCAAAATCTATGTTCCTTCAGATGTAAAATTGAAAACCGTTATCCTTGAAAGTAATTTTGGAGATACAACCATTCGTGGTCTGAATTATCAGGAGTTAAATCTTATTGAAGATTTTGGAGACATTATATTTAAAGACACTACTGGTGATAAAACAGAGATTACACAATCATTTGGTGATATGAATTTAAAACAATTTTCAAGTAATGGCTTCGTTGCTGAAAGTGAACATGGTGATATTAACATAGATGGAACATTAAATGGCCATTCCACTATTACGTCTAACTTTGGAGATACTACGCTTCGCTTACAAAATAAAAAAGATGAGCTTGGCTATGAATTACAAACTGACTTCGGGGATCTTACAGTTGATAAGAAGGAACAAAACAGCAAAGTATCACAATCTTTTAAAGGTGATAACCAGTTAAAAGTAACTGTTTCTCATGGTGACTTACAGTTAAAGTTGAAATAAAGTTGGCTACAAGATTCATCTATTTTAGGTCTTAGAGTGAGCTCCTCTTTTTCAGCGGGTGTCCAAACACCCGCTGAAAAGTAGTTTAAATCCGTATTCATCTCACCACCTATTGAGGTGAGAGACTTCTGTAACTGCCGAAAACACTTGTAGCTGACGTTTCACTTTCGCTACGAAAACATTTGTAGCTGGCGTTTCACTTTCGCTACGAAAACATTTGCTGAAAGAAGTTAAACATACGACTCCCCCACTTTCATACTCCCTTTCATCCCACCTTATAATAAATCCTATTCCGGTAAATAATTTGTGGGTTACATCTTCGGTAATTTCAATTTGTACATATTCGTTTTTCATTTTTTCCACTTCCTGAGTATAAATGCTAATTTAACTATGTACATTCCGGCTTGAATAATGATGTACAAAAATTGCTCATCCATTTCATACTATAACTGAGGTGTTAGTATACATATTCTATTAGAGATTCGTCTTGAACTACCCACCACTTATCCAAAACTTGGCTTGGGCGATTCCTACGAACACCAGTGTATCCACTTGTTATTGAGTAGGCCAAACCTGTAGTAAATATTTTGTACGTTTACGTGAATTCACTACACTGTAACTCGGGCGTTTTCACAGGATGTGAAGGTCTTAGCCTGTGTTCCTCTTGCTCAGCGGACGTTTGGGCACCTACTGAAAAGTAACTGACGTTTCACTTTCGCTACGAAAACATTTGTAGCTGACGTTTCACTTTCGCTACGAAAACATTTGCTGAAAGGAGTTAAAATGAAATTGAAAGAGGAGGGTTCATGATATGTCGCAAACCATCATTCCTAGAGCTGCTGTGCGCGGGACAGCTTCTGGCGTTATCTTCATGGCATTTTTCGGTACTCTGTGGGCAGGAATTGGAATTAGAGGATTGCAGGGCTGGGGATTTCTCTGGCTGTTGATCTTATCCTTGTTAGTTGGTGTTGTACTGCTTGTTGGAGGAATCGTATTGATAATGAAATCTAAAAGATTATCAAACGAGATGATGGGAGAGGATTCCCATCGTTGGAAACGAAAAAATAAGTGGTTCGGTATTATTTTCGGTTTAGAAGGCGTTTTGATAGCCACTGCCGCCGTAATTTGTCAATCTACCAATCACTTGGATTTGTTTGTTCCTGTTATGGCTCTCATTGTTGGTGCTCATTTCTTTCCCCTAGCGCACCTTTTCCAGGTCAATCTGTATTATATTTCGGGTTCACTTCTTTGCCTGCAATCGGCAATCACATTGTTTACTTTACCTGTAAGAGTTACCTGGGGAAATCACCAAATTATGGTATGGTGGACATCTGTGGGTTTTAGCTCAGCTCTAATATTATGGGGGACCGGGGTAGTAGTTTGGATTACCGGCCATAGATTACTGAACAGGGCTGGGAATAATGGATCCAAAGAAGCTTAGACCAAAGGCTAGGACAGAATTCCTCACTCCTAAAAGCAGTACAACATCCATAAATATTTCCTTCCTTGAGCATTTTGTTTTTCTATACCTAGAAGGTAGAATTATACCCTTGTGATAATGCCTTTTTAGTAAGAATTTTATATGATTACCCCTTGTATCAATAATTAATTCCCATTAATTGTATAATAGTCATATTACTATGTAGTGCTAAATTTTTTGTAAGTTAAGGAGGAATCAAAGATGAACCGGGTCAGAAACGTCCGTAATCATTGGATATAAAGTGCGACTTTCGAGGTGATCAATATGAAAATTAGAAAAGCAAACATTCAAGACGCTCAAAGTATTGGAAAAGTACATGTTGACAGTTGGCGAACAACTTATAAAGGCATTTTGCCAGATGATTTTTTGAATAGATTATCTTACGAGCAGCGAACAGAGCTATGGAAGAATAATATTTCAGATGCTACGAATTATGTATTGGTGGCTGAAAATGAACAAGGAGAAATAATCGGCTTTGCAACTAGTGGTACACACAAGAGAAATTCAGTAGTAAATTCAACTGATTTGACTTCTATATACCTTTTAGAAGAATATCATGGAAAGGGCATCGGAAAACAACTACTCAAAGAAATATTCACCTATTTTAATCAAAAAGGATACGAAAAAGTATTTGTCGAAGTATTAGCAGAAAATAAAACACGTTATTTCTATGAGTATTATGGTGCACAATATGTAAATAACATCGAAGTAAAAATTGGCGGAAAAATAGTAGAAGAACTTATTTATGTATGGAATGATATTGATAAGTTAATAGAAAACATAAAATAAGCGTTTTTTATTGGGAGGCATGTAATGAAAACTATAGCGGGAACGATCTCTTTATCTGTCTCTTTTACATTATTCATTTACTTGTTCGGGCTAAAAATGGAGCATTCAGTTAAATATGATTCTGGGTTGTTTTTTCTTCCAATAATTTTACTAATACTTTCTCTGTTCTTCTTTAGACAAGACTACAAACGAGAAAAAAATATATAGAACTAAATGTATTCGAAAAATATGAAAGAACGTATACTTTCAGATTCGAAAATATACGTTCTTGCTAGATAAGTGAATGCTTATTGTAGTTTATGTTCCTATAAAATTCTTATATCTCCAGCATAAATTGTCCGAACTGTGCCATTATCCTCTGTTAGCTGTAATACACCTTCATCCGTTATCCCACTGGCAATACCTTCAAAGCGGCCACGTAAAGTCGTTACTTCAATACGTTGTCCAATCGTACATGACATTTGTTCCCATAGCTTTTTAATGCTGACAAAACCTTCCTTCACGTATAATTCCGTGAATTGTTCTAAGTATTGTAAAATTGATGCGACAAGGGCAGCTCGATTAATTTCTTCACCCGCTTCTAAACGTAAAGATGTAGCAATATCCGCGATTTCTGGTGAGAAATCTGAGGCGACTTGATTCGCATTAATACCTATGCCTACTAGCAATGCTTGTACACAGTCTGCCTCTGCTTGCATTTCTGTTAATATACCTGTACATTTTTTACCTTTAATAAGCAAATCATTTGGCCATTTAATGGCTGGCTCAATATGTTTATATAATGTTTTAATAGCCATCGTAACCGCAACTGCTACGACAAGTGTATAAGATGAAGCTTGTTGAGGAGTGACATCTGGTCTCACAATAACAGTCATCCAAATACCTGTGCCATTTGCAGATTCCCATGGACGCGCCATACGACCACGACCTGCAGTCTGCTCCTCACCGATTATAATCGTGCCATGTGGAGCACCTTCTTGTGCAAGCTTGTGGGCGATTGTTTGTGTTGAATCTACAATATCAAAATAATGAATTTCACGTCCAAAGCGTTCAGTATTTAAAAATAGTTCAATTTGTGTTGGACTTAAGCTATTTGGTACACCCGTCAGTACGTAGCCCTTTTTCTTTACCGTTTCAAATGTATAGCCTTCCTCCTGTAGCGACTGCATATGTTTCCATACAGCAGTACGTGATACTCCAAGGGAATCTGCTAGCTCCTGACCCGAAACTGCTTCACCATTAGCAGTTAATATTCTTTTTAAAATTTCATCCTTCATAGAAATACTCATGCTAATCAATCCTTTAGTAAACTCTTATTTGCTTGCAAAATATTGATTCAATTTGTATTTATCATACTGTATATTATGACAATTGACCATAATATCATCAAATATCTTATACACACTATTTCTTCGTTATTTTTAACTATTTTACTTCGTATCGCTGGATCACCGTCATATCGTAGGGTTGATTTCGGTTGGGCGCTTTGTTGCTGACGCTTCGCTTTCGCACAGTTAAAACATTTGTTGCTGACGCTTCGCTTTCGCACAAGCAGAGCTTTCTGGAGTCGCCAGCCTCCACTACAATCAACTTAGTACATCGTATACGTTTTAACAAATGTCACATTCAACTTTTAAAGATAAGCAAAAAATAGAGCTTAAATTAATAAGGAACCGTCTTATTCTTGTTAAGACGGTTCCTCATCATAAAGAAATGATAAGAATCAACGTTTATCATTCTTTTTTGAAATAATCATGTTCTATCCAATTCTTTATGTGCTGTCGGTCATTTTGAAGTTCGCCATTGACAACCGCTTCAAGCATTGCCTGCAACGCCTCTTTTACCCATGGTCCACCTTTTATTCCAGACCATTTTAATAAATCCGTCCCGTTTACAATAAGCTCTTGCTTGTGTCTAATGGGAAGCTTTTTCTGTATTTCTTGGATACTTTGCTGTGGCATTTGAACGTCAAGCTGTCTCAGCTCCGCAAAATAACAAGCTGCCTCGAGTTCCTGTTGTGTATGCGAAAAGTAATCCATATTCGTCCAGCCATTTTTCAAAGCCTTAAAAGCTGCTAACACAGCTTTTACAAATGCCATCTCTTTATTCGATAAACGATAGTCACCTAGCACTTCTCGCCAATGATCACCCTGTAACATTGAAAAATATGCCCAGCCTAATAGCTTGTCCTGCGTGTTAAATTTACACCAGTCCTCTGCTTGAAAAGTACCACTTAAATGATTCACTAAGCTACTTTCCTCAAGCTTTCTAATACCATTAAAAACATCTTTCCCTACCCATAGCTTATCGAGCTCTGCCTTTTTACGCTCCTTTGCAATCCAAGAAATAGTATTAGCCTTTTCCTGCATTGCTTTCAAGGTCTCTGATTCAATTAGAAAACCGAGCTGTGCTGAAAAACGTACGGCTCGCAGCATTCGTAATGCATCTTCCGAAAAACGTTTCTGTGCGTCACCTACAGCTCGAATGACACCAGCCTCAATATCTTGGCGCCCCCCGTAAAAATCAACAAATGAGCCATCACGACGCATCGCAATGGCATTCATCGTAAAGTCTCGGCGCTGTAGATCATCTTTTAGCGAACGTACAAATTGCACTTCCTCTGGTCTACGGTGATCCGTATATTCCCCATCTGTGCGATATGTCGTTACCTCCACCGATCCAGCTGGCACGATAACAAGTACCGTCCCATGCTGAATTCCTATATCAACCGTGTGATTAAAGACAGATTTTACTTCGTCTGGCATGGCATTTGTTGCAACATCTACATCATGGGCAGGGCGACCGAGTATGGCATCTCGTACCGCACCACCGACGATTACTGCTTCAAAGCCCGCGTTTTCTAGTTGTTCAATAACTGAATAGGCCGCTTGCCATTCTTTATTGTTTTGCATGATTTCTTTCAGCAACCTTTTCATACAATTTTTCATATTGTTCTACAATTTTTGATGAATGGAATTTTTCATCAACAGCACAAATGGCTGCTTCACGGAAACGTTGTAATTTCTCTTTATCACTCAAGAGGTTCACAGCATATTCTGCCACTGCGTCTGTATCTCCTAATCCCACTATAAAACCGTCCACACCGTGTTCAATGACTTCTGGAATACCGCCTACAGCTGATCCAATACAAGGTACACCACAAGCCATTGCTTCAAGTAAGACTAACCCGAATGATTCTTGCTGTGATAGTAATAATTTAAGGTCACTGATTGCATACAATTCAGCTAAATTTTCTTGTTTACCTAAAAATAGAACATCTTTCATGTAAGGACTTTCCTTTACTTGATCCATTACACGATGCTTTTCAGGGCCATCTCCTACAAGCAACAGCTTTGCCTTCATGTTTGCGCGAATCTTCATAAATGCGTCTATTATATGAGGAAGATTCTTAATTTTACGGAAGTTAGATACGTGAATAATAACTTTTTCGTCTTCTTCAATTCCGAATTGTTCCTTTAGGCTTCCTGAATTGCGAGGGAAGTATTCACGTTCATCAACAAAGTTGTAAATCGTATTAATCGGCTTTACTGTATCGATAAGCTCATAGGTTTGTTGCTTTAATGCTTCTGACACTGTCGTTACGATATCAGATTTGTCAATACCATACTTAATTGCCTGTGAAAGAGTGGAATCCTGCCCAAGCACCGAAATATCTGTACCATGTAGTGTTGTGACAATCCCAATGTCACGACCACTCATTTCACGAGCTAAGACAGCACAGACCGCATGTGGGATTGCATAATGCACATGAAGCACATCTAGCTCTTCATCCTTAATCACGTCCGCCATTTTACTCGCTAATGCTATATCATATGGCGAATATTGAAATACTGAATAATTATTAACTTCTACTTCATGGAAAAAGACGGTTGGATAAATTTTATTCAATCGAAATGGTACGCTTGAGGTGATGAAATGAATCTCGTGTCCTCTCTCTGCAAGCATTTTTCCTAATTCTGTTGCAATAACACCAGAGCCTCCAACAGTTGGATAACAGGTAATGCCAATTTTTAGCTTTTTCATTCGATTATCATCCTTTCTAAATCACGTCTTTTTTTAATCTCGTCTTTCTTGAATCAGTCTCCAATCCACAAAGCCTTCCTGTAGGCCTTTTAGTAATATTTCTGCAGTTCCCATATTTGTAGCCAGTGGCACTTGGTAAACATCACAAAGTCGGATCAGTGCAGAAACATCTGGCTCATGTGGTTGTGCTGTTAAAGGATCACGGAAAAAAATGACCATGTCCATATCATTATTGGCAATCATTGCGCCAATTTGTTGATCACCACCGAGTGGTCCAGAACGGAAACGTGTTACCTCTAAGCCTGTAGCTTCAATAACACGCTGTCCTGTTGTCCCTGTAGCAAATAACGTATGCTCATTTAAAATATTACGGTAAGCAATAGCAAACTGTACTAAATTATCTTTTTTGCGATCATGTGCAATTAATGCGATTTTCATAAAGCTTCCATCCCAATCTTTAGATGATGTTTTCTAAACCATATACAAGTTGATCCATTTTCATGACTTCTTCTACGCAAAATGCTACACCAGACATAAAAGAATTACGGTTTAATGAATCATGACGAATTGTTAAAAGCTGTCCGTCTCCACCAAATAACACTTGTTGGTGTGCCACTAAACCTGGTAAACGAACAGAATGAAGGCGCATGCCGTCCAATTCTGCCCCTCTTGCACCCTCAAATGTTTCTTTTTCCTCTGGATGTCCTTGCATTTTTTGTGCCCGCACCTCTTGAATCATTTGTGCTGTTTTAACAGCTGTTCCAGATGGTGCATCTAACTTTTGATCGTGGTGCATTTCAATAATTTCAACATCTGGTAAATATTTTGCCGCTTCCTTAGCAAACTTCATCATAAGGATTGCCCCTATCGCAAAGTTCGGAGCAATAATGCAGCCAAGCTCTTTTTCTTTAGCCATTGCTGATAATTCCACTAGTTGTTCATCTGTAAAGCCCGTTGTACCAATTACAGGGCGTACATTTAAATGCAAGGCTTCTTTAGTATGTTTATATACTGCATGAGGGTTTGTTAAATCAACTAATACATCTGGTGAAGTTGCCTCTACAAGCTCTGACATGTCTGTAAAGATTGGAGCAGTATAACTTGTTGGAAACATCTCCAAATCAGCTAATGTTTTTCCTACTTCCTTATAATCTAGTACAGCTACTAATTCCATTTTGTCATGCTTCATGACCGTATGTACAGCCTCAGCCCCCATCTTCCCCCTAGGTCCTGCAATAGCTACACGAATTGACATTATTCTTCATCCTTTCTAGTCCAGCGATCTTTATCCCTTGTTTCAAATTTATGTATAACGCGTAAAAGTGCTTCATCTAATTTAATGCCTTGTGCATTTGCAAAGCAAACTAAGACAAAGAAAAAGTCACCTAATTCTTCTTCAATGCTGTTAGCATCCTCTGTACTCTTTTTCTTCTTTTGCCCGTAAACGTCCTGTACCTCGCGAGACAATTCACCAAGTTCCTCAGTTAGACGAGCCAATAACTCAAATGGTGGGAAATAACCTTCCTTAAATTGTCCTATATAATCATCCACACGCTGCTGTAAAGCTTGCATTGTTACTTTTTCAGTCATTTAAATCACACTCCTACTTACCATCGTATAAAATTTACACCATTGTTGTCAAAAACAATAAAATGTCAGATAATAGATAGCACAACTTCAATTGTTTGGGACTACAGGAGGTCATATGCTAAAACAGATCAAAGTCATCAATATCATCGCAATAATGCTCGGAGCTGCAATTTTTAGCTTCGGCTTCGTCCACTTCAACATGCAAAATCAACTTGGTGAAGGTGGCCTAAGTGGGATTACACTCATACTTTATTTTACTCTAGGCTGGGACCCTGCCTTCATGAATTTACTATTAAACATTCCTATGTTTATTATTGGTTATCGTTTACTTGGGAAAAAATCATTTATTTATACGCTCGTTGGAACTTTATCTGTTTCAGTTTTCCTAAAAATTTTCCAAAAGTATCAATTTACTATTCATTTAGAGGATGATTTACTACTTGTTGCACTTTTTGCAGGGGTTTTTGTTGGACTAGGACTCGGGATCGTCTTTCGCTTCGGTGGTACAACTGGCGGTGTAGATATTTTAGCTCGCCTTGGGCATAAATATTTTGGCTGGAGTATGGGTAAAACGATGTTCATCTTTGACGCAATTGTCATTACACTTTCATGGATAACGTTTTTAGATGCACGCTCTATGATGTATACCCTTGTCGCGGTATTTGTTGGCGCGCGCGTTATTGATTTTGTTCAAGAAGGAGCATATGCAGCACGTGGAGCACTTATTATATCTGAAAAATCTAGCGCCATTGCTGACATGATTGCATTACGAATGGAACGCGGCATTACTATACTTGAAGGCCATGGCCATTTTACGAAACAACAAAAAGAAGTTATTTATTGTGTCATTGGTCGCAATGAAGTTGTACGTTTAAAATCTATTGTTTATGACGTCGATCCTCACGCTTTCGTATCAATAATAGAAGTACGAGATGTGGCAGGAGAAGGCTTCACGCTCGACGACCAAAAACAACCACTCCATTAAAATGAACAATTTGCCTACTCTCTCGAATAAAAACATTCGTTGAGGTAGGCTTTTTTTTTCATATTACAGTTTGACGGATTAAAAAACTTGCTATAGTGAAATACCACTACAACAAGTTCTTTAATTAGTCGTCACTTCGCATATTTGTAAAGATTAATACTAAACGTAATAATTCTAATACAGCTACTGCTGCTGCGGCAACATATGTTAATGCTGCAGCGCTTAACACTTTACGCGCTGGACGCTCTTCTTCATTTGTAATAATACCTAGGGAATTCATTTGTACTAACGCACGCTTTGATGCATCAAACTCTACTGGCAATGTTACTAATTGGAAAACCACACCTGCTGCCAATAATATGATACCTAAAAGTAACATATTTGTACTACTTGCAAAAATACCAATCATAACAAATATCCAAGACATATTTGATGAAATATTTGCAACCGGCACTAGCTTACTACGTAATGTTAGCATTGAATAAGCTTCTTTATGCTGGATGGCATGGCCAACTTCGTGGGCAGCAACTGCAGCTCCAGCAATGCTTGCTTCGTAGAAGTTACTTTCCGATAAAGCAACCGTTTTTGTCGCCGGATTATAATGATCAGATAACACACCTTGTGTTGGAACAACTCGTACATCATATAAGCCGTTTGCATCTAAAATCGTACGCGCTATCTCTGCACCGGTTTGTCCCTTCATTGTACGTTCTTTTGCAAACTTATTATACGTGCCCTTTACTTTCATCTGTGCGTAAAGCGGCAGTAGCATTATTATTGCAAAATAAACAATATACATGGTTGTTGACAATTTTCTAACCCCTTTCTATCTCGATACTATAATTCTATAATCAATTACTTAATTCGGCAAATATTTGCGCCACCTAATTGAAAAAATCGCTAAAAAAATGCATGCGACCGATAACCAAAAAGTAAAATAGCCAATATAGCTTGTGTAATCAGCTAAATCACGGTACATCGGCATTTGGCCAAATACATAATCAATCACATCATTATGCAATGTCCATACGGCTGCCACGGCAATATGCCAATATGAAAAAACATATTTACCAATGTATAGTACTGCTTGGAAGGCCATCATAAAATGCGAGCCTACAAGCATCCAGCCTTGCCAATCAATAGATCCAGTTTCAATCAACGTCCAAATATTCATCACATCAGCCCAAATTCCATACTTTACTAATGTTATCAGTGCTAGTACTTCCATTAGAGGCCATTTTTTCCCCAAAATCCAAGCTAACAATACAAAGCAAAAGAATAAGCTGGCTGTCGGACTATCCGGAACAAAAATATAAAAAATTGGTTCCGTTATAGCAAGCTGCCACCCGTACCAATAATAACCGTAAATAGTTCCTAATAGATTGATAATAAGTAAAAGTATTAAAAATGACTTATGTGTAAGGAGGTACCAGACGTTTGCACGTGTAATTTGCATAATTAAAACTCCTTTTTCTTCTGTCTTTACTAAGATGCCTTTTTTATCTGTTATTATGTATTAAATAGTCTTTAATTTGCCATGTTCTTTCAATGTTGAATACTTGCATTATGTATATCCTAACAAATATTATTGTCGCAATAATATATTGTACGGGAACTTTTTTGAAGCTGTAACAGTCACATTATTAGACTAGAAAAAAAGAGCCAGTTTCCTGACTCTTTTAAAACAAAGCTTATTCCTTAGCCTTTAAGCTCGCAATAAATTCAGCTAATTGCTTCGCTTCTTCATCTGTACCAGCGAAAGCACCAGCTGGCATATTGCCACGACCGTTGTGGATAATCTCTTCTACTTCTTCAGCTGTTAGTTTATTACCAACTAATGCTGGAGCAGCTGGGCCACCTTTTAAGTCAGCAGCATGACAACCGATACAAGTTTTAGCTTGTTCACCAGTGTCACCGTTCCAAATTGCAAATCCTGGTAGAGATTCATCAATATCAACCTCAACCTCTTCTACAATTGCACCCATAGCTTTTTGAGCTTCCCAGTCATGGTTAACAACTGACTCCCAAGTTAAGTAGAACATAGCAGCCAATGTCAATAACATAAACGCTGTTGGTAATGGGCGTTTAGATGGACGACGTTCTGGACTTTTATCTAAAAATGGCATTAATAATAGCGCTCCAAATGCAAGACCTGGAATTACAATTGCTCCAATAACGTTATATGGACCTGAAGCATATGAGTATTTTAATAATTGATACATGAATAAGAAGTACCAGTCCGGTAATGGCACGTATGCTCTTGTTGGATCAGCTGGTCCTTCAAGAGGTGATGGATGTGCAACTGTTAATAGTAAATAAGCTATTAAAAATACAGCACCAACCATCCATTCTTTTAGTAAGAAGTTCGGCCAGAAAGCTTCCGTCTTACCTGGATATTCGGAATAATCCTTTGGAACGTTCGGCATTTTGTGATTCGCTTTAATACGAGAATCACCAACAAATTTCATTCCTTTTCCGCGATGCATTATGTCCCCTCCTTTAAAAAATCATCGAACCGTCAAGAACTATTACAACGGCCCTGAAATTCCTTGACGACGAATCATGATAAAGTGTGCTGCAAGTAACCCAAACAATACTGCAGGTAAGAAGAATACATGAATCGCAAAGAATCGTGTTAACGTTTGAGCACCAAGAATAGTTGAGTCACCCGCTAATAAGATTTTAATCCATTCACCGATAAACGGTACAGATGCAGCAATTTCGATACCTACTTTTGTAGCGAATAATGCTTTCATATCCCATGGTAATAAGTATCCTGTAAAACCAAGACCCATCATTACACCAAAAATACCTACACCAACCATCCAGTTTAATTCACGAGGTTTCTTATAAGAACCTGTGAAGAATACACGAAGTGTATGTAAGAACATCATTACGATTACTAATGAAGCCCCCCAGTGGTGCATACCGCGTACGATTTCACCAAATGCTACTTCGTTTTGTAAATAATAAACTGATTTCCATGCATTCACTACGTCTGGTACGTAATACATTGTTAAAAACATACCTGATAGTATTTGAATTACCGTGATGAAGAAAGTTAATCCACCGAAACAGTAAACGAATGCTGAAAAATGATGTGCAGGGTTCACGTGCTCTGGCACTTCGTGGTCGGCAATATCACGCCAAATAGGTGTAATATCTAAGCGTTCATCGACCCAATCATAAATTTTATTTAGCACTGTTTTGTACCCCCTTACTTAACTAGAGTATTTGCTTTAGTTGGACCAAGCAATAAGTAACCATCTTCTTCTTTAACTTCATATTCATCCAACGGACCTGTTGGTGGTGTTCCTGGTACGTTTTTACCATTCTTCTCGTAACGTCCAGCATGACAAGGACAGAAGAATTGATCTGGGTGTGCAGAATCTTCTCCCCAGTTCACCATACAACCTAAGTGCTTACAAACAGGAGATAACGCAACGATTTGATCGCCTTCTTTGAAAACCCATGCTACGTTTGTTACTTCTGATTTGTACCATGCATCAACTTGCTCAAATTTTAAGTCAACTTTAATAGGTTCTTTAGTAATATCAGCGATTTTATGCTCTGTCTTTATAAAGTCCCCACCAGTATGTTTTTGTAGTACTGGGTCAATTGCAAAACGAAGCATCGGCATCAGCATACCTGCCGCCATAAAGCCACCTACACCAGTTAGTGTATAGCTTAGGAATTGACGACGTGAAACTCGATTATTACTCATTTTTTTCCCCCCTCTAACTTAAAGGTCAGTCCAACGGACATTCTTTTACAAATAGTAATACTAGGACATATCTATGATATATCAACTCCATAGCTTGGTCAATATAGCATTCTGTGGAAAGCTGGAGAATGTGAACATTTATTGAAACAAATTGTTAAATCTGTGCCCATTTGGTCGAAAACATCGGAATAACTTGTCGCAATTGATCTTCAAGAATAGAGTTTTTCACACCTTTATCCATACTTTCTAACGGAATCGCTGGTAGCCAAACAACATTTACTTCCTCTCCAATATTTGTCCAAAAATGGTCACAAGTAATGAAGAACACATGCTTAAAACCAGCATTATGTAATTGTGCCTCTAATTGCTTCGGCATATCTTCGCTTTTTAATGTTGCACTATACGAAAATGGTGGCATCAGTAATAGACGGCCTTTAAACTGTTGTTCAATAAAAGATGTAAGCGATAACAAAAAATCTGCCTCTGTACCACTCTGTTTCATTTTTTCAGGAGATAAATCGACGGTTACGAGTGGAACAATTGCTGTATCGATAAATTCCTTCTGTGCCATAAACGATGTCACATCGCTTGCATTAAAATACATCTCACAAACCTCCTCATGTTACATATAACGTAATTGCGTTATGAAAATAAAAAAATGCCCTTCTCCACTCTTCAATAGGATAACCAATAAAAAGTGAAAACAATCATTCACTTGTTATGTTATCATATTGAGGTAGATAAAGGACATTCAATTTTTGCCTATAACTAATGTAAATTAGCTGTTTCCTTTAGAGCTTGTAACAAATTAGACAATTCATAAAACCGCTCTTCATCTCCTTGATCGAGAGCTTCATCAATTTGTGCGAGTAATTTTTCTTCTTGGAATACGAGTAAGCTGTTGGAAAGCAGCTCTTCTGCCAGTAAGCGATCTTTTTCACTGACAATCAGTGCTTCCGGCATATAAGGGTTTTCTTCAAGAACTGCTAAGTATTGTGCACTTGGAGGTACATTAGGAAAATTCAATTGTATATACATATCTTCATGTTCATGTAAGCGTAAATCATGAAAAGATTTCTCAGCATCTGCTGTCATTACATTACCTTTGTAGAAACGAAATGGCACACCTGTTGAGTCAACTGTTGACATTACCATTGCTCTAGGGCAATAATGAGCTTCTTCAACAAATCGAATTCGTTTTAATAACTCATCGTTGCTTAATAAGTAATTCAAAATCCATACACACTCACGACGTTTCAATTGATAATTCTTTAAAAACCATCTAACAAATGCTTTTTTATCGACAACTGATACAGAAGCAGTCATACCCACTCCCTCCTTTACTCAAATTCTAAGGTTTCTAACTTCTCTTGCCACTCTAGTTCACCAGGTTGAATAGTTATTAATTGGCCAAGTACTTCTTTTGCTTCTGAACGCTTTCCTTCTTCTAACAAGAAATAAACATATTTTTCTAAAAATGCTGCGTCTTCCTTAAAATCATTATATGCCAAACGGTAAAATTCGTATGCACGGTCGTACAATTCTAAATTTTCAAATGCAACCGCAGCAAATGGGTATAATGTGCTCCATTCAAAATCATTTTTTTGCAACTCTTCAAATAATTCTATTACATCCTCATGACGCTCTTGCTGTGCCAACACAGAGATTAATGCCAATACTGCCTCCATGTATTCAGGATCTAAGGCAATAGCTTCACGTAGATGTTGTTCACCCTCATCTGGCAAACCAGTTTTTAAAGCCATTTTACCTGCAAATAAATATAAGGACTTATCATATTCATCACGCTTTAATCCTTCTAGAATGGCAGCATAAGCTTTTTTATTGTCCTCCGTCATGGCATAGCTTTCAGCAAGCAATAAATAGGCAGAAAAATAATCAGGGTCTAATTCTTTTAATTCTTCTAATTGTTTAATGGCCATCTCATATTTTTGTGATTGAAAGGCCGAATATGCAGCTCCAAATAAAACATCTGGCTTTATTTCAGCGTCAAGTGCTTTTAAATAGTAATCTAAAGCCGTTTCATAGGCAGCTCCAGCACGATACACTTCAGCAAGTCTTTCAACAAGACTTATCCCTGCAAATTCAACTTGTTGTTCATATAATTCTTCATATAGTCTCGCAGCCTCTAAAAAACGACCCGTTTCAAATAAAAGCTCCGCTTTAGCAAATTGTAATAATGGCTCGTCTGGTAATATAGATAGGGCCTCATTAATACGCATTTCTGCTACTTCGAATAATCCTTGCATTTGATAATAATCCGCTAATACTAATAACGCTTGGGGATATTCTGGAGATGTCTCTTCTATTTCTAATAAAAAATCTAGCGCTTCATCTTCAGCGCCAAGCTCCATTAAGACGTTTGCACGATCAATTTTCAACTGTGCCTCTTCTGGGAATAAAAATTGTAAATGCTCCAGTACACGGTCAGCTTCCTTCATATACCCATACTGCATAAACATTTCTGCTAGCGTATAAATTTCCTCAGGTAGCTCCTTCGTTAAAAATGATTCAAGTAGCTGTTCAATTAATGCTAAGTCTCCTTGTTCAAGTGCTTGCATCATTTCAGTCATCGCATTGTTCACAGTCATTCACCTATTCTTTCATTTATATCTTTATGCTACAAAACATTTTCTTTCGAAACAAGAAAAAACTCCCCAAAAGACTTGGAGAGTCAGGATTAATTTCGCATTGGCGTAATTTCGTCCAGATTTTGAATTGTGCCCAGGTCTGCACACGATGGCCAACACGATGTCTGCCATTTCGGTATTGGCACAGAACGTGGCATGCTTAAGACTGAGTTCCTACATTTCAGTAGGCGTTTGGTACATCCACTGAAAAGAAACCTCAACCGCAATCATCCCACCACAGTCAGAGGTAGGAGTCTTCTGCTGAATAAAGATAGACTTTACTTTACTTCCTCTATGTGCTCGAAAAACGATGGATAAGAAACTGCAATACATTCTGCATCATCTAAAGTTACAGAACCATCTGTTATTAGTGCAGCAACAGCGCCCATCATGCCTATACGATGATCACCGTAAGTTTTAAGGCGAGCACCACGTATTGGAGTTGGTCCTTCAATAATCACTCCATCCTCAGTCGCTTCAATAGAAGCACCTAGTTTTTTCAATTCATCCACTACAGCCGTTATCCGATCTGTTTCCTTCACTTTTAACTCCTCGGCATCTTTAATAATTGTTTTGCCGTTCGCCTGCGTTGCTAATAAAGCAAGAATCGGAATTTCATCGATAAGACGAGGAATAATATCTCCCTCAATTGTAGTTCCTGTTAATGCTGACGTTTCTATTGTAATTGTTGCTGTCGGCTCTGATTGGCTATCTTCATTCGGCATAACTGTTATCGAAGCGCCCATATTATGAAGCACTTCGATGATACCATCTCGTGTTGGATTAATTCCGACATTTTCTAGCGTTATTTTACTACCTTCACAAATAGCTCCTGCTACTAAGAAAAAGGCCGCTGATGAAATATCACCTGGTACAGATACATGCGTCCCTGTTAAAGTTTGCCCTCCTTGTAATGCAATAACACCATCCACCTCGTCAACCTGTGCACCAAATTGACGTAGCATTCTCTCAGTATGATCTCGAGATACTTCCGTTTCTCGCACAATTGTAGTACCTTCAGCACGTAAACCGGCAAGTAAAATAGCTGACTTCACCTGAGCACTCGCAACAGGCATGTTGTAATCAATAGCTTGTAATGTTGTACCTTGAATAGCTAATGGTGTATATTGTCCATTTGTCCTTCCAGTAATGTGTGCACCCATTTGACGTAACGGATCAATAACACGGCGCATTGGTCGTTTTCCAATGGACGCATCCCCTGTCATTACTGAATGTACATTAGACCCTGCTAGAATCCCTAACATCAAACGCGTCGTCGTACCAGAGTTTCCTGTGTATAGTACTTCTGTGGGCTCTTGCCACCCCTCTATACCTGGACTGTCGATAGATACATTTGTTCCTTCCACGTCAATCTTCACACCAAGCTTTCGGAAGCAATCAATTGTACTCAAACAATCCTCCCCTAATAAAAAGCCGTCAACTGTCGTTTTACCCGTTGCAATCGCTCCAAACATAATGGAACGGTGAGAAACAGATTTATCACCTGGAATCATTAAAGTCCCTTGTAAGGAAGGTTTATCATATTGTAATACTTTTTCACTCATCGTTTTCTTCCCCCAATATGAAGATAGAAAGCGCCTTAATTTCGACGCTTTCTTTAAAAAATGCATTTCTTATTAAGCTTTTCTAGTCTGCCTATGAAATATATGTTTCATATTTAGCACGCTTTTGTATACACGCTGCTGCTCGTTCACGGTCACTTTCGCTTTGTAAGCTAATAACAAGGATTCCGAACACGTCCTCCCGTGACTCTACGATACGTAAATTCGTAATACTAATCGCTTCATCTGCAAGTAAGCCTGTCACCTCAGAAATAACACCCGGATAGTCAGGAACATCAACATATAAGTCAAATGATGTAAACATTGCTCCAGCACTAATCGGTAATTCATCTCTTAGCTCTTTGGCAACTGCAAAGTATTTTTCAATGTCCTCCGAGCTACCATTTAAAAGGAGCTCCTTAACACGACTCATTTCCTTTTCCCAGCCATCTAGCTGTGCAATAAGCTCATCTCGATTTTGCAATGTAATATCTCGCCATAAAATCGGATTGGATGACGCAATACGCGTTACATCACGGAAGCCCCCTGCAGCAAGTGAACGCGTCATCGGATACTCACCATTTTCTTCGCCCAACTGGTGCACAAGAGAAGCAGCAACTACATGCGGGAAGTGACTTACTACAGCTGTCATATGATCATGTTCACGAGCAGATACACTTACAACCTTTGCATGTGTAAACTTTAATAAGCTTTCAAGCTGTGCCATATGGACAATTTCTTCACCGGCAAGCGGTGTTAGCATATAATACGCATTTTCAAAAAGGTGAGCCTTTGCAGCTAAAACACCGCTTTTATGTGAGCCTGCCATTGGATGTCCTCCAATAAAGGTAATGCCTAACTCACGTAGTTCCCCAGCCTTTTGCATAATCCTCTTTTTTGTACTACCTGTATCTGTTACGATTACTTTATTTTTCAACGGCCATGTTTTTAATTGTTCCATCCATTCAAGTGTTGCGTTAACGGGAGTTCCAAAAATGATAACATCTACGTCGTCCGCCACTTCTTTTGGATCTGTCACAATATCATGCACAATATTTAACGTTTTCGCATGTTCACGTGTTTTCTCATCCATATCATAGCCAATAATTTTTGTCTCGGGTGCCTTTTGTAACGCTAGGGCAATTGAGCCTCCAATGAGGCCTAGCCCAATAACGAGCACTTTACGGGTCGTCATGCAAAAACTCCTTGCTCTTTTAGGACGTTTTCAAGGTGACCTAGCAACGCTTCATTTTGAGCCACTGTTCCGATTGTCACGCGGATAAACCCAGGTAATCCTAACGCATTTCCACTACGGATGATAAAGCCTCGTTTCATTAGCTCATTGAAAACAACATCGCTATCGGCATTCGTATTAAAGAAAATAAAGTTCGTATCAGACGGGAAGTATTGCAAATTATGCTTTTCACAAAATTCAACATATTGTTTTTTACCTTTTTCATTTGCTTCTCGGCAAGCCTTTATAAAATCTTGATCACTTAAAGCGATTGTCGCAACCGCTTGACTTAGAATTGTATTATTAAATGGCGATCTTACGGGATCTAGTTTAGCAATCACGTCTGGTTGCCCAATTGCATAACCAACTCGGAAAGAAGCAAGACCATATGCTTTTGAGAATGTACGCAACAATAGTACATTTGGAAACTCGTCAATAATAGGTAGAGTATCTTTGTGACCAGGATGTGTTACGTATTCGATGTAAGCTTCATCTAATACTACTAGCACATCACTTGGTACTTTAGCTAAAAATGCTCGTAATTCAACATCTGGTATCACAACACCTGTTGGATTATTTGGACTACAAACCCAAACGACCGATGTGTTTTCATCAATTGCCGCTATCATTGCTGCTAGGTCATGTGTACCTTCGATACAAGGAATTTTACGTACCTCCGCGCCTTCTATTGCAGCATTGTGCCAGTATTGAGAGAAGGATGGGTCTGCCATCACTGTGTTTACACCTGGATACAACAATGCACGAGTAATAATCGCAATGATATCGTCAGAGCCGTTACCAAAAAGAAGCTGTGTTTCTTTGACACCTAGATAATTTGCAACAGCTGTACGTAAATTTTGCGCATAGCCGTCTGGATAGATAGCATGATTTACTGAATTATTTTGTAAATAAGCAGTTACCTTAGGTGAGCACCCAAATGGGTTTTCATTAGATGCTAATTTTACGACTTCTTGTAAGCCATATTCTCGTTGTACTTCTTCAATTGGTTTTCCAGGCTTATATGCTTGCATACCGTCCAGTTGTTGTTTCCATTTCATCTTAAACATCTCCTCTAATTATTTAGCTTGGGCTAAATCTGGTCTTAATTTCACCGCATCATTGAGATACAAGTGTTTTACATCTTTTTGTGCCACTTCTACATTCGCATGTATTAATACACGAATACAAAGTGGCAATGCGTTCGGCACGTCCATTTCATGCGTACACATAACAGGTAC
The DNA here is from genome assembly GCF_042674095.1 of Lysinibacillus sp. NPDC056959. NCBI lineage: Bacteria > Bacillati > Bacillota > Bacilli > Caryophanales > Bacillaceae > Lysinibacillus > Lysinibacillus sp. NPDC056959. The sequence continues at coordinate 143,948 of NZ_JBHURE010000004.1, read as the reverse complement.
ATATTGCCATCCGTCCATTAACCGTACAGCACGTGCAGGAAATGCTGACGTAATATCAGGTGTTGTGGAAATTAGTATGGAAGCAATATCATCTACTTCCACATTATTTGCTGTTACTACTTCACGCACTAATCTTGCTGTCTCATCCCATACAAGCTCTGGCCTGTCAGATTCAATTGTAATTGCTCCTCTAAGTCCACGAATCATACAAGCACCTCCGCTAATAGCTGTCGGAATTCGGTGTCTACTTCTCTGCATTCTGCTAAATCAATTGGTTGTACGAAAGGTTTACCAATTTCATCCAATAACACAAATTGTAAAATACCATACTCCGCTTTCTTATCTTTCATTAAATATTCTGTTAACTGGTCAAAAGTATACATTTTCACCGAGTCAAATGGATAGCCATTCTTCACTGCAAAATGCAAAAATGCTGTAGTGAAGTTACGGTCTAATTTCCCATATCTTTCACTTAATAATAAACAATACACGAGCCCAATCATTACAGCCTCGCCATGCGCTACTTTTCCATAACCAGCTGCCGCTTCAATGGCATGACCATAAGTATGACCTAAGTTTAAAAATTTCCTTACGGATTGCTCGGTTTCGTCCTCTGCTACTATTTGCGCTTTTACTTCAATTCCTTTTCTAAGCTGCTTTGCTAATTCTTCTGTGCTGAAATGAATAACTGTCTCTACAGCCATTAATTCCTCTAACCACGCTGCATTCGAAATCATCGCATGCTTGATCACTTCTGCTGTTCCTGAACGTACTTCACGCTCAGGTAAGCTGTCGATAAATATAGTATCGTAAATGACTCCCTCAGGTTGATAAAACGCACCAATCATATTCTTACCTAGTGGATGGTTAATAGCTGTCTTACCGCCTACCGCTGAGTCATGTGCTAAAATCGTTGTTGGAATTTGAACAAACGGCACCCCACGCATATATGTGGCAGCAACAAAGCCAGTTAAATCACCTACAGCACCCCCACCAAATGCAAAAACAAATGATTTACGTGAGCATTTTTGTTCAAGTAAAAACGTTTGTGCTGCAAAGTATTGTTCGAAGGTTTTACATGCCTCACCACTTGGTAAGACAAAGACCTCAAAATGATAAGGGAAATTAGCCTTGAAATAATCTCCTTGCGATGCCCACACATTAGCATCTGTAAAAACAATGAGTTTATCGGCTTTTTGAAGCTGATCATCGAATTCTTTTACTGCTTCTGCCAAAAAATTATGACCAATGACAACCTCATATTGATGTGATTTCGTCGCTACTGGTACTCGCATAAATTAGAACCCCTTTGTAGATCGACGTTGTTCGTCGATTTGAGCTTTTAGTTGAGGTAATTGATCGCTATGGAATTGTTCTACAATCGCATTCGCTATTTCCCAGGCAATAACGTGCTCAGCAACAACTGATGCTGCTGGTACCGCACAGCTATCAGAGCGTTCTACACTAGCTTTAAATGGCTCTTTCGTTTCAATATCAACACTTTGTAACGGTTTATATAATGTAGGAATTGGCTTCATTACACCACGTACAACAATTGGCATTCCAGTAGACATTCCACCTTCTAAGCCGCCAAGTCGATTCGTTGCACGTGTATAACCTTCTTCCTCTGACCAAATAATTTCATCATGGACTTCAGAGCCTTTACGGCGTGCCATTTCAAATCCTATTCCAAATTCAACACCTTTAAATGCATTGATAGATAACATGGCAGCTGCTAATTTCGAATCTAGCTTTCGGTCATAATGAACATAAGAACCGACACCGGCTGGCATTCCTTCTACAATGACTTCAACAACACCACCAATTGAGTCTCCTGCTTTTTTCGCTTCATCGATTGCTGCCACCATTTTTGCGGAAGCCTCTGGATCAACGCAATAGCAAGGATCAGCTTCAACAATGGCACGAATTTCATCTGCTGATTTCCCTTCTACTAAGGAAGTGTCTGCTTTAATACCTATGATTTCTGTTACATGTGCCACAATGGAAATACCTAATTCATTCAAAAGCGCTTTTGCAACAGAACCTACAGCTACACGAACTGTTGTCTCACGCGCTGAAGAACGCTCTAACACATTACGTAAATCACGGTGTCCGTATTTCATGCCTCCTACTAAATCTGCATGTCCTGGACGAGGACGTGAAATTTGACGTTTAATATCTTCAGGATTCACATCTTCTGCTAATGGTTCTGCTCCCATAATTTTTGTCCAGTGCTTCCAGTCATCATTCGTGACTACTAGCGCTACGGGAGAACCAAGTGTTTGTCCATGACGAACACCAGCAACGATATCTACGGTATCCGTTTCGATTTGCATACGGCGACCTCGCCCATGTCCTCCTTGACGACGCTTTAAATCGTGGTTAATTTTTTCTGCTGTAATTGGTAAGAGCGATGGTAAACCTTCAATAATTGTTGTTAATTGGGGGCCATGTGACTCTCCCGCTGTTAAGTAACGCATAAACGCTTTCTCCCTTCAACTCGCTAAAGTATGTATTTTTCACTATAACATATATTCTCTAAAAAAACAGTCCTTTTGCAAATGTCTTACAAGACTCGTTTCAATTGTTTGTAAATTCCGAATTACCCAGCAACTTCATCCATTTTTAAATTAGAATATTCTGAACGATGTACATAGAAAAAATCTCCACTAATTATTAATTTTCACCAACCATGCTTTTATGATAACTAATAAAAAAAATACGCTTTTTGCTTATGGCAAAGCGAAAAGCGTACGATTCATCTATGTCTAAAGCTTTTTAAAAATATGTACATGCTATTTTTACTATCTTCTGTACGAATGCTTTTCTCATATTATTAACTAGGTCCTTCTATAGAAGAATGTATCCTCGACTTCAAACTCATAACGAGATGGGTTAAAAATTTGCTCAGTAGATCCAACAAATAAAACCCCATCCTTGCGCAATGCTTTACTAAAATTCGTATAAATTTGATCCTTCGCTTCTTCAGTAAAATAAATCATCACATTGCGGCAAACAATTAAATCATAATTAGAATCGTAATTGTCATTTAGTAGATTATGCTTCTTAAACGTCACACAACGTTTAATCTCATCCTTGACCCTATAAAAGGAACCTTCTTGCTCGAAACACTTTGCTTTAATATCACTCGGCACTTCTACTAATGAGCGCTCTGGATACACACCTAATTTCGCCTTTTGAATGACATTCTCATCTAAATCAGTAGCAATAATTTGAATTTGAGATAATGGCATTAGCTGAGATAATACCATAACTAAAGAATAAGGTTCTTCACCTGTTGAACAAGCAGCACTCCAAATTTTTAAACGCTTATTAGATTGCAGTAATTTCGGAAATATTTTTTTCTGTAACACTTCCCAACGCTTCCCATTGCGATAAAATTCGGAAACATTGATCGTCATGCGATCTAAAAACTCATTCATTAAATCACGATCTTGTTCAAGTGCCTTTAGAAAGGCCACAAAATTACGATATCCTTTTTTCTCATACAGAGATGTTAATCGTCTTTTCATTTGCGCTTCTTTATATAGCGCTAAATCTATTCCTGTTTTGCGCTTTATACCTTCTATAAACTGTTCATAATCAGACATCCGGTCTTCTTCCCCTCTAGCGTCGTATTTCCATTATAGCGGAAAAGTGCCATTCCTGAAATACTCTTTCACATGTAATCCAAGTTACTTAGTTGAGTTTTGTTTTTCCTCTAATAATAACACTTTGGATTGCTCTAATTCTAGACGTAATTTTTCTGTTTCCATCGTATACGTTTCTAATCGAAGCTTCTCTAACTCCGTTTCTTTCTCAATAGCCTTTAATCTAATTTTTTCCTTTCTTGTATGAGCATCAGTAAAAATCCCTGCTAAACAAATAACTACTCCACCAATAATAGCAACTATTGCAATTGACAATACGTCCACATCCTCTCATTAATAATGATTATACGGTAAAATGGAAAAAATAGTTTCACTTTTCTTTTCATTCTTTCACTATTATAGAAAAAATATTCCATTAGTTGTATCATGTTCTTGGATAACGCATTGTCGAAAGGGATATTATCCCACGCTATGGAAATGTTCTTATATTTTAAATAAAAAAAATGAAGGTAGTCAGTCACCACCTTCAAAATTTTTGCCTCTTAAACCTCTACACGATAATCTTTTAAATCTTCTCGCAATTTTACCTTCATGAACTTTCCTACAGAAGTTTTAGGTATCTCATTTAAAAATACAACATCATCAGGAATCCATGTTTTATGGAATTGCGATTGTAAATCTTCTAATAGCTCTGATTTCGTAATGGAATCTTTAAATTCAGGCTTCGATACAACACACGCTAGAGGTCGTTCTATCCATTTTTCGTGAGGAATAGCTATAACAGCTGCCTCCAACACTTTAGGATTTGACATCAAGGCATTTTCAAGGTCTACCGAAGAAATCCATTCTCCACCACTTTTTATTAAATCTTTCGTACGATCTGTAATTTTAATATAACCATCTACTGTCACTACAGCAATATCACCAGTGTAGAGCCAACCATCTTTAAAGGCTTCATTTGTTCGTTCATCGTTATAATACTCAGCAGCAATCCATGGACCCCTAATTGTCAATTCACCCATTGTTTTGCCGTCCCAAGGTACTTCACCGTTTTCATTGACTACACGTGTTTCAATGAGTGGCACTGTTATTCCCTGCGTAGTACGAACATCCATTTTCTCATCCAAAGAATAATCTTGCATATGCGTTAAATACGTCGATATACTAACAAGTGGCGATGTCTCGGTCATACCGTAGCCCGTCATATAAGGAATTTTAAGCTCCTCTTCAAAACCACGAACTAGACCGTTCGGCGACGCTGAACCACCACAAACAATCAACCGTATTGATGACAAATCACGAGGATTTTTACGTTGCTCCTGTAATAGCCCAAGCCAAATTGTAGGTACTCCTGCAGTCAGCGTTACCTTATATCTTTCAAATAAATCAAGTAATAGCTGTGGTGTAAACATTGGCCCAGGGAGCACCTGTGTAGCACCAAATAATACACCAGCAAACGGAAATCCCCACGCATTCGCATGGAACATTGGTACAACAGGTAATACAACGTCTGTCTCGCTAATAGCTATACTATCAGAAAGTCCTGCTGCCATAGTATGGAGGACAATACTACGATGAGTATACACAACACCCTTTGGCATTCCTGTAGTTGCGCTTGTGTAACACATACCAGCAGGTGTATTTTCATCTAAATCATTTGGGAATTTAAAGTCTTCATTCGCCTCATCGACTAATACCTCATAAGACAGAGCATTTGGTAGCGAGATATTTTCTAGCACAATATCATCTCCCATTACGATAAAGTGCTTGACTGTTTTAAGCTGAGAGACAATTGGTGCAATAAGTGGAACTAAGTTATCATCAATTAGTAATATTTCATCTTCTGCGTGATTAATAACATAAGCAATATGCTCAGGCGCTAATCGAATATTAATCATATGCAATACGGCTCCTGCGCATGGCACTGCAAAATATGCTTCTAAATGACGGTGGTGATTCCAAGCGAAGGTTCCTACCTTCATCCCTCTCTCCATTCCCAGCTTTGTAAGGGCATCTGCTAGTTTACGAGTTCGTTTTACATATTCTTTATAAGTAAACTCGTGAATTGTTGTAGGGCTTGTCCGCGAATATATTTTTTTCGAATGGAAAAATCGTTCTGCTCGATCCAAAAAACTTGTTAATAATAAAGGTGTATCCATCATATGCATAACAACGCTCCCCTTTGTTTATATAATTTTTGAATCGCCCAAGGCTTCTGCTGCTACCAATAATTACTGTCGAAATAAGCTAATTCTTCGCCTCACTATCCGTAGACAAGCACCTTTTCACGAAAGCTACTAGCAGGAATCAATCACCTTTATAATCCCTCTTACCTTGGCTGCAAACGAATCGCGCCGTCCAAGCGGATGACTTCACCATTTAATAAACCATTTTGGATAATACTTTCGACCAGCAACGCATATTCTGTTGGTTTTCCAAGTCGTTTAGGGAAAGGCGTCATTTGAGCAAGTGCTGTTCTTGCTGGCTCTGGCAGCGACGCAAACATTGGTGTTTCTATTAATCCTGGAGCAATCGTCATGACACGTACACCGATTTCAGCAAGCTCTCGAGCAATCGGCAACGTCATTGCTGCCACACCACCCTTTGAGGCACTATATGCTGCTTGTCCTATTTGCCCATCAAACGCCGCCACAGATGCAGTATTAATAATAACACCGCGCTGACCATCCTCGTTTTGCTCATTCAGTTGCATCTTCTCGGCTGCTAGACGAATCACATTAAACGTACCAATTAAATTGACAGAAATCACCTTTTCAAATAAACCTAGTGCATGCACACCACGCTTTGAAAGTACTTTACTTGCATCAGCAATTCCGGCACAATTCACTGTGACATTAATGGAGCCCAATGTTGCTACTGCTTGCTCAAGCCCTGCCGCTACATCAGCTTCTTTTGTCACATCAACGCGTGCATATTGAACATTCTCCCCTAACTCCTCTACTAGTGCATGTCCTCGCTCGTCATTAAGATCAAAAATAACTGCTTTGCCACCGTTAGCAACAATTCTACGGACAGTCGCCTCTCCTAAACCAGATGCTCCCCCTGTTACAACCGCTTTCACTTCATTCATCAAACACAACCCCTTTTACATTTTTTCAATGATAGTAGCGTTCGCCATTCCCATACCTTCACAAATTGCAAGTAAGCCATACTGTAAATTTTCTCGTTCCATTCTGTATAGCATCGTTGTTAACAGTTTTGTGCCCGTCGCTCCTAGTGGATGCCCTAAAGCAATTGCTCCACCATCTGGATTTAACTTATTTGGATCTGCTCCAATTTCACGCAACCAAACAAGTGGTACTGGCGCAAAAGCTTCATTTACTTCATACGTGTCAATTTCCTCGATCGTAAGACCTGAACGTTCTAGCGCTTGTCTAGTAGCCTCAATTGGACCAGTTAGCATTAACGTCGGATCTGAGCCAACTACAACTCTTGTAACAATTTTTGCAAGCGGTCGGATGCCAAGCTCTTCCGCCTTTTCTAAAGACATAATAACTACAGCGGAGGCACCATCACTCATTTGACTTGCATTACCGGCTGTTATCACACCATCTTCTTGGAAAACGGTTTTTAATCCATTTAATTTATCAACTGTCGTTTCTACCCGTGGTCCCTCATCAACAGAAAATGTTTTCACCGTGCCGTCTTCTTCCGTAACTTGGACAGGCAGTATTTCCTTTTTAAAATGGCCTGCCTCAATTGCACCTAATGCTCGTCTATGACTATTGTAAGCAAAGTTATTGAGCTGCTCCCTCGACAAGTTCCATTTTTCCGCTATTTTTTCGGCTGATAACCCTTGATGAATAATTGTATAATTGTCTTGTAATCGTTTACCCGCGTGGGCACCCTTCATGTTAGAACCCATTGACACCCTCGTCATGCTTTCAACTCCACCAGCGATAACAATGTCCATATCGCCTGCTAATATAGCCTGTGCAGCGAAATGAACAGCCTGCTGACTTGAACCACATTGACGATCAATTGTCACACCTGGTACACTCTCTGGAAAACCTGCCATTAATAGGGCCGTACGGGCTATATTTGCTCCCTGTTCAGCAGTTTGCGTCACACAGCCAAAAATAACATCTTCCACCTGACCCTTATTGATCCCCGCTCGTTGTACCACTTCTTGCAGTACATCAGCCGCTAAGTCATCTGCACGAACATTGCTTAATGCCCCTTTACTTCTGCCAACTGCTGTACGAACTGCTGATACAATTACCACTTCTCTCATAAAAAAACCCCTTTGCGCTGTCAATTCTCTCATTTCCTATCATCCAATGTATTTAGATGCTATGAAATATATTCTTGATTATTAAGCTATTCAAAAACTATAATTATCAGAATATTACATCTTTTATTTTACATGACTAAGAAGTATTTAACAATTCTATATGTATTTAGAAAATTTCCACCACTGATTTTATAGGTCTATTTTTTGTTATAGGCTTCTATTTATTAAGTAACCGCACTCCATTTTCAGAGCAATAAAAAAAGCAATCTCAAATTGAATTGAGATTGCTTAATCTATTTGCAAATTCAACTATGCCTTAGCATAATTGTCATCTCACTAAGTCGGAGATAAACGCTGAAAGAAATTAAGCTAAATCTTCACCGAAGAATAAGCCGATTTCACGCTCAGCAGAAGCAAGTGAGTCAGAACCGTGAATGATGTTGTGAGAAACAGTTGTTGCATAGTCACCACGGATTGTACCTGGGTTAGATTCTTCAGGTTTAGTTGCTCCCATCATTGTACGAGCAAGCTTAATTACGTTTTCGCCTTCCCATACCATAGCGAAAACAGGACCAGAAGTGATGAAATCAACTAATTCACCAAAGAATGGACGCTCAGCATGCTCAGCGTAGTGCTTTTCTGCTAATTCTGTAGGAATTACCATTAATTTAGCACCTTTCAATACAAAACCGCGACGTTCAAAACGATCTACGATATCTCCTACTACTTGACGTTCTACGCCATCAGGCTTAACCATTAAAAAAGTTTGTTCGATTGCCATGTTTAAAACACTCCTTAAATTCGTATAACAGGTTTTACACCTACCGATAAATATTAACAAAAAATCGGGCTTTGTACAACAAAAAGCTAGAATTTACGCTTACCCATAAATAAAGCGACATCTCGTAGTTTTTTCTTGACGGGATGTTTTGGTAATGCATCTATTTCCTGTAATGCCTTTTTCAAATATTTATCACTCATTTTATTAGCTTGCTCAATCGCTTCGGATTTACGCACATAGCGTAACATATTTTGACGTTCTACCTCTGTCAAAGTACCTGCAAATACTTTTGCCAAATAAGGTTGCATTCCAGGATCATCTTTTAACAGTAGAATCGGTAATGTAATATTCCCCTGCAATAAATCACTACCGGCTGGCTTCCCTAATTCTTTATCTGTTGCCATTATATCTAAAACATCATCGATAATTTGGAAGCTCATGCCTACAAAATAGCCGAAGCGTTTCAAATGTCTCACTGTTTTGGGATCGACACCTGCTGCTACTGCACCAAGTTCACAACTAGAAGAAATTAGTAATGCCGTCTTGCGTTTGATTCGTCTAAAATAATCCTTTAAGCCTTGATCTAATCTAAATTTATCTTCGATTTGAATGACTTCACCGTTACAAATTTCCACCATCGTACGTGCTAAAATTTGATGAACTAATGGGTCTTCAAGCTTTGTAATATATTCAAGTGCACGCGCAAAAATAAAATCGCCCGTGTACATTGCAACTCTATTATTCCATTGTGATTTGACAGTCGGGCGTCCTCTTCGCATATTGGAATCATCAATTACATCATCATGCACAAGTGATGCCATATGAATAAGCTCTACTGGCACGGCTACATCCTTCATCTTTTCGATATTATAGTCGCCAAATTTCGCGCCAAGCAACACAAAAATTGGTCGTATCCGTTTACCACCAGCTTGCAATAAATGGAGAGAAGCATCATTGATCAAACCTGAAGAAGAGTTCACTGCTCTTTCTAATTCTTTTTCAATGATTTCGATATCTGATTTCAAATCGGAATAGAGTAGTTTTAACTTCATCTTTTCCACTTGTGAAAACCTTCCCCCATTAACGTACCTTTTTAAAGCCCATATGCATTGCCGCAGCACCGCCACTGTATGCTTTGTACGTTACTTTTTCTAAACCTGCCTGTTCAAACATTGCCGCTAACTTCTTCATACCTGGGAAATCATTTGCTGATTCCTGTAACCAAGAATATTCTTTATAGCTTTTCGCAAATATTTTACCAAATACCGGCATTATATATTTAAAATAAAAACGGAATAATTGTCGATAGCCGGGAATTTCAGATTGAGATGTTTCTAAACAAACAACCATTCCTCCAGGTTTTACAACACGATTCATTTCCTTTAAAACTTGTAAATAATCTGGTACATTGCGAAGCCCAAAACCAATTGTTACATAATCAAATGTATCATCTGGGAAAGGTAATTCCATAGCATTTCCATGTATTAGTTCAATTTGTGGGTATGGCTTTACTTTTTGCTCACCAGCCTTCAGCATGTTTTTACTGAAGTCTACCCCTTTTACTTCTCCGCTTTCACCAACTGCCTCAGCTAATGCAATTGTCCAATCTGCCGTACCACAGCAAACATCCAGTGCTTTCGCTCCAGGTTTTACTGCCATACGCTTCATCGTATCATTGCGCCAGCCCACATGCATCTGGAAGCTAATAACACCATTCATTTTGTCATAGCTTTGCGAAATACTTTCAAATACTTCGTGCACGTGCTCTTCTTTCGTTTTAGCCATTTCAAAAAACCTCTCTTATCCATTAGTAGAAGCAATGGATGCCTCTACATGCGCTTGTAGAGCTTGTTTTACATCACCTTGTAAAAATGATGCCTCTTCTATCACCTGTAACAGCTCTGTTTTTAATTGCACAATTCTATCCTGTATAACGTTGCCATAGGTCACTCCAGCATATCTCGCACTTTCTTCAAGAACCCTACTCATTACCGTTACTTGTCCACGTTGATAAGTCGCCCATTCTCTTTCTAAACGCAAGATTAATAAGCTCTTTTCCACAATTGGAATATAGTTACCAAACGAATAGAGCTCAAAAAATTTTGAGATTAATCCCGATTCAATGTTAGTTATTGAGGCATACCATTGTTCAAGTGTTCGTTTTTCTGCCTCATATACTTTAATTTGGTGTTCACAACGTTGCACAATTCCTTGCGACAAATTTCTAATCAATGCGACATTTCCCGACTTCGCTAAAATCTCATAATAACGACCACTATAAAAGTCCCCAGCTAAAACGGTTAGCTGCTGCTCTTTTGATGTGGCATTTAATTCTTTAATATGATCGTGCGCCGCTAAAGCTGCGTACACAATCCCAACCGTGATTGCAGCTTCTCTTTCCTCTTGTTGCCACTCTTCACCATTCAAAAAGGGAACTAACAAGTAAAATAATTGATTTTCATCGAGCACAGGCACTCCTGTGTATTTTTGCAAAGTTCTATGACGAACATCCATGAAAATCTCTGTTTTTAATTGTGCAATTGAATTTTGAATGTATGTTGCATTCATAGACCTTACTCCATTTCACTTTCAAATACGTTAGCCACTTCATGGATCTAACGCTTGCTTACTGAGTCATTATAGCACACGCGACGATTCGGAATAAAAATTTTTTGCTTTATTCAACATGACAGGCAGTAGAGCTTCCCCAATCAAACATACCTCGGCATAATCGATTCCAGAATCGGCTTTGTGCTTAGTCCTGCACGAGGTCCAACACGATGTCGATCATTTCAGTAATACCACAGGTCAGTTAGCCGTTATCACATGAATACGATGATCTTAGGGCTAACAACCTTTATTGAACCATTCCGATTCCATGACATCCGAAAGCTCTAACGTTTCTGTACCTGCCGTTGCACTGATGCTTACGCTACATAAAGACAATTGCTGAAAGAAGTTAAAAACAGTTTTACACATTTAGTCGATTTATATGTGCATCACTAATTTGCGATCAACACAAATCCATTTTTAAAGCACTTCTGCATGTCATTGTTCTTCATTACTTTTTCGCTTCGCTATTTATAACACCATGAGCTGTATGAATCTGTGCTTTCCCACGAATTTTCACTGCAGATGTATGTTCAGTAAATTGAGCAATCATAACTTCGCCTGCATCTAATTTCTCAGAATGATGGAACTTTGTATCTGTACCTCGAGTTAAACCGATTACATGCACGCCATCTTCTTCTGCTTGAATAACAATATAATCTTGTGACATTGTCTTTACACTCCTTAAATCCGACAAATTCTTAGTCCATCATAACATAATTAGACATGCATATTAAGACATTTGAATAAATGATAAAACTTCTCTACGTTTTATTTCATCTTCTTCGTAAATACCACGTGCAACCGATGTCACAGTTTTAGATCCAGGCTTCTTAAGCCCTCGCATCGTCATGCACATATGCTCTGCCTCAACCACTACATAAACACCTTTCGGAGAGAGCATTTCCATAATTGTCTCTGCCACTGAAGAGGTAATACGTTCTTGTAATTGCGGACGACGAGCAATAGTTTCTACTGCGCGTCCTAATTTACTTAATCCAGCAACAATGCCATCGTTTGGTATGTATGCGACATGCGCTTTTCCGTAAAAAGGCACTAGATGATGCTCACACATCGAATAAAACGGAATGTCCTTTACAAGTACTAATTCCTCATGGTCTTCATGAAACACTGTTTTAAAATAATCTTTTGCGTCTTCATGTAAGCCACTAAACATTTCTGCATACATTTTTGCTACACGTTTTGGTGTATCGAGTAAACCTTCACGATTTACATCTTCGCCTACCGCCTCTAATATCATTTTTACTGCTTCTTCTATTTTCAATAAATCAACATTCGACATCCGTAAAAACCCTCCTGCGTATCAATACATTACACATTTCCTTATGCATCGTAGCATATCCAAAAGGTAAGCGCAAAATGACTTACTTGATTCAAAAGAAATTCAACACGATATAATCAAAATCGCTACTTCACACTTACTAATTAGTAGTATATTTTGTAAATTTCAGCTCATCACAATGACGTCAGATTGACCATTCCGACAGGGCGCTTCTTTCTCGAGGGGTCGTGCTGACAGTTTTTTTCTGCGAAAGGTCATGACAAATATGATGATTTTTGCATTCGCCCCCCTACTCGCTTGCGTTCCAGTGACAGTGATCCTCTAAGGAGATGCCCTATCTCCACCCCAACTTACTAAATATATCTACACGTTTCAAAAAATAGATCTCGACTTTCATCGATAGACCTAAATTGTGCATAGGAAATCTATATTGCTTACACTGACGTTTATGTGATCTTTCTATGTACAGTTATCTATGCAACACTCGCTGAAATAAGTTAAAAAGAGCAGCCTCCATGTTCGTATACATGAAGACTGCTCTATGTAACTACTAGACGTGTATTATTTTACAGCATCTTTAAGCGCTTTACCTGGTTTGAAAGCAGGTACTTTGCTAGCAGCGATTTCGATTTCTTTACCAGTTTGTGGGTTACGACCTTTACGAGCCGCACGTTCACGTACTTCAAAGTTACCAAAACCAATTAATTGTACTTTGTCACCCTTTGCAAGAGCATCTTGAATTGTATCAAATACAGCTTCAACTGCTTTAGAAGCGTCTTTTTTAGAAAGACCTGCAGCTTCAGCAACAGAGTTTACTAATTCTGTTTTATTCACACCATTCACCTCCTCTCAAAGGGTCATGAACCAATTCTGTAAAAAGATTAACACATAGAAAACCGCTACGCAACTGTATTCATTCATGATTATAACCAAAAAATTAGTTTTTCACCCAAAAAACAAAAATAACAGGACTTTTCGCATAAGAACGAAAAGCCCTGTAGTATTTTTTTGCGCTTTATTTTTCTTTTTATCACTACAAAATAAATGTAACTAATCCTCTATCGCCTTCGTTCACCATACGTTCAATTGTTTGTCGCATCCGTTTTTTAGCTGTATTTGGAACTGCATCCATTTTATAGCGTATCCCTTCTTTTAACACTTCATGTAACGGAGTTCCAAAAAGCTGCGTGTTCCATAAAGCATCACGATCATGTAAATAAGCATGATTTAAATCCTTAAGCAATTGTTGACTATGGAATTCTGAGCCTATTAGTGGCGCGAATTCTGATTCCATATCTACACGAATGATATGATATGACGGTGCTTTCGCCTTCATACGGACACCAAAAAAATTATTTTGTTTAATGAGTTCTGGTGCTGTCGGCTCAAACTCCTGCATCATTGGCAATGTAACACCATAACCAGTCGAATCTGCTTGACTAATAGCAGTTTTAAAGCGTTTTTGTGCCTCTTTTGCTTCTGCCGCCTCTTTAATAAAGACTAGCCAATCACGCTTCGTCTCAATTGGTTCATCTAGCCATTCATTACAAACCGACTTATATAGCTCGCCTTGTAATGATACTCGAATGACCGCAGTTCCAATACCAGCATCCACATGTACCACTTCACTTTGATCAATAAAATCAATGGCTTTAAAGGCATCTGACGCCTGCTGCACATCTCTAATTTTCATAATAGATGACAGCACTTCTTCCATCGAATCAATTAGTGCAACATTTAATGGGTGTGTTGCATCTAAAACATCTAACCAATCTGGCTTTTCCACCTCAATTGTTCGAATTGGAAATTCAAATAATGCTTCTTGCAAAATATACTGAATATCAGATGCGCGCATTTGATCAATCGAAATAGCAATTACTGGAACATTATAGCGCTCAAATAGCTCATTTCGAAGCTGCACCGTTTCCTCCCGAGCTGGCATTTGGCAATTTAATACAATAACAAAAGGTTTTCCAATATCCATTAATTGCTCTACAATTTCCTCTTCAGCCTTCTCCGCCGCACGACGACTTATACCATTGACCGTGCCATCTGTTGTTACAACAATGCCAATATTGGCATGGTCACGAATTACTTTATCTGTGCCTATTTTCGCCGCTTCCTGGAAAGGGATAGGCTCTGTATGCCAAGGTGTATGCACAAATTTTGGACCATTTTCATCCTCATAGCCCTTTGTACCGTCAATGACATAACCAACGCAATCTGCTAAACGAATTTGGAATGTCATTTCATCTTCACCGACCGCAATACGTGTTGCTTGGGCAGGCACAAACTTCGGCTCAGCAGTCATTATGACTGGCCCCGGCGAGCTTTGTGGCAACTCGTCTTGTGCACGCATTCTTTCTGTTTCATCCATAATATTTGGTAACACGACCGATTCCATAACCTTTTTTACAAATGTTGATTTACCTACACGTACTGGACCGACAACACCAATATAAACATCGCCATTTGTGCGCTCTGCAATTTCTCTAAATACTGCTTCACTCAAGGTTTCTGCCTCCTTTATCTACGCTTTTTCACTATATGCGATCGGTTAGATAAATATGAAAAGCCCCTCACAAATGTAAGGAGCTTATTGACTAATCTTTTTTATTTTTGGATTCATACTCTTGAATTAATTTTTCTCTAGCTTTTTTTGCGTCACTATTATAGGCGTCCATAAAATAAATCGGCTCACCTTTTTCATCTACTGTATATGGTAATGAATAAGCTGGCACTACTGGATATTTATCGATAAGTAGCTGACGAATATCATCTCCAGGTTTTACATCATGCTTTTCTTCTTTTAGTAGTTGCCCTAAATCTACTGAATAGTCGACATGCATTTCGCCATCGCCTGTCATAAATATTGGTAATTCAGCACCAGAATAAGGGCTCTTCACAGTTACATCTGTTTTATAGCCCAATTTTTCAAAGTTAATTTGAAATACATTATCAGAAGATACACCCTTTATCGGTAAATATTCACTTGAAAGTTTACGAATATTAATTTCACGAATTCGCTCTGCGGCATTTAAATCTACCAATTTTACTTTAGCTTCATTTTCAGGTTCCCAAATAATATACTGGAAAATCCCACCCTTTTCATAGGCGTTCCCAGGAATTTGCGCAAGATATTTAGGCATTAGTTTTTCAAAATCAATTAAATATTTTATATATATATCTGTATCTAGCTCGCTATTTTTAATTGGAACTAGTCCACCAGTTGCTTCACGATATTCATCAACCGCACGCTGAACCGCAGCTAAATTATCAGCATCCGGCACTACTTTTGCCCTTTTCTCGTCTTCTGGATATGCACAACCTACTAGAAGTACAGCGGTTACAATTACCAAAAGAAAAGCACTTAGTTTTTTCATGTCACTTCCACCTCATCATTTTTATGCTGGCCATGTGGCTACAATTAGAACCATTAAAAATGTGCCAAGTCCAAACAGTATGTATGCAATTAAATTTACGATTGTACGTAAAAAAACGTTCGAAATCTTATTACGACCGAGATAAATTAAACCAATAGATATTATCAAAAAGCCAATACAATAAAACGATACCCACATTACATCAAGCGCAGGTAAATGTGCTAACGGACCCATTTAAAACAACCACCTTTCTACAACGTCACGAAACAATCAAAATATATTATACTATGTGCTTTCGCTAAAAAGAAATAGTTGTCCAATAACTATCAATCAATTATGCCTCGGCAAAATTGCGTCCGGAATCAGCTTTGGGCCAACATGATGTTGGTCACTCAGTCATTGCCACAGGACGTGGCGTTCTTAGACTGGGTTCCTTTATTTCAGCGGATGTTTGGACACCCGCTGAAAAGTAGCTTAAAACCGCATCATACCACCGTCTATAGAGGTAGAAGACTTTTGCTAGAAGTTAAATGGACATCCTGTATAAAATAATTAATTAACAGCACACAATAAGGCGTCTCAGATATTCTCTGAGACACCTTATTTATGTCCATTTTATGACAAAACTAATCAAATAGATTAGGTATATTGATTAACCTTATTTATCCATTTCCATTAATTTAGTATATCATGTCATCGATTTCTCGCTTTTTCATACGCATCATTAATGTATCAACCGCTATTTTGGGTTCGATATTATTAAATAGAACACTATAAAGCTCCGCTGTGATTGGCATAGCAACATCATATTTTTCTGCTAGCTGATAGGCCGCTTTTGTTGTGCGTACCCCCTCAACAACCATGCCCATTTGATCGAGTACCTCTGGTAGTTTCATTCCTTGCCCCAATAAATTACCTGCGCGCCAATTACGAGAGTGTACACTTGTACAAGTTACAATTAAGTCCCCCATGCCTGAAAGTCCTGAAAATGTGAATGGATTCCCTCCCATTTCAACACCAAGACGTGAAATTTCAGCTAAGCCTCGAGTAATAAGTGCCGCTTTGGCATTATCACCATAATTTAATCCGTCTGAAATACCTGCCGCTAATGCAATTACGTTTTTTAATGCGCCACCTATTTCTACGCCAATCACATCTTTGCTTGTGTAGACACGGAAATATTGGTTCATAAATAAATCCTGCACTTTTTCTGCGGCTTCAATGTTTGCACAAGCTGCTGTAACCGTTGTCGGGTGGTGTAAGACAACTTCCTCTGCATGACTTGGACCTGAAAGTACTACAACTTCTTCTACAAATTCTGCAGGTAGACTTTCTTCTAAAATTTCTGAAATTCGTTTTAATGTATCGGGCTCAATTCCCTTCGATACATGCACAAACAGTATTTTTTTATCGAGTGTTACGCACATTTTTTCACATACTTCTCGAATAGCCTTAGTTGGCACTGCTACGATAATTGTTTCCGAATGAGCAACTGCTTTAGCAATATCACTTGTCGCATACAAATTTGTCGGCAGTACAGTTTCCGGCAAATACTTTCTATTAGTATGCAGGTTGTTTATTTCTTCAGCTTGATCTGTTCGATGAGTCCATAAAAGTGTATCATGCCCATTTTCTGCAAGCACCATCGCAAGTGCTGTACCCCACGAGCCTGCTCCTAACACACAAACTTTTTCCATTCAAAATCCTCCCTTGTTAAGAAAAACAATTCACTCTTATTAGTTACGAAAAATGCTAGAGAAAATTATACTTTGCTCTTTTGTAAAAAGACGCCACCCAACAATATTGTCGGGCTGGCGTATTGTATGTGTATATTTTTCCTAAGCACGAGCACGGGAAATTAATCGAATTGGCGTTCCTTCAAAATCAAATGTATCTCGGATACGGTTTTCTAAAAATCGTTCGTAAGAGAAATGCATTAGCTCTGGTTCATTAACAAATACGACAAATGTCGGTGGCTGGATCGCAACTTGGGTAGCATAGTAGATACGAAGACGGCGTCCTTTATCAGCTGGTGCTGGGTTACGTGCCACAGCATCCTCAATCACCTCATTAAGGATAGATGATTGAATACGCATTGCATGGTTTTCACTTACACGTTGTATAATCGGTAAAATTTGATGTACACGCTGCTTTGTATTGGCCGATACAAAAATAATCGGTGCATAGTCTAAGAATAAGAAATGCTCACGGATTTGCTGTGTAAAGACGTTCATTGTTTTTTCGTCTTTTTCAATAGCATCCCATTTATTAACTACGATGACAACAGCTTTTCCTGCTTCATGCGCATAGCCTGCAATTTTTTTATCTTGTTCTTGAATGCCTTCTTCTGCATTTAGAACGACTAAAACAACATCAGAACGTTCAATTGCTCGTAACGCACGTAATACAGAGTATTTCTCTGTCGTTTCGTATACTTTCCCTTTTTTACGCATACCTGCCGTATCAATAATGACATATTCCTGACCATCATACTCATACGGAGTGTCAATAGCATCTCGAGTAGTCCCTGCGATATTACTCACAATAACGCGGTCTTGGCCTAAAAATGCATTTACTAACGAAGATTTTCCGACATTTGGACGACCAATTAACGAGAATTTAATAACCTCTTCTCCATATTGCTCTTCATCTTCCTTAGGGAAATGATTAGCACATTCGTCCAATAAATCCCCTAAGCCTAAGCCGTGAGAACCAGAAATTGGCCAAGGCTCACCAAAGCCAAGCGCATAGAAATCATAAATCATTTCGCGCATGTCCGGGTTATCAATTTTATTAACTGCTAAAACGACCGGTTTTTTTGTTTTGTATAAAATTTTAGCTACTTGCTCATCAGCAGCTGTTACACCTTCACGACCATTTGTCATAAAGATAATAACGTCCGCTTCATCAATGGCGATTTCCGCTTGTTGACGAATTTGTTCTAAAAACGGCTCGTCCCCAATCTCAATACCACCTGTATCAATAATATTAAAGTCATGTGTTAACCACTCTGCCGAACTATAAATACGGTCGCGTGTAACGCCTGGAATATCTTCCACAATCGAGACACGTTCTCCAACGATACGATTAAAAATCGTCGACTTACCTACGTTCGGACGACCTACGATGGCTACTACTGGTTTCGTCATCTGTACTTCATCCTTCCAACTTCTTGTCTTTCGCTATTATACACGAAAAATGCCATTATATCATATCATATCCATGAATGTGCGCGCTATGTATCGTTCTTTAAGTCTATTTAGAAATTTTTATATCATTTCGGCTGAGCTGTTTGAATGTTCATGTGATGTAATTATCTTCGAGTCTGATTTATTCTATCCGTTTTACTTTGATTGTTCTTCCCGTCGCTTTGGCTTTTCTATCCGTTTCCTCCATAAAAAAGCGAGGACACAAACCGTATCCTCGCTTGTCAAGTTTATTTAAAGTTTTTCAGCTTATCGCCAATGACATCACCGAAAGAGAAACCTGTGTTTTCTTCTGGTAATTCATAGTCGATTACTTCCTCTGCCTCAGGATTTTCAAGTAAATCTTTAATGCTTAATGCTAAACGGCCATCTGCAGCATTTACGTCAAGCACTTTCACCTGTACCTCTTGTCCTTCTTTTAAAGCTTCATGAGGCGTATTAATGTGCTTATGCGCGATTTGCGAAATATGCACTAAACCTTCTACACCTGGGAAAACTTCCACAAATGCTCCGAAAGAAGTAAGACGTTTTACTTTTCCATCTAACACTGTACCTTTAGCTGCACGCTCTTCAATGTTCGACCAAGGACCAGGTATCGTCTCTTTAATAGATAACGAAATACGCTCATTTGCTGGGTCTACAGAAAGGACTTTCACCTTCACCTCTTGTCCTTCTGATAAAACCTCACTCACATCACTCACATGCTCATGAGACACTTGTGAAATATGAACAAGGCCATCGATACCACCAAGGTCAATAAAGGCACCAAATGATGCAATACGCTGTACTTTACCGTCTAAAACATCGCCAGTTTTAATTTGGTTAATAACATCTTTCTTTTGAGAAGCTTTTTCAGCTTCCACTACAGCACGATGTGATAAAATCAAGCGATTTTTTTCTTTATCAAGCTCAACAATTTTAAAGTTAAGAGACTTACCTTTATAGTCTTCAAAATCATCAACAAAGTAGTCTTCTACTAGGGATGCTGGAACGAAGCCACGTACCCCTAAATCTACGACAAGACCACCCTTAACAATATCTTTTACTTCCGCTTCGAAAATTTCCTCAGCGTTGAATTTTTGCTCAAGTGTATCCCATGCTTTTAAAGCATCTACTTTACGTTTTGATAATACATAGTTTTCTTCTTCAACTTTTGTAATCATCAACTCCAACTCATCTCCGACAGAGATGACGTCAGACGCTTTTTCAATGTGTAAGCTTGATAATTCACTTATCGGTACAATACCGTCAAATGGTGCACCTGGGATTGAAACAGTTACCGCTTTTTCATCAACCTGCTCAGCGATACCTTTGACGATATCACCTTCGTTAAACGTTTGTTCTACATTGTTCATTTCTTCAGACATATGTAACCCTCCTTCGCATCTTCCCTTACTATTTTATTCGATATTGAAGACAAAGACAAAAATAAATCCTTTAAATTCAAAAAATTGTCTGAAATTTTCGGATTTACAGCATTTTTTCTTGCGCTAATTTTAAAATGGCCTGTGCTGCATCATCAATTGACAATGCTGTCGTGTCTAAAAATATGGCATCTTCTGCTTGAATTAGTGGTGATGCTTCACGCTCGCTATCCATTTTATCGCGCAGGGCAATTTCTTCTTGAAGCTTTTCAACGGTAGATTCAATTCCTCGCTTTTGATTGTCAATAAAACGACGTCTTGCTCTCTCTTCTACAGTTGCAGACATAAATATTTTTAGTTCTGCATTTTTTAATACATGTGTAGCAATATCGCGCCCATCCATCACTACACCGCCATTAGCTGCAAGTTTTTGTTGCTGCTTTACTAATAGTTCGCGTATTTTAGCATGAGCTGCTACTTGTGAAACAGATGAAGTGACCTCATTTGATCGAATTTCAGCAGAAACGTTCTTTCCATCTAAAAAGACAAGTTGTCCTTGAGAAGAAGGCTTTAAGTCAATTGTGCTAGATGCAAGCATTTCTGCTAATTTTATTTCATCATCTAAATGTATGTTTTGTTGCTTTGCTTTATACGTGACAGCACGATACATAGCACCTGTATCGATATAAGTAAATTCAAGTGCCTCTGCAACGATTTTTGCGATTGTGCTTTTTCCAGCGCCAGCCGGTCCATCAATCGCAATTTGAATGTTTTTCTTCATATTTCCCCCTACTTTCTATCACACCATATTGTATCATAAAAAAGCCCTCTTCAAGGAGAGGGCTTTCTAAAATCTAATTACTACTCGAGTTGAAGGTGTGTAAACTTCCTATCAATTATTCCTCGGCATAATTGCTCCAGAATCTACTTTGTGATTTGTCCTGCATGAGGGACGAATGATATCGATCATTTCAGTAAAATTTCACTGGACGTGGCGTTGTTAGACCGTGTTCCTCTTTTTCAGCGGGTTTTTGGACATCCGCTGAAAAGCAGCTTAAATCCGCATTCATCTCACCCACCTATAGCGGTTGAGAAAACAATTAATAAGCGAAAAAATTAATCATCAAAAGGATTTATTTCTTTACGACGATTTACTAACTGACGTTCAAAACAGAAACGAACAATATGTTGTTGGTCATCATCATCAGTATCTGTTAGTTGTATAGTGGCAATTTTTTGGGCATCTTTTTCGAATATACGAACAACCATCGCATCCGTAATCACGTATTTAACATCTCCGTTGGCATATGGTAAAACGATTGTTAACTGAACATCATCACCAGCTTGGAAATTAATTACCCCTTTCAAGAGAACTGCCAATCCACCTGCGCTAATATCCGTTGTTACTAGCTGATATTTGGCATCTTGAAACTGTATCGCTATATCTACAGGCGTTTCCACACGTACATATTCACGACGCTGAATTTTAATAAAGTCATCTTCCTTTGGACAATGCAACATAATCATAGGAATGTTACCAGCTCTACGCCCAACCACTTCAGTACTAAAAGCAAATGATTGTTTATCATCCGTATGAAAAGATGCTCTAAATTCAGATCCATCTATTAAAAAAGCTGTTTTGTTTGTGGCAACATTTATTGGATAATCGATATAAATAATATTTTCAGTTTGTTCTACAACTTTACAGCGAAATTTTTCAACACTCTCTGTATAAGTTGGTTCAAGTTCTAATTGAGTACCAATTTTTATTTCCATGAGCATCTCCTCGAACACAAATATACTTTATTATCGCATGAGATGCCCATTCTGGCTATATAAAAACTGGTAGTTTTTTCTTAGATTACGTTAAATATTCCACTTTTAAAACATTGTGATTTTCTGCGTCAATAACAATTCTGAACGTTTCTTGCGTATTTTTATCACGTACCGCAATTACCTCATAACAAAGGCGCTGTTCAAATTGACCATTATCTGTATAAATATTTCTTACTTCTTCTACTTTCACGTCGGCATCGAAGAAAGTTTTCCAATCAATTGGTTTTGCTGTTTGTTGTTTAATCGTCTCTTCCTGAATATATTCCATCGCATTTGCACCAAGTAACTCGCCTGTATCCTTAGCAAGTTTTAATTGCACCCCATCCGCATAAACCAATGCATTATCACCAGGGTGAACCCGTGCAAATGTCACATGCCATGCCTGATGATTTTCACGAGTTTCCACAAATGCAACATCATTCATTCCAAGTCGTTTTACATATTCTTCAGCTTTTTTCATAATTTCATCCTGCGATACCCTTGCTTCATCTACCGGACGTTCCACTAAGTAGGAAATTAAATGCCCGCCTTTTTCTGTTAAATCAACATATCCTAAACGAATGCCTTGGTGGAATTGGATATGATAAAACGGATATGGTGCAGTATCGCTACTTTTTGTAACAGTAAATGTTGCATCTTTTATGATAGGGAATAATTGTTTTACTTTTTCCAATGCTTCTTTTTCAGTAATGACTGAATCTTGTAATGCTTTAAGTTCTATTTTTTTCTGCCAATCCGATTCACTTAATGTAAGCGGGAAATCTTTTTCACCGTAATCCTTTAATGTCTTTTGTACATTATCAAATGTTGTATTAGGGTTCTTCGTATCTACTTGTCGTAACCAGACATCCATTTTACCGTTATTTTTATAAAAATCTACTGTTGCAGCTGACCATTCATCTGAAAGTGATTGTAAATTTGTAGAGACTTGTGGCATTTTTTCTCGCCAAGCTTGGTAATCACCTGTTTTAGATGTTTTCTTTGCCTCATCTCCGAGGCGCCCTAAGTAATTTAGCCAGTCGTTCGACATTTCCTGCCCGATAGGAATATTAGACATAGACGTTCGAACGTCAGAGCTTAGTCGCCAAACAGAATCTAACTCATTGTGAATCGCTTGATCATCTCGAAACAATAGAGATTGTGAAACAGCTCTTTGTAGATGCGATAATTTTTCAGATGCATCCGTTAAATTATCTGTGTACTGAGCTAGCACAGTACGTTGTAAACTTTTATTTTCTCCGTACATATTAATGCTATATGCCCCTAAGCCAATAACTGCCGCAGTGAGTATAACGAGCATAGTTCTCATTTGTTTTCCTCCTTTCTATGAACAGAAAATGTGTTCTCCAATTCGTTTAATTTGAGGTCTTGACCAAATCCACTTACTTGTAGCTGTTTTCGGATTAAAATAATAAAGTGCATTTTCTGAAGGATCCCATCCATTCATAGCATCAAGAACCGCTTCTTTTGCACGTTCGTTTGGTTCAAGCCAAATTTGTCCATCTGCCACCGCAGTAAAGGCTAGCGGTTGGAAAATGATACCTGAAATAGTATTTGGGAAATCAGGACTCTCTAAACGATTTAAAATAACAGCCGCTACTGCTACCTGCCCTTCATAAGGCTCTCCCCTAGCTTCACCATAAACAGCATTCGCGATTAACTGAATATCTCTGTCAGTATATTTTGGAGGTATTTGAGTTTGAGTACCATTATTATTACTACTACCACTGCTTTTACCGCCACCACCGCCGCCAGTGTTTGCTTTCACTTGCTGATCAAGTGGAACTCCACCAAAATAGGTGAATTGATTTCCTGCATTTAATTGCGCTTTGACCCATCCTTCATCGTAATCTGAATAACCTGATAAAGCTTTTTTAGTTTTAGCACCAGCTACCCCATCTATTGGTAAACCATATTTTTCTTGGAAATTACGTAAAGCCCAATATGTGTTATAGCCAAATTTGCCATCAATTTTACTTTTATAAAACCCTAAGTATTGTAGCCTTGCTTGTAGCTCAATTACATCATCTCCATAAGCACCACGAGAAATCTGTTGCTCGGTAAATGCAATGGCATCATTTTGCGGAATAGCAAATATACTAATCCCCAACATCAAAGCAAAAATTATGCTTACTAAACGCACTATCATCACTCCTTTTTTTCATAGCTTGAAACAAACGACTCATTTTATACATATCAATTTTGCTTCAGCAAAATTGCGTCCGGAATCGGCTTTGTTCTTAGGCCTGCAGATGTTTTTTGTGCGAAAGCGCAGTGCTAACGTAGCGTCAGCAAAAGGTCTTGGTTTTGTCTGTGCGAAAGCGAAGCGTCAGCAACACGGTTTTATCTGTGCGAAAGCGAAGCGTCAGCAACAACAACACGAGGGCCGACACGATGTCGGTCATTTCGGTAATGCCACAGGACGTGGCGTTTTTACCGATGCAGGTCAGTTAGCGTTCTTAGATTGAGTTCCTATATTTCAGCGTGTTTGGACCCCCGCTGAAAAGTAACTTAAATCCGCATTCCTCTCACCACCTATAGAGGTGGAAGATTTCTGTAGCTGACGTTTCACTTTCGCTACGAAAACATGTGCTGAAAGAAGTTAAAAAAGAAAAGCGCAGAAATCTTTTTTAGATTTCTACGCTTTATATTTTTTTATGCATATGCAAATGTTGTACTAGGTGATAGTGAGCAAGCTTGACTTTTCGTAGCCCAAACCACCACAAAAATAGCATAAAAGGTATCATTAAATATACCCAATATCCTTTAAATGATAAAATTGTATTATATAAAATGTGTAATACTACCGGTGCACAAAGCGCCATAGCAATCATTTCTTTCGTCTTTGCAAACTTTGAAAACTTGGCACGTCCATAATAATAGCCCATTACAACACCGAACAAAGCATGACTCGATACAGGTAATAATGCACGCATAAAAGCAGTATCTAAACCGAAAGAAAATAAATAAAGAACATTTTCAATCGTGGCAAAACCAAGAGATATGCTTGCACCATACAGTATGCCATCATAAGGATCATCGAATTCTACATGATTGTAGATTGCGATTAACAGAATAAACCATTTAAAAAACTCTTCAACTACACTCGAAAAAACTACATCTTGTAGATAAAGATATCGAAAGACCCCTTCCTCTGTTAGTACATATTGTAAGAACAAGATTGGGAACGTTAAAAATGCGCCATACAAAAACGTTTGAAGTAAGGTTCTTCTTGGCTCCGTTGCCATCTGATTGCGCAAATAAAAGTAACTAAAAAGCGCTAAACCGGGAGCAATGGCAGCTGATAATAAGATGATCATGATGCCGGCCCCTTTCAAAAATCAATTTCACCTTGACATAATGATGTTAAGATTTTAAAATTCGTGACATCCTTCTGACTTTTCCAACAATGTTTTTTATACGAAAGTGAAGCGTCCGGATCACAATGTTGGTTAACTTTAGCATTTTTGCAGGATGTGAAATTTCATAGCCTATGTTTATCTATTCTGTCGGTTATTGGACAAAAAGTATATCGTATGTCATAGGCGGAAAACTTTTGTGACATTTTCCGACAAAAAACATCTATTACATGAAGATAAACTGCTATTATTATACCATGTTATGACACAAAACTTTTTAAAAGGAGATATTATTTTTTATGAAAAAAACAATTTTATTAATTCATACAGGTGGAACAATATCTATGGCGATGAGCGATGAAGGTGCCGTTATGCCTAACAAGGAAAATCCTCTTATGAAGGAAAGTAGTAAACTTGATGCGCTTGCCACAATTATTGAAATGGAGGCATTTAACCTCCCATCACCACATATTACTCAAAAAGAAATGCTTAAATTACGTAATCTTATTATCGAAAAAGTTGCAGAGGAGAAAATTGATGGCGTTGTTATCACCCATGGTACTGATACATTAGAAGAAACAGCATACTTTTTAGAGTTAACGACTGATTTATCAATTCCTATTGTTTTAACAGGTGCCATGCGCTCCTCAAACGAACTTGGTGCAGACGGCGTTTATAATTTAGTAGAAGCCGTTCGTGTAGCTGTAGATGAAGAAGCTCGCGAGAAAGGCGTTCTTGTTGCCATGAATGACGAAGTCCACCTTGCTGTTAATACTACAAAAACAAGCACCAGTTCAGTAAATACTTTCCAGTCACCTCAGTATGGCCCGATCGGACTTATTACAAAATCAAGAATATTATTTCATCATGCTCCTATCCGCCGTCAATATGTAGATATAGATGGATTATCAAAACGAGTAGCCATGCTGAAAGTGTACGCTGGCATGGAAGTTGATTTACTTGATGTAGTACTCGCATGTAAATATGATGGCGTTGTATTAGAGGGCCTTGGACAAGGCAACGTCCCTCCATCAGTAGTGAAAGGTATTGAAAGTCTTATAGAACGCGGCATTCCAGTTATACTCGTATCCCGTTGTTTTAATGGTATCGCAGAAGGTGTATACGGCTATGATGGTGGTGGCAAAATGCTCGAAGACCTAGGAGCTATATTTGCAACCGGCATTAATGGTCAAAAGGCTCGATTAAAATTATTAATTGGGCTCAATAAAGTTGGAGCGCCTATTGATTTAAAAGAATTTTTCATGTAAGGCTAATGTATTCGATATTCACGTTGGCTTATGCATCTATAATTTGCTTATAATAACCTAAAATATTATGTAACTGATCGATTGCTATATCAAAATCTGGCTTAATAACAGACAGCTGTACGAAATTTCTTCGACGTAAGTATTGGCTATCCGCATGAACATAAAAACCATTTAAATTTAAATCTCTCTGTAAATTTGCCAAATCCTTAGAAAGCTGTAAAGTGATGAGCATCGGATACTGTCTAGTTGAAACTTGATAGTGCCTGAATGGTAGCTGCTGCAATGTTATGTTATCAATTATGCCTCGGCATAATTGCGTCCTTAATCGGCTTTGTGCTTAGGCCTGCACGAGGGCCGACACGATGTCGGTCATTTCGGTAATGCCACAGGACGTGGCGTTTTTACCGATGCAGGTCAGTTAGCCGTTATCGCATGGATGCGATGATTTTAGGCTAACATCCTTTGCGAACTCCTTTCCGATTCCGTGACATCCGCCGGAGGCTTTAACTTCTTTCAGCGGGTTTTTGAACACCTGCTGAAAGAAGTTAAAACGTTGCTGTAGCTGTCCATATCTTTCTGGATATGCTTGTAATGCTGCAACAACATTATCAACAAGTACTGCTGGTAATGTGAACGGAATCGAACTTTGTTGGTAAAACAATGAGAGCACCTTTTAAAGTATCCCCTAAAAAGGTCCAAATATAGCATCTTTTCCAATCACACTACCTGCATTTCTAGCCCCTATGTTTTTACTTCTTTCTTCCTGTAAATTAACACCATATACTTTTTAACAAAATAAGCCGTCATAAAGCTCCCTGCAAAATAACTCAGTAACCAAGGCATTCCTTCACACCTTTTTTATCAACTTCGATTTGATTAGAGAAATTACTTATCATCATTATAACGCGGGGTTGATTTCCGTTTCGAGTGGGCCTTTCATAGGGAGCATCTGATGAGCCACCTTGCTCTCTATCCGTCACTTCAGCCCTTTTTTCCTTCGCTTGGACTCTTTCATCCATCGCTTAAGCCCTTCTTTCCGAAAAAAAAAGCTGTATAAGCAGCTTACTTGCCTATACAGCTCCTATTGCTATTTTTCTTTTTCTACAATTGTCTTCGCAATACAATCGCCATGGAAACGACCATTTTCAATAAAAATTTCATTGGCATTATTTCCAGCTGCAATAACTCCTGCAATGAATAATCCTTCTACATTTGTTTCCATAGTTTCTGGATTAAAGAAAGGACGACCCGTTTCATCATCAATAGAGACACCCATTGCTCGAATAAATGAATGGTCAGGATGATAGCCTGTCATCGCAAAAACAAAATCATTTTTGAATGTTTTTTCGTTGCCATCCATTTCTACAACGACCTCATGCTCACGGATTTCCAGTATATTTGTATTGAAATGCATTTGGACTTCATCATTTCGTACTAGTCCTTCAAATTCTGGTAAAACCCATGGCTTGATGCTAGGTGAATACTCACTACCACGGTAGACAACAGTAACGCGAGCTCCGGCCTTATTCAACTCAAGCGCTGCATCTACTGCTGAATTTTTCCCACCGATTACAAGAACATCAGTATCAAAAAATTCATGTCCCTCTTTAAAGTAATGGTAGACTTTCTGTAATTTCTCACCTGGAATGTTTAAATAATTTGGATGGTCATAGTAGCCTGTTGCAATCACAACATAAGGTGTTGTATAAACCTCTTTATCTGTCGTTACTGTAAACATCTCTCCATTTTTTACAACGCTATCTACTTTTTCGAAGCGATTTACTTGAATATCCTTCAAACGCACAACTTCTCGATAATAAACTAGTGCTTGGTTTCGCTTTGGTTTACGACCTTCAATAATAAAAGGGACATCACCAATAGCTAGTCGTTCACTCGTACTAAAAAAAGTTTGATGTGTAGGGTAATTGTAAATCGCATTTACGATATTTCCTTTTTCAATAACAATTGGCTTTAAACCAATATTTTGCAAGGCTATTGCTGCTGCTAAACCACATGGGCCTCCTCCAACAATAATTGCATCTACTTGCTGCATTTCTTGACACTCCTATCAACTTTGTATTAGCAAAATACTAATACTTTACTTTTAACTTCTTTCAGCAAATGTTTTCGTAGCGAAAGTGAAACGTCAGCTACAAATGTCTTTTGTACCGATAGCGAGGCTACAGGTACAGAAGTCTCCCACTTCTATAGATGGTGAGATGAATGCGGGTTTGTTACTTTTCAGCAGGTGACCAAACATCCGCTGAAATAAAGGAACTCAGTCTAAGAACGCCACGTCCTGTGGCAATGACTGAGTGACCAACTTCATGTTGTTGCTGACGCTTCGCTTTCGCACAGAAAACATTTGTTGGCCTAAAGCCTCCGGCGGATGAACGGAAATCGGAAAGGAGTTCTTTGTGCATGCACAAAGCCGATTCCGAACGCAATTATGCCAAGGCATAATTGATTAATTGGGCATTTACCGAATAAATCCTTATCGCTTCCATTATACGCCTTCTAACGAGTTTTGGTTGTTTATTTACCCGAAACTTCAATGTCAATAATATGACACTGCGGTCTCGCACCAAGCCGGAAAGGTAATAATGTCGTACCGTAACCATTGCTTACTAACGTCATCACACCTTCACGCTCCCGATATGAGCCTTTAGGATGCACCCCATATGGGCCAATTCTAATTTGACCACCATGTAAATGCCCACCCATCATTAAATCTGCTCTAAATTTTGCACGGACTTCTGCAAAAACACCAGGGTTATGTGCGATGAAAATAACTAAGTCTTTCTCTTCGACCTTTGCAAATGCCTCATCAAACCTACTTTTCATTATAGATGTGTCTTCAATTGCATTAAGCCAAAAGCGGTTTTTTTTAGGGAGTAATACAGCATCATTGGCAATAATCTGAACACCATGGTCCTGTAAAATACTTCGAAATCGCTCTTCGCCTACTTCTCTGTCATTATTACCCCATATAAAATAAGTTGGTCCTAAAGGCGTTAATAAATTTAGGTTGTCATGAATACGTTGAATGGGTGTGCGTCCATCTGCAAAATCTCCACCAATAATAACAGCATCAAATGGACCATCTAACTGCTCAATCATCTGGCGGTTAATTTTGCGTAAATGGGTATCCGAAATAAAAAATAGTCGGATCTTTTCCTGTTCACCCTTTAATTGCAATTGATGATGTAAAACATTATTTTCATGTGCAACCTTCAACATATAAAGCACGAACGCGATGACTACTAAAATAAATAGTCCAAAATAAATCATTCTTTCACTTCTCCTTACGAAAACAAAAAGACGATTCATTTAAAATAAAGAATCGCCTTTTCACTAAATAAGACGTACGCCTTAACCCTATTTGGTGTTAACGTTTGTCCATTATTTTATACTCGAAAAACATTATTGCCAAAGAATGACATCTGCTTTCTTATGGTAACTTAATCACTTGCCCAACTGATATATTATTAGAAGACATACCGTTGGCTGCACGGATTTTCGCTAGTGTCGCTTCACTGCCATCACCGTAGTGATTCAATGCAATACGATATAGGTTTTCACTTGCTTTTACAGTATGTGTACTTGCATTTGCAGATTGTTTTGCTTCTTCTGCTTTTCGTGCTTCCTCAGCCTTACGTGCTTGTTCAGCTTTTCTATCTGCTTCGGCTTGTGCTCTTCTAGCTTCTTCTGCGTTTCTAGCTTGCTCTGCATTCTTAGCTGCTTCGGCTTTTCTAGCTTCTTCTGCATTCTTGGCTGCTTCGGCTTTTTTCGCTTCCTCTGCTGCCTTCTGTTCTGACGCTAATTTCTCTGCGTCTTTCTTAGACGTTTCCTTTGCTTTATCGCCATCTTTGTTTTTGTCAGTTGACACAGGTACAGCTTTATCCCCTGACTTGTCAATTTCTACAATTTCTTCCGAAGAATTTTTTTCAGCTTCTTCAATCGTTGATCCAGGTTCATAGAATTTTAAGAAATAGACTAATATTGATAATGGAATTAAGATAAAAATCACAAAAAGAATCGTCATTAATGGCGTTTTTCGTTTTGTATTTTTTGGCTTTTTATTATTACTTCCATTTTTATTCATTCTTGCAACTCTAGATAAAGCTTCCTGTTCTTTTTGTTCTTCTTCAAAAGATTGACGATGTTCTTCGATTTTATCGCGATAATCTTCTTTACTCATTCGTCTTTCCTCCAACCTCACTACGCTTTCTATCATTCTATTATGACGAATTTTGCGAAAAAAGTAAATGACCGTAAATTATAGTCTAAAAAGGGCATATCACCAAAGCTTAGAGTCTATCCGTTCCGACTGGACACTTTCCTGAAGGCATCCGCTAAGCCGCTTCTCTCGCAAGACTTGCCCTGGGTCTCTGGCCAACAGATGTTTTTTGTGCGAAAGCGAAGCGACAGCACGATGTTGGTCACGAAGGCGTTATCAAGGATGTGAAGGTCTTAGCCTTTGTTTCTCTATCGCTGATTCCCAAGGAGTCGCCAGTCGAAACTACGTTTATCAAATGTCATCCACAACTTTTGGTGATAAGCCTCTATAAACCCATTAAGAGTTGTTTTAACCGACTTTCCCATGGAATCATTTCTATTTTTTTCTCTTCCGTCAAGCGTACCTTATTGATTTCATCATAATGGATTCCGCAATTTTCACAACAGTTTTCCGGTTTTTTCAGCAATTTTTGCCCAAAATACCCGACTAATTTTGTGCGTATACAGTCTTTTGTCTGAGTCATTTTATGCATTTTATCGACAGCATGATATTTTTCTAGTGCCAAATGATTTAAACGCACTTTAACTTGTTCCATCGTTTCTTGTTGCAGCCAGTAATCAAGCACACGAAAAGCGGTCTCACTTAGTTCTCCATTTTTCAACATTTGAGAAGGGTGTACTTGCTGATTTAGTAGTTCCTGATAACGATCAACATGACCAACTGTTGGCAAATCGCCTGTTACAACAAATTTCGTAAGTTCCTCGTCGCCATCACTATATAGTAATATAGCGAGCGCTGGTTGACCATCACGCCCTGCACGGCCAATTTCCTGCATGTAATTTTCTACATTAGCAGGCATCGTTTCATGGATGACCTGACGAATATCAGACTTATTGATACCCATTCCAAAAGCATTCGTAGCCACAATCCAGTCAAGCTCTCCGTCAATAAACTGTTGCTGAATAAACTGACGGTCCTCAGCAATATAGCCTGCATGATACGCTGCAGCTCTTATACCTGCCTGTATAAGCGCCTCACTATATTGTTCAGCACGCTTCCGCGAGGACATATATAATATACCCGGTCCTGCAGTCTCTTTAACATGTTGCATAATCCAATGTGCTTTATCTGCCCTATCCTCAAATACAACACGCCCAAGGTGAATATTAGGCCGATCCACATTGTACAAAAACTCAAATGGCGTATCCAATGACAATGTTTCTCGTATATCATTGACTACTTTATTCGTCGCAGTCGCTGATAAAGCTAAAACTGGTGGCCGATTCACTTGTGAAAACCATTGTCCAATTCGTAAATAATCTGGTCTAAAATCAAAGCCCCACTGTGAAATACAGTGTGCCTCGTCCACTACGATAAGACCTAGCTGCATTTGTGAAAGCTTATCTTGAACCTGTTGCTGTAAAAGCATCTCTGGCGAAGTAAAGATAAAACGAAACTGCTCTAAGAAATGTAACGCATATCGTTTTTCACTTACGGTTAAAAATGAATTTAAGGCAACTACCCTCTTTTCACCAAAGCGTTTTAGCTCTTCTACTTGATCCTGCATAAGAGAAAGCAAAGGAGAAACAATTAAAACCGGCTTCTGCAAAATATATCCTGGCAACTGGTAACAAAGTGATTTCCCCATTCCTGTTGGTAATAAAGCAATAACATCTTTTTTTTCTAAAATTGCTTCAATGACCTCTTTTTGGCCTGGACGAAATGTTGTATAGCCAAAATACTTTGCTAACGTTTGTTCAAGTTCAAGTTCCATTTATACTTCTCCTTTCGCAAGGACAAGCCTTAACTGAAAATAACTCATACCTTCAACTACTTCATGCAATGTTTTCAATTTTTTAGTTTGATAATGTTTCGATGCCTGCCAAACTTTTTCCGCTTCTTCATAAGAGACGAACGGACCAATCGAAAAGTTCGGTTCATTCATAGCTAATTCTACCAAATGATCCTCTATAGTACTTTGTTTTAATTTCCTTATTTGCACAATCTGTTCAATTGAATAGCCCTGCTCATATAAATGTGCTGTTTGCTGCGCTGAATCGGTTAATAATGCTTTTACTCTTAATCCCTCTGTTATTTTACTGAGCAAGGGACAATCATTTGTCTGATGAATTTCATTTAAATACGTATGTAGCAATTCTATAAACGCTAATTGACAATCTAAAACTGTTTCCTGGCGTTGACTAGCGAGCTGTTGCCACGTCCATCCTGGTAATCTATGACCACTTAACCGATAGAGGACGAGTTGCTTATTAGCATTTGACAAGGGTAACATAGACAGTACCTGTTCACATTCCTGCAATAATTGTTGCTGTAAATGACCATCTTGATAGTGATGCTCAACTAAAAAAGATCGTACCCAGGATTGAATATTCGTATCCCTACTAATAGGAGAAAATGAACGAACCCCAGCACTTTGATAAGATAAACTTTGTATAATTAACGAGAGCCTTGCAAAAAATATATGCTCATTACCCCTATAGTGCCATCCGTCAAATAAAAAGTCAGGCGTCTGCTCCGCTCGCTGTAAACCTAGCTTTTTCATGGAATAGTGACCAGATTCTTGTATTGTTAACCAACTATACTGCAAAAATAATGATACAGCTTCATCAAATGTCTTCCGAGGTAACTTAGGTAATAACCCAAAATAATTATGTAACTTAAATAGGCCAATGTCTTGAATAGTCTGGCCTGAGCGCTTTCCTCTTAATACATGATAAGCAGCAGAAATAGTTCGTTCGTTATTTAGTTTTTGAAAGATTTGCAATAAAATTTGATGAAACATAGACGCAAATTCCTCCAATTTAATAGTATTTATGTTGAAATGTAAGATAAACATCTTTAAAATGAGTATGAAGCTTTGATAGGAACATGTAAAAGGAGAGAAAAAAAATATGGCTAAATACACAATTGTTGATAAAGATACATGTATCGCTTGCGGCGCTTGCGGAGCCGCAGCACCAGATATTTATGATTATGATGATGAAGGTATCGCCTTCGTTATTTTAGATGATAACATGGGAACAACTGAAGTTCCAGAAGATCTACTAGAAGACATGCAAGATGCTTTCGAAGGCTGCCCAACTGACTCAATCAAAGTAGCAGATGAGACTTTCGATGGCGACTCATTAAAATTCGAATAGGTTTAACTGTATCTTTAAAGGCATCCTTAACTGGGTGCCTTTATTTTATCTCCTCATGTATTAGTTGATTGAAGCGGTGACTGAGCGACTCCTTAGGGATCAACAATAGAGGAACGAAGGCTAAAATCATCACATCATGTGATACCGCCTTCGTGACCAACATCGTGTTGGCCCGAGACCCTGCAGCGCAGCGGATGTTTTCTGTGCGAAAGCGAAGCGGCAGCAACAAATGTTTTATCTGTGCGAAAGCGAAGCGGCAGCAACAACAAAGCGCCCAGCCGGAACGGAAATCAACCAAACGTTATGGTGAAGAGCCATTTTTTACAAACGAATCACTTAGTAACAGATGCTTATACCACGATTCATCTCTAACATAATGGAGATGGATTTTTTTGTACTTGTTAATGTAAATTTGGTCACTCTTTTCAACTTATTATTGCAACCATTTTTTATGTATGATAAGATTTTAGTAGTTGGTACTAATAACAGATATTATTTCATAAATATAAAGGGGTTCTTATTAGATGATGGATAATTTATTACAATTAAAAGATAAGAATATTGTCGTAATGGGCGTGGCAAACGATCGAAGTATTGCTTGGGGTATCGCAAAACGTTTATTTGATGTAGGTGCAAATGTTATTTTCACGTACCGTCAAGAACGTTCATTAAAAAAATTACAAATGCAATTAGAGAAAATCGGACAATCCGATTCACTGATCGTACAATGTGATGTCAACAGCGACGAGAGCACAAAAGCAGCTTTCGAAGAAATCGGTACAAAAGTAGGGGTAATCCATGGGATTGTCCACTCAGTAGCGTTTGCTAATGCAGAAGATTTACACAATCGCTTCTTAAATACAACTCGTGATGGCTATGCATTTGCACAAGACACTAGCGCCTATTCTCTTATTTCAGCAGCAAAGGCCGCACATCCTTATATGACTGAGGGCGGTTCTATCGTAACAATGAGTTACTTAGGAGCAGAGCGTGTACTAGATGGTTACAATGTTATGGGTGTAGCAAAAGCTGCATTAGAGGCATCTATGCGCTATCTTGCTGCAGATATTGGTAAAGATAATATTCGCGTTAATGCGATCTCAGCAGGAGCGATCCGCACACTTGCTGCAAAAGGGGTTCCTTCTTTCAATACAATTTTACACAAAATCGAAGAAACAGCTCCTTTAAAACGTAATGTTCAACAAGATGAAGTAGCAGACATGACCATCGTGATGCTTTCTCACTTATCTCGCGGTGTAACAGGCGAAACGATTTACATTGACGCAGGCTACAACATTATGGGTTAAATACAAAGAAGCATGGAAGATCAAAACTGATCTCTCATGCTTTTTTGTTTCGGATTTATAAATCTGTTATTTTATTACCTTTGGGGCAGGGTAATCAAAGCCCTTTGTATCTACTTCGACCTTTTTCATTTGTTGGTCTTTTATTGGTTTTTCATCTTCTCGTTCAACAGCAGCGATAGCATCTACTGTTTCCATCCCCTCGATTACTTTCCCAAAAGCAGCATATTCGCCATCAAGTTGCGGAGTATCCTTTACCATAATGAAAAATTGAGATCCCGCAGAATTCGGATCATTTGAACGAGCCATTGAAATGACACCACGTTCATGCTTTAAATCATTTTTAAAATCATTTGATGTAAACTCACCTTCTATCGAATAGTCCGGTCCTCCTGTACCATTACCTGAAGGATCTCCACCTTGAATCATAAAATCAGGGACAACTCGATGGAATATAAGACCATCATAAAAGCCTTTTTTAGCTAAGGAAATAAAATTTGCTACCGTATTCGGCGCTGTAGAAGGCTCTAATTCGATGACGATTTTTTCATCATTGTTCATCGTAATCGTCACAATTGGATTTTCCTTCACCTTTGATGAATAATCTACATTGTCTTCCGCTTTTTCTTTAGCTGCTCCACAACCTGTCAAAACTAAAACTGCCGCCATCAAAGCAAAGACAAAAGAAAATCCTTTACTACGTGTAAACATATCTTTCAACTCCTCTTTATATCCAGTCTACTTATTATACTATCAAATAGTTTAGGACAAATCATTTTTTATGAAGATCATGTAAATGAAGGAAATAAACTCAATAACACACCACAAATAAAAAAGATTCCTAGTGCCCTGCTACAATGCGTTGTTTAGTAATGATCCTCTTTAATAAAAATGAAAGTAAGCATGCTATGACTAAAAATACCGCAATCATACATATAACGCCTCCCCAGCCAAAGTGCATCCAAAACACACCCCCAACCGTTCCTCCAACACTTGAACCGAAATAATAAAAAAATAAATAGAGAGAAGAAGCTTGTGCTTTATCATGAGTGGCTCGTTTACTTACCCAGCCACTAGCAATCGAATGTGCTGCAAAGAAGCCAAATGTAAAGATTGTAATCCCTAAAATTTTTAAACTAAGTAGCCCATTTAATGTTAAAATCGCCCCTGTAAACATGATCGCAATAGACAATAACAGCATCTTTTGACGGCCATATTGATCAGCTAGACTTCCGAACCAAGCAGAGCTAAAAGTACCTACTAAGTAAATAACAAAAATCCAACCAACAATCGTAGCACTTAGATTATAAGGGGGCGCCATCAATTTAAAACCAATGTAGTTATAAAGAGTCACAAAGCCCCCCATTAATACGAAGCCAATACCAAAAAGACAAAGCATGGATGGGTCCTTTAAATGTTGTAAAAGAGACGTCGCCAATGATTTTATCTGTAATGGTCGAGCTGTAAAACGCTTGGAGTTAGGAAGCATCCAGATAAATAACACACTAATCATTAGACTGATAACACCTAGTACAACCAT
Source organism: Lysinibacillus sp. NPDC056959 (assembly GCF_042674095.1). Taxonomy (NCBI): domain Bacteria; kingdom Bacillati; phylum Bacillota; class Bacilli; order Caryophanales; family Bacillaceae; genus Lysinibacillus; species Lysinibacillus sp. NPDC056959. The sequence continues at coordinate 106,727 of NZ_JBHURE010000004.1, read as the reverse complement.
CCCCACTTGCCAATTGTAAAGATCCGTTAATGTCCCTATAATAACTCGGCCACTAAGCCCACCTACCGAATTACCACTTATGTATAAGCCCATTGCAATACCTAAACTAGATGGATCCATTTCCTCCCCTAAATAAGCCATCGCAATTGCTGGCAACCCTGCAAAAACAATACCCTGTATAACACGTAACACTAATATCGTTTCAAAATTAGGAGAAAAGGCAAGGGCAAGCGTAATTATAGATGCCGCAAAAATAGAAACCGTCATCAAAGACTTCCTTCCCCATGCCTCTGATAATGAGCCAACAATAATCATACTGATGGATAACGCAAAGGTTGTCACAGAAAGCGTTAAACTCGCAATAGCTGGTGATACATGAAACTCCTTCGCAAATGTTGGTAATAATGGCTGTGTCACATATAAGTTGGCGAAGGTAATAAAGCCCGCTAAAAATAAAGCCCAGTTTGCTTTATGAAACGCCTTTGTCCCTTTTTGAATGTAATCCATTTCTCTCTCTCCTTAACGTACTTCCAATGCTACTATTATTCTAATACAATAATCTTCAAAATTCACGATTGTTTGTCATAAAATAGACAAATTTATCTCTTGTATGCACGATTTCATTTAACACCCAACCCATGACTATAGTCATATTTTCTTCATATAAATTTAGTTTTTATCTATATAGAGTTGGCAAATATTGTGTTACATTGAAAGTAATCATCTTGCAATCATTGGCAATTAGGCTCCGATGACCAAACTATTTTTGTTGAACAGACTTGGAGGAATTTTCATGAAGATTATTGAAGCTTTAGCCCTTTCAGTACCCTATATCCACCTTGCATTAAAGGAAGAAGCAATCGTGGCTGTCGTTGAGAAGGAAAGTGAAACAGTTATAAAATACTTAGCTGGCAAACGTGTAGATTCAGGCTATCAAGATGGTCAAAAAGTAAATGCTAATGACCAAAATGTTTTCATTGCCTTTAGTGGGAAAAATGCTGATGTTGTTATACCGGAGGATGTATACGGCGTTGCCATAAATGCGTTTTCTTTTCCAATCCGTGAAAACGGGAAAGTCGTAGGAGCTCTAGCGTTTGGACTACCTAATGCCAACAAAAGAATCTTTTTAAAACTCATAAATATTAAATAAAACCAGGTACTCATATAAAATTTTATGAGCTCCTGGTTATTTTAATGGAGATTTCCTCTATTTAACCTTTACATGAAAGCTTTTTTATTGTCACTTGACGTTAAATAATCGACTAGCGAAATACTCTTTAATTTTATTGTTGCTTTGAAAATTCCACCAAATCCTGTGACATTGTACCAATTTCATCTGCTGAGGCATTCAATTGTTCTGTTAGAGCCGCTTGCATTTGCGCAAGCTCACTAATTTTATCCATATAGTCAATAATTGTATCAATGGAAACCTTTATTTGCATTAAACTTGATTCAATATTACCTGTTGCCTTAGCCGAATTAACTGCTAATTTTCTTACCTCTTCAGCTACTACACCAAAACCTTTTCCTTGTTCTCCTGCACGTGCGGCTTCTATTGCAGCATTTAACCCTAGTAAATTTGTCTGATCTGCTATCTCTCGAATAAAATTTGATATAAGCTGTGTTTCATCTGCTACCCCTTTCGCATCATTAGCAGCTTCTGTTGTTTTTTCCTGTGTGTTCGCCAGTTCCTGTGCCTGCATTGTAATAGAATTAATACCTACAACCATTTCATTAATAGAAGCTGATAACTCCTCCATACGTGTCATAGTTTCTTGTACATTTTGCTCTTTCATTTTTTCATGTGTAATATCTCGAATAGTTCCTGCCACTCGCAAAGGAGCTCCCTCACTATCACGAAGCGTTGTTCCGCTTGCATGAAACCAGCGATATTCACCAGATTTTAACTGAAGGCGATAATCTACTTTAAATGGAGTACGCCCAGAAAAATCTAATAAATGTGCACTAAACGCATCTAATGCAAGCTGCTTGTCCTCTGGATGCAAGCGATCACTCCAAGAGCTCATAATATTTGGAAAATCGTGTTCATCCTTAAAGCCTAATGTTCTTCGAAATTGTTCACTCCACCAAAAGGAATTCTGTGGATTTAACGGATCACCTTGATCTACAATCATATCCCATGGCGCTTCTACTAGTGCTTTATTGATTAAATCATAACGTGTTACATATCCCTGTAATTTTTCCACGTTTATTTTTTTATCATGAATATTCATAATCGAACCTATTATTTGATACTGATCATCTACAAGATGAGAAGCTATTCCTGTAGTCTGTATCCAGCGCTCTTGACCGTCACGAGAGCATATCAAATGCTCCATATTAAATCGAGTTTGTGTCTCTAAACTCTCCTCTAGCATCTCTTTAAAATCAGAACGATGCGCCACTGCAATTACCTTCAAAAAATCTTGAAAACTGTCTTTAAGAGCATAACTATCGAATCCTAAGAGCTCTTTTAATTCTGTCGAAGCTGTAAAAACATTGTTTAGATCATCCAAGCGTCCGTTCAATACTTGTAATTCCCAAAGACCAATTTCATTACTTTTCAATACATTACCCAATTTTTTCTGCAATTGATCTTCAGATTCTTGCCGAAGCCTATTTACTTGATTTAAATTATGTACTAACTGTTGTAATTCCTCATCATTTGTTGAAGCTAATGTATACTCATAATCAAATTGACCCTGTTTAGCCATTTGCAATTGAGCCTCACTCAACTTAATAAGATCGCCAATTGATATGTTCCGTTCTTTTTTTAAAAACATTCTTAGTTCCCCTTCGATAGTGCATAGATTACACGACTAATTCAAGAATCATTAGTTATGAAACTAGAATCATATTTCGTCTTTTTCTCATTATAACCGACAAAATAGTTAAAAAGCACTCGAAAATGTTATATTTTTTAGATGTACTATATACCTTATAATGCTACCTAATTTACTTGAAAGCACTATATAATTTGTTGCATCTGTATCCAAATACTCACTATATTATTCTACATCCAAATTCATATTTTATTACGCCATTGCTAATCCTCTCTAGCTATGCGCATGCTCGAACAATTAAAGTTGCTATAATACATTATTAGCTGTGAAGAGTAAAAGAATCTTTTAAAATCCAATAACTCTGAAAATTACAAGGGTCATATTGTTCATTAGTTTTTTTCTGGCCTAAAATTTCTACAATCAACAAAAGTAGTGCCCATTAATGCGCGAATTCTAGCAAGGGAATTAGTGAGTGACGCTTGATTCGTAATCGTCCTAAGATTGGATGCATATTGTTTTTTCACACTGTTTAGGATTGAATTTTGATATAATACAGTTATATGAGGTTCGATAAAGCCTAAAATTACCAACCGTATACATCTAATTGGATAAATCTTGTGGTGGGAGGTAAAAAGGAAGAAGAGGTTAAAAAATCACTCTGGTCTCTCTTTTGCTGAAGTGTAGATCGCATCCAATTCTTTTTTCATTAAAGTGAATTTCATATTAATAAGTAATGAGGTAAGGTTAATCAATTTGAAAACAAAAAATAAGTTTTATCAGAAAAAACGATGGAAGATCCCTGTCTATATTATTGTCATTCCTATATTGCTTATATTTATAATTGGACAGTTTACACCTATACTTAATACCTTTATTATCAAGCAGCTTTTCGAAGCGGATTCTTTTGCATCCCCTAAAAACATTGAAATAATAAAAAGACAAGTCCGTGTTAAAAAAGATATTATTTATGATAAACATGGAATTGAAAATAGTCTATTAGATATTTATTATCCGAAAAATATTAAGAAAGAACTCCCTGTTATCATGTGGATACATGGTGGCGCATTTGTTTCGGGTAGTAAGGAACAAACTCAAGAATATGGAATGGCATTAGCTAATGAAGGATACGTAGTAGCAAATATAAACTATGCTATTGCACCGGGACAAAAATATCCGGGACCAATCATACAAACTAACCAAGCTCTTAAATATTTACAAGAAAATGTCTCAAAATATGGTGGCGATATGAATCATTTATTTATTGGTGGCGATTCAGCAGGGGCTCAAATTGCCAGTCAAACAATTGCGATAATAACTAATGAAGCTCTAGCAAAATCAATGGATATTCTACCTTCTGTTGATAAAGAACAGTTAAAAGGTGCTCTTTTATTCTGTGGTGTTTATAATATGGAGAAAATAGGGACTCAGTCATCTCCAATAATAAAAAAAGGTATCCAATCAGTATTTTGGGCATATACAGGAAAAAAAGATTTCAAGTCCTTCTCCAGACTAGAAGAGATGTCTACAGTCAACCATATAACACCTAATTACCCTCCAACCTTTTTGACAGTTGGAGATGCTGATCCACTAGCCCCACAATCAACAGAGCTTATTGATATTCTCAAAAAGAATAGTGTGGAAGTAGATAGTGTTTTATTTGACGGAACAAATACTGACCTAGGTCATGAGTATCAATTTGATTTTACTACTACACATGCTGAACAAACACTAGGAAAAACGCTTACCTTCTTAAAAAAACATAGTGGGAAATAGCCCATTACGTTCACCATGTTTGTTTATAAGAAATTAACGGTACATTTAGCTATAAAAAATATACATTATCCTCGAATAAAAGTTCACTTTACTTTTGTTTCTCATTTAATTTGACTCAATTTCATAACCAAAAACCGATTTCCATACTATTCAGGGAATCGGTTTTTTTTATTTAGAAAATCACTTATTCTTTAAAACCCGTATTTATTAAAATCATCATTGATGATTATCCCTTTTAGATCTATCTGGAGCTATGGAGAGAGTGAAATTTTTTTAGATATATAAGGAAGTTTATTTGAGCATAATAATAAAAACTAAAACATGTCCATTTAGATTAGATGGCAACAAACATGGAGAGTATTGTTAGGAGGAGGTTTAAGATAAAATGAACAAAGTTATACAACCAATACATGTATATTGTTTGCTATTCTTATCCATTAGTTTTTTAGCACATTTTATTTTAATTCCCACAATTTTCACAGTAGTTGAACGTGAAGCATGGATAAGCGCCTTGGCAAGTTTAATTCCAATATTTCTTTTTGCATTATTTATCTCTAGAATTACATCTTCATTAAATCATATTCCATTCCTTGAATTAAGTTCAGTCCAAATTAATAAACCACTCTATTTATTAATAATTACTTCATGTATATTTTATTTAATTTCATCAACTTTCGTCTCCCTCAAATTTACAATTATTTGGGCTGATGAAAGTTTTAACTCTGATTACCCATATTTTATAACAGTTATTTTATTTATATTAATATGCTTTTATTGTTCTCTAAAAGGTATCAAAACCATAGCTATCCAATCATTGATTATTTGTACACTATACATTTTTTTGTTTGTTCTCCTCAATTTAGGGAACTCAATAAACAATGAATACGAACTAATATTACCAGTAAATACAAGTAATACTCCGTCCATTTTATGGGGAATATTATACATATGTATCGGTATTTTAGAAGTGGGATTTATTTTAATTGTTTTAAATGGTTATGTAAAAGAGAGGATGAACAGTAAAGGAATATTCGTTTTCTCTATACTATTTGTATTATTAGTTTTTATTACCATTGTGACTACTATCTCAGAATTCGGCATTTATGTAACACAAAAAATGGTTTTTCCTATAAACGAACAATGGAGGGTTTTGTCATTTGGTAAGTACTTTACAAGAATGGATTCTTTATCTGTTCTCCAAATATTATCAATGGCTTTTATTCGCATATGTTTATTTATGTATCTTGTTTCTTCCTTTTTCAAAAACCGAAAATTAATATTATTCATTTGCTATCTATGTTTAACAATAGGATTATTAATCCCCTGGTCTGTTTCTGATTTTTTGTCATTTATAAAAAACTTTTATCTTCTTTTTATTTTTGTGTTTTTATTCTTTTTCATTTCGGGTATCTATGTATTAGAAAAAAAGCAAAAGGGAGTTAAAAACTTTGACTGAAGTTAGTAATAATAAGGACTATTTTTATAAAGAATTTAGTCATCAATCAAATGTAACGATAAGTAATAAATACTTTATTTTTAATAACGAAAAACACGAAGTGATTTTTATATATTGCCATAGTTTAATTGATAGTGTTCTTTATTTTAATTCTTTATTACCGAATATTAGACTCCTGGCTGAACAAGGAAATTTATATGATGTAGAAATAATAAATCGTTATTTAGAGGTAAAAGAGATAAATGAGTACTCAACAGATGAAATAAATAGCAAAATTTTCACAGGATTTTTATATTTTTATCATGTTCAATCAAATAAATTATATTCAACCAATATAGCTAAACTACCTGAACGATCAATTGAAGAATCAAATATGGAAGTTTCATTAAGAGGACCACGAGATGGATTTGTTGAAAATATAGATACAAATTTTTCTTTAATAAGAATGAGATTAAAGAGTAAAAATTTATCATGCGAAAATTTCACAATTGGAGATGCGAGTAAAACAAAAGTTTTATTACTCTACATTGATAACTATATTGATCAAAACACTTTGAGAAATGTACAAAACAAACTAAATAAAATAAAAGTAGATAATATTGCAAGTAGTTATCATATTGAAGAATTACTTTATGATAAGTTGAGCCTCTTTCCCCTCCTTGATTATTCAGGAAGACCAGACTTTGTAGTAAATTCTCTCAATAAAGGTCGTTTTGTCATATTGGTAGATGGAAGTCCAAGCTGTTTAATTGGACCAGTAAATTTATTACTTATTTTGAAAGCAGCAGAAGATGATCAAACTAATTTTTTATTTGTGAGTTTTTCACGCATGTTAAGGATTACATCTTTACTAACAAGTATATTTTTACCTGGTTTTTGGATTGCATTAACTGTCCATCAACTTAACCAGTTACCATTTCCCTTATTAATATCGATATCTGCATCTAAAATTGGACTGCCCGTCTCTTCTTCGTTCGAAATTCTTATAATGCTCATCTTTTTTGACCTCTTTCGAGAAGCTGGAATACGTTTACCTAAAGCTGTAGGTCAAACCGTTGCAGTCTTAGGAGGTTTAATAGTTGGTGATGCTGCCATAAGGGCAGGATTTACATCGCCATCGACGTTAGTAATTGGAGCACTTACAGTTATATCTAGCTATACATTAATTAATCAAAATATACTAGGGAACGTATTTTTAATAAGAGTTGCTACGTTAATAATTGCCTCCTTTTTTGGAATGTATGGCTTTGTTTTAAGCGTCTTATTTTTCTTAACATATATCTCTTCATTAGAAAGTTTCGGGCATCCTTACCTTTCTACATTAAATAAAGTTAGTATACCCAATCTTATTAAAGGTTTTTTTAAAATGCCATTTAGAATCAAAATAAAAGACTGACTGCTTTTTAGAAGGGAGATTATAAATGTCCCATTACTATACTTCCACATTTAAAATAACATTAATTTTTCCTTTATTATTTGTTCTAGGCGGTTGTTTAGGTACGAAGGAAATACAAAGTGAAGTTTATATTACCGCGCTTGGTATAGATTATTCTAATGATAAGTATCATTTATATTTTCAAGCTTTCGGATTTACTAATGTAGCGGGCTCAGATCCCAGCATTGCGTCTGAGCCTGCTCCAATTGTTGTTGGCCATGGAGAAGGTGAAACAATTCAGGGAGCAATCGATGATATAGAAAAGAATTCTGTGAACCCTTTGTATTATGGACATATACAAACTTTCTTTATTTCCAAAAATGTATTGGATGGTCATTTGGATGAATTTTTTGATTTTTTTAGTAGGGATTATTATTTACGTTACAATACTTTAGCTTATGGATTTGAAGATGATATTAAAGAGATAATGAATGTACATGGTCTTTTTTATAAACCACCAATATTAACATTTCCCTATGATCCAAATGAACAATTATTCTTTAATTCATTCATCTCAACCAGCACTGTACAAGACATGATTAAAAGATATTATGAGCCAGTTGGATCAATTATGGTTCCTTCCATAAAAATTAGTGAAGATTATTGGATGGAGGATAATAAATCTAAGAATATATTAAAAATAAGTGGTGCCTATTTTCTTTCACAACAAAATTTAAATGGGTGGCTAAACGAAGAAGAACTATCAGGGCTCGATTGGTTTAATAAGGATTTTAATAAAATGAAATTATCAATAAAGGATAAGTCTGTTTCTATGTTTATTGACAATATAGATTATCATATAGAAATTGAGGGTAATAAAATTCCTAAATATATTATAAATTTAGAAATAAAAGCTTCAATCAGAGAAAATCCAAAAAATATTGAAAAAGAAGCAATTGAAAATGATATTAAAAATATTATTTTATCACAGTTTCAAAGTACATTTAATAAAGGGTTGGACATAAACTCCGATATCTTCAATTTTTCAGAAAAGGCTTATCGTTTTAAGTCACAGTCATGGACTATAGATGAATTTAATTCCATTACCGATAATTCTATTCAGAAATTTAATATAAATGTTTTTATAAAGGATGAAGGAGCTAAAAAATAATAAGTTCATCTTGAAAGAGTTATTTATAGTGTAATTCTAATAAGAACAACAAATGAATTACTTCAGGCAGGCTATACAATTTAGGAAATTAAAGAAGCTTTTGATGAAGCGTTTAATAATGCTATACAATCAAAGACTAATGAGGAAACAGATAACTAATATTGGTTGTCTGTTTTTTTATGTACTTTCAGTGCTGGGATACCCGAACTATTACGAAACACAGAATGCGCGTTTCGTAATTATTGTTCGGGCTTTTCATTGGCTAAAATCCCCTTTTGCCCCAGCCTCATTAAATCTCCCCCGTTATTGCAAAAAATCAAAATGGATACAGAACGCTTCCTATGCTAAAATATTTATTTATACTTTATCAATACTTCCTAAGGAGAATGCAATGTTAAAAATCAAATATTTATCACTTATAACTTTTCCTACTGTTTTAATAGGTGCAATCATTATGCAAGTAAACGATATTCCAAAAAGTATCTGGTTACAAAATATTATCGTTACAATACTTTTCACCCTACTATCCTTCATAATGTTTAGAAAGAAAAAAATAAACTCTAATACAAAAACAAAACTCTATTTGCCGATTACTACAATTGTTCTTTTACTGTCATTGACCTTTTTTGACTCAGGTATAGAGAGCATTCACAGGTGGATTACATTAGGTCCAATTATTATAAATATATCTAGTGTTTTTTTACCTTTACTACTTATACTACTTGGTACATTTTCATCACAAAATCAATGGTGGTTTTCTTATATAATTGTTCTTACTATATCACTTTTACTAGTTTTACAACCAGATGCGTCAGCTGTTACTGCATTTGTAATATCGACTTTAGTTTTACTCATATGTAACATTAATAGACATATTATCCGCCTTGTTATGTTGCTTATTCCCTTAACTTTCGTTATTATTTCTTGGGTTTTTTTAGATGATCTAGCACCTGTCCCATATGTTGAAGATATCTTGTTTATGGCAAAGGATTTAGGAATAATCTGGTTTATCATTTCTTTAATTTCACTTTTAATTCTTATAATACCTTTCATTTTTTTCCCACCTAAAAAGAGAAAAATAACATCAATTAGTCTAGGTATATACTTTTTCACATTATTAGTAACAACATTTTTTGGAAACTTCCCTGTTATCCTAATGGGATACGGAATTTCCCCTATAATTGGTTACTTTATATCTATCAATTGGCTTATTCGAAGTAAGCAAGGAGATAAAAACTAATATTATATAATCAAATGCCTTTTCATAAGAAAGTTTCCTTTAATATTGCCTAATTAGAGCGTCCGAAAAATTCAGTTAGATAGAAATGTAATAAACCAATCGGTTAAGTGTAAGCCTACGCAAAACTTCAAACTCCCAAAAAAAGAATGAAAACACGCCTTTTTGGGGCGTGTTTTCTTTCTACTTCACAATCTCTTGAACATAGTGGTTCATGTTCTTTTTATTATTAACTTACTTTAACAATTCTTACAGATACATTTGGAATGCTTGCAAACTGAGAGTTATAAATATTTCCTCCTAGAGAATCCGCTGCAATTTCCAAAGTATTAACAAGATTAGGTGCTACAACAAGAAACCCCGAACTTAAAGTTTGAAACGTTCCAGATGCTACTTGAGGACTGACAACAGTGGCTCCAACAATAGGAGAACCATTAAGGAGAGCTCTAGTAGATACAAAATTAGCTGTTGGGGCTGATGATTTGGTAGTATATTCGACCCAATAAGTACCAGCTTCTATATTTATAACACTAGAACCTGGTGTATGTGTTATTCCTGGTGTCAATATTAGATTAGTATCTAATGGTATCCCTGTACCCTGAGGAATGAGTCCAGTTGTAGTGAAGTTTACTATAAAAGCATGGATGTTAGTAGCTAATGATTCAGGAGGTGGACAACACATAGAACAAGGAATTGCATGAAGTTTGAAATTTCTTTTTGGACAACACATAGAACAAGGAATTGCATGAAGTTTGTATTTTCTTTTGTTATTTAGGCTCATACACAAGTCAGACTCCTTTATCTTAATAGTACATTTTATGAGGAATAAGTTTTTTCTCCTGTATGTTTATCCATAACAATCGCGATAACATTTTTCAAAGTTTAACAGCCAAGCATGGACGCCGTTCGAAAGCTCGTAAAGAACCACAATTTTCATGAATGTTTTCGATATTGTTCTCTTTCGTTTTGCCACTAGCACGCACAACATCAAAGCTACGTTCTTCTAAAAATTTCTTCAAAAGCATCATGAATGTAATTAATTTTTGCTTTGCTCATTGCCACTCGTGCCTGCAATTTTCAGTTCTCTTTATTGACTGGCCCAAAGTGCAAATGCATGTCATTCTCTTTTCCGAACTCCTTACAGAAAAATTCGTAGCAACCTTAAAATAATCATCTGTTTTTTCTCGCCCCATTTTTCAGCTTGCTCTTGAGGGACCGTTAAAATATTGGAGTATATCACGACCGAATTCTTTTGTACTCTCGAACCACCCTCTTTTAATTCGTCCAATCGCTGCTTATACAAATTTTCCTCTGACTCTACTAGGTCATAATTATTTTTTGTACGCTCCAGATCAATGTCTTCATTTTATTTAAAGTGTTTGTTCTGCAAGAACCAACGGTATTTTAATAATTGGAGTGGAAAGTGGTGAAGCGATTACTGGAGTATTAGCACTATATAATGGTGTTTGTTCAGTTGATGATACGGGATAAGGGGGAAAGAGTTGGATCTGATTATCTAATTCATCACTCGAAAAAATTCCCTTTTCTCTTTATAGTAATAGAGAGGTCTCTATATAGCTAGAATATGTAGTAATCAAATAAAAGGCTTAGGAATAACTCCTAACCCCTTCAATTTCTCGTCAAATGTACCTCAAACCAAATTGATCCTATACTACTTTTGCACAGGTACGCACCATTCACATGCAGTTTGCTTATTTATATACAAGAAACCAACTGTTTTGAAACAAAGTTTGATCGTTGATTGTATCCTTTAAGAACTTCTCCGTTAGTATTTCTCAATTTTTATTGTTATTTTTTCTCCACTAATTGCTACGTTTTCTGTTTCCAAAACATTCTTAATTGAATCTTCAACTATTTGTTGAATCATCGTAACATCAACTTTCACATCCTTCGGTAAACCTACAGATACATCAATAATTCCTTTAACAAGACTACCACCTAACATTATTGCTATTGACTCACTATCAAGTTCCGTTTGTTCTGTAATAGATACTATTATTTTATCGCATGATGCTTTAAAATAATGAAGGGGGGAATAACATTGCAAATTACTATTAATCCAGAACTATCTTTACGTACTATCGAATTAGAAGATGCTCATGCTGTTTTTGCCTTAACAGATGCATCACGAGCATATTTACGTGAATGGTTGCCATGGTTAGATTTCACAAAAGAAATAACCAATACAACAGCATATATAGAGGGCTGTATTAAAGGACATGAAGCAAAAAGTAGCCTCTCTCTTGTTATCATTTTTCGAAGTGAAATTGTTGGCGTCGCTGGCTTCAACACGATAAATCATAGCAATAAAATCGCTGCTATTGGCTATTGGCTCAGCGAAGGAGCTCAAGGGCACGGTATTATGTCGCATACCGTACTGGCATTATTACAATATGCTTTTGAGGATTTACAGCTCAATAAGATCGAAATCCGTGCTGCTGTGGGCAACGCAAAAAGCCGTGCCATCCCTGAGCGCTTAGGCTTTACAAAAGAGGGAACGATTCGTGCGGCAGAATGGCTTTATGATCATTATGTCGACCATGTTGCTTACGGTATGCTCGCTAGTGAATGGAAACAAATGAAAGAAAAATAAAAACTTCTCAAAAATAGCCGCCCGATATTACAACTATCAGGCGGCTAAAATTTTATTTTTGTTCAACTGTTTCTTTTATTTCTTCTTGCGTTTCATGATCTGTAGTTTGCACTTGCTTTCCTAAGCCTACTGCTATTTGCTCTAATTCAGGACGTAATGAATGCTTCCCTGCGTAGCTTTCAATTAGTTCTTTAACGTCAATCCCTGAAGTTTCCTTCAACGATTCCTGTAATGTTGACATTAAATTAGTTGCGTAGGCAGTTACTTTATTGGCACCGCCACTTCCTTCCCCACCGCCAGTATCAACAACAGTAATCTTATCAATATTGCCAAGTGGACTCGCAAGCTCTTTCGCATATTCTGGCATCATACGTACAATCATATCAAGAACAGCTGCTTGACCATAGTATTCGAAGGCTTCCGCAATTTTACGTTTTGCCTCGGCTTCTGCTAGACCGCGAAGACGAATAATATCCGCATCTGTTTCCCCTTTTGCACGCTCAGCATCCGCTTTTGCAAGACCATCCAAACGAATTTTCTCTGCTTCGGCTTGTGCTAATGATTCAATACGGTATTTCTCCGCATCTGCCTGTGCTAGTTCACGCATTTTAGCCGCAACTGCATTTTGTTCGACAGCGTAACGATCAGCGTCAGCCTTTTTCTTAACTTCTGAATCATATTGCTTTTCACGACGTAAAATCTCTTTTTCCTCTAATTCAATTTGCTTTTGACGTTCAATAATGCGAATTTGCATTTCTTGTTCTGTTACTTCCTGTTTTGCACGAGCCGTTTCAAGTTCATATGCTTGGTCAGCACGTGCTTTAGCGATATCTTGCTCACGACGGAATTCTGCTACCTTTAATTGATTTTCTTTTTCTGCTTCTGCAATTTCAGTCGCACGTTCAAGTTCTGCCTTTTGTGCTTCTTTCGATGCTTCAGCACGCTTAATACGTGTTTCCTTTTCAGCATCTGCAGTAGCAATATCCGCATCACGTTTAACCTGTGCAATACGTGGCTTACCAAGCGATTCTAAGTAGCCATTTTTATCGCGTACATCTTTAATCGTAAAGGAAACGATTGTCAGACCCATCTTCGCCAAGTCATTAGATGCTACACGTTGTACTTCTTGAGAGAATTTATCACGGTTTTTATAAATTTCCTCCACCGTCATTGAACCTAAGATTGAACGTAAATGACCTTCTAACACTTCACGTGCCTCATTTTCACGCTCATCCTTTTGCTTCCCTAAAAACTGTTCTGCTGCCGTAGCAATTTCAGAAATAGAACCACCAATTTTAATGATTGCTGTTCCATCTGCCATAACCGGTACGCCTTGTTCCGTATACACTTCAGGTGTAGTCACATCAAGTTTACTAGATAATAGGCTTAACGGCTGTGCTTGTTGGAAAATCGGGAATACGAATGTACCGCCACCACGAATAATTTTTATACGATTTCCTGACTCATCTTTATGTACATTTTTTGAGCCAAGATAGCTACCTGTCACAATCAGTGCTTCATCAGGACCCGCTGTACGATACTTTGTCACATACAGTGCAACTAGTGCGATTAAAACAAAGGCTACAATCCCTAATACAATTAAAATCTCCATTGACATATAAATATCGCTCCTTTATAAAAATTTCTTATCATAAGATCTCACAAAAAGTGTTCCTTCCTTTACTTCTACAACAAGTACTGTCGTATCGTAATCGATAGCCTCATTGTCAAAACCTGTTGCTCGCTTCGAAATCATACCGCTAGTCGTTTCAATAACTACTTCTCCAAAACCGTCTGTCGGGATTGGGACAATGACCTTTCCTAACTGGCCACCAAGCGATTCTTCCGTATAAGCTAAAGAAACATCGGCCGATCGTAGCGGAACAAGAACGAATAAATAAAATAGTGCACTTAAAATAGCTCCGATGATACAAGCAGCAACAATGTTCCAAACGCTAGGGAAGAAGGCTAATTTTTCTAAAATAAACCCAGTTGCTGACATCAACGTAATGAAAGATAGAATGACACTTGGATTAAAAATCGGTAGCCCCTCTCCAATGCCCTCGACAGCATCACCAAAAAACATAATTAAAAGAGTTGCAAGACCCCCGAAAATTAATACCACTAAAAAGATCTGCTCGAGTGAATAGCCAAATAGCGTCAAGTTGTTCACCCCTTTTCATTGTATTACCTACTATACGGATGCAGCTTGTAAAAGGTTTCATAATTTTTTATATCTTCTTAATTTTGAATGGTAGATTGCGACATAGGTAACCTCTTATAGTATTAATGTTCTCTAGAAATAGAACCCTGTTACCATAAAAAGATAATGGCAATTAAGGTGATATCGCATATTCTTACTCATCATCAAAAGTTAGGATGCCTTTGCTAAAACATTACAATAATATTAGTTGATCTTCGTGCCCAACCTCGGTACTGTTGTTGCTGGCGGAACGAAAATGAACCCACGTTATGGTACTATCTCCCGATTTCTATTTACAAAAATAAAAGCATGTCACTGATTGACCTTTATTTAGAAGCTCCAATCAGCAGACATGCTTTTCTTATATTCTTGTACATTTAATGTGGTTAAAGAACCCTTCTAAGAATGCTCGGCAACTCATATGACCAACCATTCGACACAGAAATATTTGGTTTAGGTAAAACGTGCAAGCAATATAAATCTGTTTGCATATAGTGTCAATATATAATAGGAAGGGTGTGTATCGTGAGAAACGAACATAAAAATAATAAAACGTTCAGGTTCAAGTTTAAATCAAATCCAAGTTGTCATTGTCGTTGTTGTGGTTTTTGTTGCCCTTGTCGTTGTAAGCCACCATTTATACCA
Source organism: Lysinibacillus sp. NPDC056959 (assembly GCF_042674095.1). Classification (NCBI taxonomy): domain Bacteria; kingdom Bacillati; phylum Bacillota; class Bacilli; order Caryophanales; family Bacillaceae; genus Lysinibacillus; species Lysinibacillus sp. NPDC056959. The sequence goes on along the minus strand of NZ_JBHURE010000004.1, from coordinate 91,470 downwards.
GAACCACCAATTCCTCCACCTTGTCATTTTTTAGTGTACGTTACAGACGCTGGTCAGTTAGCTACTCCTGATAATATGGTATCAGTAGTTGATACAGGTACAAATACGATAGTCGCTGACATTCCAGTAGGAACGGCTCCACTTGAAATAGCGATTACACCAAATGGAGCATTTGGTTATGTCCCAGCTCTCTTCTCGAATAATGTTACGGTTTTTAATACTGCAACAAATGCTGTAGTCACTACCATTCCATTGGCACCAGGATCTCAACCTCTTGGTGTAGCGGTTTCACCAGATGGAACACTTGTTTATGTATCAAATCATGGAGCTGGAGCTAACTCAGTATCTGTCATTAGTACAGCTACAAATGCCGTAATTACTACTATTCCAGTAGGGCTCCAACCTCAGGGCATAGCTTTTACTCCGGATAGTGCGTTCGCTTACGTTGCAAACGAAAACTCCAGTTCAGTATCCGTTATAAATACAGCTACAAATGCCGTGGTTGCTACTATCACTATGGGAATTGGTATTCGTCCAAGATCAATCGTTATTACACCGAACGGACAATTTGCTTACCTTACAAATGAAAATAGTGCCTCAGTATCTGTCATTAGTACTGCAACAAATACGGTAGTTGGTACAATTACTGTTGGAACAGGACCTGTTGGAACAGCAATTACGCCTGATGGAGCATTTGTTTACATTGTAAATAAAGGTAATAATACTGTATCTGTCATAGATACAATAACAAATTTAGTAATTGCTACAATCCCTGTAGGAGTATCTCCTGACCAAGTAACCATCTTGCCTGATGGAACACTTGCTTATGTCACAAATCAACTTGACAATACTGTGTCTGTCATAGATATTGAAACAAATACAGTAATCGATACAATTCCAGGGTTTAATGGTCCAACTGGCATAGATACAGGGAGAATCTGCCTAGTTTCGGAGCTCTAGAGTGTTATCAATTATACCTCGGCATAATTGCATCCGGAATAGATTTTAACTTCTTTCAGCGGGTGTTTGAACACCCGCTGAAAAGTAACTTAAATCCACATTCATCTCACCACTTATAGAGGCGGTAGACTTCTTTGCCTGTAGCTTCACGATCGGCACAAAAGACATTTGTAGCTGACGCTTTGCTTTCGCTACCTAAGACATCTGTAGCTGGCGCTACCAAAGACATTTGCTGAAAGAAGTTAAAACAAGCATCCCTAGTTCATCTGCTTAAAAGCAGACATACTTTCTATTGCCATTTGCGCAATTGAAGTATGTCTTTTTGATATTGTTATGTGTTTCACCTAGTGATTATCAGTTCCTTGCTGTTCACTGCCTTCTAAATAAATAGGTATTTCTTCTGAATCAACCCGACATATTTGACCTCACTATTGGAACTGGGGCTAAAAGTGGGGCTAGCTCATAGCTAACCCCACTTAAAACACATTATATAGACATTAACAAAGCCTTTAAGATTCTAATACATTTAAAATAGCATCAAGATCATTGACAGCAATATCCAGGCGTTCCTTTGCATCGATATTTTGCTGTTTTAATTGATTAAACTCTAGCAAATTTTTCTCATGCTTTAATTTGATAGACGACAAGCGTTCAATTCGTGATTCAACCTTTTCTATAGCTTGCTCACAAACTGTTGTCCATAGCTTTTCTGATTGCTGCATTTCAGTCGTTGATGGGTTGTGTTGACGCATAATTCGTGCATATACAGCTTCAATTTGTTCTATTAATTCTGAATAAAAATGTCGCTCAACACGAGTTGTTTGGAATGTTGGATGCTCTACCTCTTTTGCATATGGGGTAATTTGACGTAGTAGCTTCCCAGCATTTTCTCCAAAACCATGTGATAAATTCAAAACATTCATTAGCTGTAAAAGTAAACGAATTTCTTCTAGATTAATAAGCTGCGAATCGATGCTTTCCTTTAGCTTTAAGGATTCTATATAGCGTCGATCAAAGTGCTCAATTTCACCGTTGCGTTGCTCTACTAAATGATCACTTGCATTGTCTTTTAAGCTTTTAATATAGCGAATGGCGTGGCTTTTTAGCTCTTCCATCGACAGCAAATTGTCATTGTCTTGTTGTGGCTTTCCTCGTTGAACATACGCAAATGCATCCATTTTTTGGGGCCATTGTACTGCTGAGGTTTCTTCTGAGACATTATAGCGTATATAAATTCCGTGCATTCCATATCCTCCAAGTCCATTAAACAAGTATCTCTAAAGACAATAAATCGAATACGCTATTTTTTCAAGTAAAAAACTTTTAAAGATTAAAAATCCGTCTTTTGAACAATTACCAGAAAATTCCGAGTAGTCGTTACTGTTCAGGATTTCAATATTTATTAAACGGGCGATTTCCCCACTATATCCTTTACAAGCTGTTCTTACACGGTATGAGACATATTCTACGACTAAAATAAGCACAACTAAAAGTGGCTCTTGCCTTGCACCACAAATAGACATTCCTAATCACCCAAGATAGATGCTAGCATTTTTATTTTTCATCCTAATTAAGCATCTTGTCGTATTTGATGAATGCTTTTTCCTTCAGTAAAGGCATGAATCGATTTTAATTTACCTATTGATTTGAAATTTGCCTTGTCATAGACCTTTGCAACCTGCTCATTGATTGGCAAGATCCAGAGATATTCTAATCCCTGTTTTACCGACTCTTGCTGAATGTGTTGCAGAATATATACAATCAATCCTCGTCCTCGGTAACTTTCAATCGTCGCCACACTCTCAATTCTTCCTTGATTCCCTGAGATAAAAATATTGGCAGTACAGCAAGCTTTACCATCCACTCTTAATAAATAATACGTAAAATGCGGAGAATGATAGGTTTTCTCAAAAGCTTGTTTGATTAATTCAGGCTCCCCAAATGTAGCAATACTCATTTCTACGGCTAATGCTTCCTCCATATTGGCATCTGTTACACGTTCAATTTGAATGGCTGGATTATGAGATAATTGCACGTATTCACCATTCCAACACTGTACATCATCTGTAAAACTTTCATAATGAAAGCCATAATTCTCTAATGCTTCTATACACGACTGATTTTCCTCCACGTTGTATAAATACAATCTTGGGATAAGCGATTTTGACTGATAGAAGTCTTTTATGTTCTTTAAAAGTATATTTGGCTCGACAACCTTCCTCCAAATGTGTGCATGATTGGCGTCGTAATAGGTTGGCATTTCCTTATTATAAAATAATACTCCTTCATTACATGTTTCTATCTCACTAAAACTTTTAATATAATCAATATCTAGCTGCATGATGTGTTCAATTTTATGCATGCTCTGTTCCTCCCTCAATCCAACTTTCATATAAATCCTCTAACTGCTGTTCAAGCTTTTGAAGTTGCTCCTTTGCTAGTGTCGGCTCCTTTAATTTCATTTCAAGCTTTTCAATTTGTTCTTCAATGGGTATTTCTTTTTTAGTCGCGTAGATCTTTTCAGGAGCTTCTTTTATAACTGGTTCATTTACTATTTCTAAGCGGCGTTTTTGTCTTGCCCATTCATAATCCCCTTCAAACACTTGAATCGTATCATGCTCAATCCATGCAACTTTTGTAAAAATCTTTTGTAAAAAGTAGCGGTCATGCGAAACTCCAATAATAGTCCCTTCAAAGGATTCCAATGTATCCTCCAATACCTCTCTTGCTTCAATGTCTAAATGGTTGGTCGGCTCATCCAGTATTAATAAATTAATATCCTCATGCATTAACTGCGCTAGACGTAAGCGCATTTTTTCTCCACCACTTAAATCCTTCACTTTTTTAAAGACGTCATAACCATAAAATAAAAACTGAGCAAGAATATGGCGTGCTTCAGCCTCTGACACAGAGACGCTCTCACGGAAGGCATCTATTAAACGAATGGCAGGGTTTTCATGCTCAAACTGTTGCGATAAGTAGCCAATTTTAACACTACTGCCGACATGGCAAACACCTTCATTTGGTTCTACTTCACCTAGCATCATTTTTAATAACGTTGATTTCCCACTGCCATTGCCACCCACAATCGCCAGTCGTTCTTCGAAGTAAACCGATAAATCACTTTCCTTAAATAATGGTTTTTCAAATGCATGGCTAATGCCCTTCATTTGTACAACCTCTTTACCACTACGCTCAGCCATTGTTAAAGCTAAATTCATTTTCTTTTTCGTTGTAGGCTTCTTCACACGCTCTATACGGGCTAGTGCTTTTTCCATACTTTTGGCGCGTCGATGCAGCCCTGCATTTGGCGGATTCGCTTCATTTGCCCATTGCTTTAAACGCTTTATTGTTTCCTGCATTTTTTTAATTTTCTTTTGCTGTTCTTCGTATTCAGCAAACTGCTGTTCAACCTTTGCTTCTTTTTGCGCTACAAATGCATCGTAATTACCGATATACGTAAATGCCTCTCCATCCTCAATCTCAATTATTTTGTGAGCCATCTGATTCATAAATTGACGATCATGTGATACTACAATAACTATTCCCACAAAGTTTCGGACATAATTTTCTAGCCATTCAATTGCCTGCATATCTAAATGGTTAGTCGGTTCATCTAATAGCAAAATAGAAGGATTGCTTAACAAGATTTGCCCAAGCATCACCTTTGTTTTCTCCCCACCGCTTAACCTACTAAAAGACTGCTCAAGTAATGGTGTAATACCTAGGCCATTTGCAATCATGGCTAATTGCGCATCCATTTCATAGCCACCCTGCAGCATAAACTGTTCCTGCACATGACCATATTGCTGGAGTACCTTATCTGTTACCGCTGACAGCATCTCTTGCTCCAGTTTTGTCATGTGTGCCTTCAATGCATATATTTCCGCAAATGCCTCCTCCAGTACTGCTCTTACTGAGTACGTAGGATAATGTGGAATTTGATGTAAATACCCAACTGTTGCTTCCTTGCTTTTTATGATTCGACCCTTATCCGGTGTATCCGAACCAGCTAGTAACTGTAATAAAGTCGTTTTTCCACTGCCATTCACGCCAACAACGGCAACATGCTCCCCTGTATTAACTTCTACTTGAAGTCCTTCAAATAAAACATTTCCACCAATAATTTTTTGTATTTGTTCAGCCTTAATTTGCATCGTTTTCTCCTCCAAAGAAACGTGCGAAAAACATCTCTAGACACAAAAAAGACTGCTCGATTAACAAGCAGTCTTTTTCTCATTAGTTTGTGAAAAAGAATGGTTAATTCGCTACGTTTGATATTTGATTTTGCTTAAAAATGGACAGACCTATCCCGTTGTTCGCAAAATCGAAAGTAATCACACGTGCAAAATACATAGCTGTATCTACTTTTACACATGTCTTCGTAGCGTTTTTATTCATTCCTTTTCACCTCCGTTCATAATAGTTAACTTTATAATACCATAATTCCGATAAATTGGAAAAGAAAAAATTTTCAGAGGTTAAGACAGTTGTTTCAAATGTGTTCTTTATAAAAAAACACATAAAAAATCATCATTTAATAAAGATGAAATTATTATCATTTTTATAACAATGAAAACAAAAAACGATAGTAACTTTAATAAAACATACTTTGAATTAAATTATTAGTTCAGATAAGGAAAGAGGTGTTTAGTTATAATTTATTTTCTCTTAGGAGGAGTATTGGCATCTTTATTCATTGTATTAGGATGTATCCAACCGGTTAGAAAAAAGGGGTATTTAGTTCTCTTCATCGGTTTAGCAATTAATGCATTTATTGCTCCAATTTCATTCGCTTTTGGCGTTATGGCAACAGATGACCCCAGCGCGGGATTACTTGATTTAATTCTAGGCTTTTTATTTATTCAATCCATTCCATTACTAATACTTTTTATATGTGTTGTAGTAACTTTTATAATGAAAGGTGTCAATCAAACCATTTATAAATGAGTTTGAAATAAAAGCGATTCTCACAGCTACTACGCAAGAATTAGCGAGTAGCGCAAGCACACGAAACTTATTATCAGTAAAAAACACAGAAGCTATGCCAGGATAGTATTCATACTATTATATAGCGTTGCCTAATAAATAGTAATTTTCATATCATAATAATAGATAAATGATATATAATGAAAATTCTTTGAATTATTAATTTAAATATACATATTTTAACAGCAGAGGTGTTTAGATATTTCAGAAATTCTCGTATTCGGATTGGCATTTTTAATTGTAGTTGTAATTATTATATCGGTTGGAAAGAAGAGTTTCTCATTTTTCTTCATCGGTATCGCTTTAGCAATTAATGTAGTTGTTGCTCCACTTTCATTTTTTATTGGCCTTATGGCAACAGATGACCCCAATGGAGGGTTCCTTGCATTTATTAAAGGCTTTTTATTTATTCAATCCAAACCATTACTAATACTTTTTATAAGTGTTTTAGTAAGTTTTATAATAAAACGATATGTAAAGCAAAAAACTTCTAAATAAGTTTGGATGAATAGCGATTTTCACTGCTAAAATACAAGAATAAGCGAGTAGCGTAAGTACACTAAAACATAGTGCTAGTGAAATGCGGAAACTATGCAGATTAGTATTCATGCTAGCTGATCAAACAAAATAACACGTGCTGAAGTGAAGGTAAAGGCTTTCCAGCTAGAAAGATTGTTCATTAGGTAATATCTAATGGGCAATCTTTTTTTATCCGTCATACCCCTTATGACGGTATTTCTTTTAAGGCTATCGATACTGCTATGCCTCATTACTTACACAAAATGCTTTTAACACGATCATATCCTCATTTTGTTCAATATTAAATTGAGTAGCTATAAGATTGAACAAATGCGAGCACTAGTACAAATACTTATGTACTAGTGCTCGCACGCAAACATTGTATTTTTTTCTTGTACCATAAACTTATTGTATTACATATAAAAATTAATGCACCGACAGCTGTAATCCAAAAGAATATATCCCCTCCACTGGTTGTAGAGTTAAGAAATATACCACTACTAACAATACCTACACAACTTATTATTCCTGACAAGATAATGGCTAATTGACGATATAGTTGGAAAATGAAAAAAATAAGAACTGCAAAAATATAAATAACACTTACGGTCATAATAGTCGGGAAAAATGGTTGAAATTTAGCCGCATAGACAAAATAATCAAGCTGGCTAATATCCCGACCAGTGTTTATCTCAATATTAAACAACTGAGAAAATGGTGTTGAATACTTCCATTCCAGTGAATCGTCTATGATCTCACTTCCCTCATACCAAGAAATAGCTGTTGACATCAATAAAGTCAAAAACCCAAGAATTAGTTGTATAACATATTTAAACAATTTTCCCCATTCCCCCCTTTGGAGTTAAGACGTTACGATAAGTTTTGAAGTTCAAAAACATCAAACTAAGGAATTTTTTCACAATAACCGAACTATGAAATCCAGACAATCTACAGTATGTAATATTTTTAATTTTTCACTTAAAAAATCGGTGAAGTCCACCTACATTTCTAGGTTTTTACTTTTTTTACAAACATTTTCACAAACGGTACGAGGAAAACGGATACGACCAGCACTCGGAACAGCTGAAATGCGGTGACGATCGTGACATTTGCATGCACAGAAGCCGCGATAATCCCCATTTGATCAAGCCCGCCTGGTACGATACTTAAAAAGCCTGTCTTAAAATCAAGGCTGTATATACTTTTCATAATAAATGTTAAGCCATAGGCTGCGCCAATAAAGATACCTGCCGATACAAATGCGTAAAATACATGCTTCTTCGATAAATGTAAATCGTCTTTTTTCAATAAAAGTCCGATGTAAATACCAAGCATTAGTTGAGCAATATGAAGTAGTGACAATGGCAATTTCGGCACGTCGATCCCTGCTATATTGATACCCATTAATAAAAACACCGGGCCAAGCATATAGCCTGTCGGAATTTTTGCGTTTTGCGCTAGCCAACCTGCTACTCCACAGACAGCAAGTAATCCTATTAAGCTCCATGAATACGCTCCGTTGACAACTACAGCAGTTCCCCCAGCGCCTGACACCATTAATGGCACAAAGCCGACGATTATAAGAACCCTTAATATTTGGAAAAACGTAATCACGACCATATCCATGTCCCCTTGCTCCTCGGCAAAGGCAACAACCTGGGACATGCCACCAGGTACACAGCAAGTCAACGCGGTCGCAAAATCTAAATCCGCACGTTTGGCCACTATATAACTAACAACAAAAAACAGTGCGATAAATAATACGTTTAAAACAATCATACTTCCTATAAATTGTTTAATATCCTGCACGGCTTCTGGAGTAAACGAAAAACCAATGGAATAGCCCGCAACAATTAAGCCAAAATTACGGAAATATTTATGCCATTTTAACTGTACTTTCGTCGATAACTGTATAGTTAGCACTGCTGCTATTGCTCCAAGTAACCACGGCATTGGAATATGTAATAAATTAAATAAAATCGCACCTGTTAATCCAATACATAAAGTAATAAACATGTGCTTGTCAAAAATAAACATAGAAGCAACCCCTCGTGACTGTATAATTCTATTATGCCGTGAACTTGCCTACTTTTCTACTTCATCACTTTTTTGCAAAGTCATATATCGTTCAAATTGAACCTGTTATCGATAAAATTTAACCTCTTATCCAAGATTTTCTCCAAGCCAAAATTTTCTATGCTACATTATTATTACCTGATTCAGTGTTTCTCCATAGCGGGGATATGTAAAGGAGGCCTCCCATGAAAATTCATTTAACAATCAATAGTGAGCTAGAAGAAACTGAGATTCATATACATGCAAAGGAATACACCGAGCAAATTGAACGCCTAATGAAGCAGCTTCAAGCTTCACAAACAACAATGCTAGATGGCTACTTTCAACAGGAAATTCATATGCTGAAAATTTCGGATATTTACTCCATTTACGCAGAGGGTGCAAAAGTTTTTTTGCAGACGGAGGAACAAGAATTCGAAACGAAGCGGAAATTATATGAGCTAGAAGCACAATTAGCGAAAGACTTTGCCCGTGTTAGCAAATCGACACTCGTCAACATTAATAAAATTGCCTCTATTCAAATGGGTAAAATCGGTACAACAGAACTGATTTTAGAAAACGATGTGTCCGTCCATGTTAGTCGTAAATATTTAAAAGAACTAAAACACCACTTAGGTATTGGGAGGGACTCATAATATGAAATTTATTCGCATGATGATTATTGGAATACTCATATCACTTAGCTCTTCCTACGTCTTAGTAACATTAAGTGTCATATCTAATAACGCTATGATGTCAGGGCCGGAATTACTTGAACAAATTATCATCGCCGCTATCCTTGGAGCTGTAATAGGTCTGCTGTCTACCATCTTTGATATTGAGCGTTTACCTTTTATTGCTCAGTTTATTTTACATGTAATTGCAGTTACGCTGTGTGTGTTGATTGCAGGCTATTTCGGGGGTTGGTTTGAACATTCCGGCATTCCGTATATTTTTATAAGTGAAGCTATTATTTTCTTTATCGCTTGGTGCATCATTTATGTGCTTCAAAAAAGTGATATTGCAAAAATCAATCAAGTAATTCAAAAAAGAAAGGAATAAACAATATGACCTTTGCTATACAAGTTGAAAATCTATGTAAGCAATATGGCAATCATCAGGCCGTAAAAGGTATTTCATTTACGGTTGAGCAAGGTTCCCTCTTCGCCTTTTTAGGTGCAAATGGTGCGGGGAAATCAACGACCATTGAAATACTCTGTACATTATTAAAAAAATCAAACGGTACAGTAAACATTAATGGCTACACACTTGATGCAAGCAATGACAATGCCGAAATTCGAAAATCTATAGGTGTCGTATTCCAGCAAAGTTTACTAGATGAACGTTTAACGGTGCAGGAAAATATACTTCACCGCGGTAAAACATATGGCTTATCGAAAAAACAATTAACCGAAAACTATCAATTCGTTTCAACATATTTGCATTTAGCTGATATTGAAAAGCGCAAATACGGGACTTTATCAGGTGGTCAAAAAAGGCGTGCTGATATCGCTCGAGCCCTTATCCATCGACCAAAAATATTGTTTTTAGATGAACCAACAACTGGACTTGATCCACAAACGCGTCAATTCGTTTGGCAAGCCATTAAACAGCTTCAACTCGAAACAAATATGACTGTTTTTTTAACAACACATTACATGGAAGAAGCAGCTGTCGCACATCACGTCATCGTCTTAAAGGAAGGAGAAATTGTTGCAGAAGGAACACCAGATGCTCTAAAAACAAAATACGCCTATGATTCAATGGCGCTTGTTTTTCATAATAGTTCAGAAGGGATACAGTGGCTCGAAGACAATGCCATCTCTTATACAGAAAAGCTAGGTATTTTCTCCATCCGAGTCGACTCGACACTCCATGCTTTAACACTATTAAAACAAGCGGAGTCGCTTATTGCTTCGTTTGAAGTCATCAAAGGTACGATGGATGATGTCTTTCTTCATATTATGGCCGAGGGAGGTGCAGCTTAATGGAAGCATTATTTAGCTTAGTACAACGAAATAACAAGGTTTTTAGACGTGATAAAACACAAGTCTTTTACTCGCTGCTTTCCGTCATTATCGTCATTATCCTTTACGCAGTATTTCTTCAAAAAACGCAAGTAAATGCAATAGAACAAATGACAAAGTCTACTCCCGAATTGGTAACGATGGTCAATGAATGGATTGTCGCTGGTTTACTCTCTATGACTGCTGTTTCGACTACACTTGCCGCGTATGGAATTGCTGTGAAGGATCTTGAATCAAAAGCACAAGCTGATTTTCTTACTGCTCCGATTTCGCGAGCAACCATTCAATTTAGCTATGTATTAAATGCCTTTATCATTGGCTGTATCTTTTCCTTTATCGCCCTTATTGGCTGTGAAATTTTTATCGCAACAACTGGCGGTCAGCTATTGAGCTTAGAGGCTTTCATCAAAGTAGTAGGATTACTATTTATATCCGTGTTACTGGCCAGTGTTTTTAACCTGTTCCTTGTATTACTTGCTAATACCCAACATTCATTTTCAACACTTAGTACAATCGTCGGTACAGCACTCGGTTTCTTTTGTGGTGTTTATGTACCTGTTGGTGCACTTCCATCCTTTGCTCAAAATCTTATTATGTATTTTCCTATCAGCCATACTACGCTCCTACTACGCAATGCCTTTATGGACAACTCAATTTCTAAGGTTTTTGAAGGTGCTCCTGCTTCACAGGTAGAGGACTATAAAATAATGTATGGTATTGTCTATGACCTTCACGGAAATATACTAAGTACCTCAACAAGCATTATTATTATTTTCGTCACTATTATTGTGCTAGCTATTTTATCTATCATTATTTTTAAAAAGAAAAATAAATAAACATTTTCGCACATCGTTTATAAAACGATGTGTTTTTTATTGATTTTATTCAAACAATTTGTTATTTTAATAATAAATAAACAAACAAAACTATTAATCGTTTGTTTTTCAGGAGGGTTCCCAATGGATGTAAATGAATTATTTTGGCAAGCTTCAATCCATGACATAAAAAAAGGCTACAACGATGAAGCAACACACTTCACTTGTTTACTTTGCGGCGAAAAAATTGAAAAAGGTATTATTTATCCACATGAAGGCGTTCTATTCGATGCAGAAAAATTTATGCAACATCATATTACCGCTGCACATCGATCTGTATTTCATTATTTAAATGGCCTTCATAAAAAAATGACAGGACTCACTGATCATCAAAGTCATATTTTACGCTTATTTTATGAAGGAAAAACCGATCAAGAAATTAAAGAAGAACTAGAAATTGGTAGTGCAACAACGATACGTCACCATCGCTTTACTCTTAAAGAAAAGGAACGTCAAGCGAAAACGTTTCTTGCAATGATGGAGCTATTAAAAGAACAGAATGAAAAGGAAGATAGCTTTGTACCTATTCACAAAACGGCAACGATGGTCGACGATCGTTATAATATTACAATTTCTGAAGAACAGCAATTACTTGAAAAGTACTTTCCAAACGGCATCGGCAAGGAGCTTATCCGCTTTCCAAAACGTGAAAAGCATAAAATTGTAATACTACGTGCAATCACAAAGATTTTCGATGAAACAACACAGTATTCAGAAAAAGAATTAAACGAAATAATCCAACCGATATATGAAGACTATGTGCAAATTCGTCGCTATTTAATCGAATACGGCTTCATGGATCGAAAAGAGGATGGCAGTGCTTACTGGATCAAAAAATAAGAAAGCAGGGTTACTAATGGACCATAAAAAAGAATTAAAGGAACAGTATAAAGAAATAAAAATCGAAGCTGGTGTTTTCACAATGACCAATAAACAAAATGGTAAAGTGTTTGTAGGTAGCTTCAATAATTTAAAACGCTTAAACGGCTTTCAGTTTATGTTAAAAACAAATACACATACTAATAAAGAGCTACAAGCCGACTACAACACTTTCGGCAACGATGCTTTTGATATTGAAGTTGTGGAATATTTGAAGAAAAAAGAAGAGGGCTATTTCGATGCCAAAAAGGAGCTAGAAAAACTAGAACAAAAATGGCTCGACAAGCTTCAGCCATTTGGTGAACTTGGGTATAACTAGGTATGCATGGGAGCTAAAAAAAAGAATCTGCTTTCTCCGCGGTTAAGCTGGGGAAACTTGCAGATTCTTTTTATTTCATATATTGTGTTATTTCGCGCGGGTATTCATATATTCCCTTTAGGCGGTGGAGTAAATATCGGCTGGATCGGAGTATCTCTTCGCTGATTCTACACCCATTTCTTTGCCTAGGGCATTAATTTGACGCACCGGTATTTATACTTCATTTCTTCAATAAATGAATTTCCTGTTGAGCTTTTTTTGTTAACTTTCCTAAAACTAGCTCATAAGAATGTTGGATTAAATTTTCAACTAAATCCATAGGTACATCATCTACATCCATATAGATTGAATTCCAATGTGTTTTATTCATATAGTAGCCTGGAATAATACCTTCATAGGCTTCTCTCAACTCTTCAGCTCGAATCGGTTCACATTTCAACGTAAGTACCGGTCTACCAGTAGCATCGCCGCCCATCATCCCATACATTTTACCCCCAATATGATAGCGATCCGCCTGCCATTCTTCTTTGTAATCATACGTTGTTCCGTGAAGCTTTAAGCAATATGCGTGAATTGTTTCTTTGTTCATGATTTAACCCCTCCTAAATACAAAAACATACGTTCGATTATATTAATTATAATCCACAACGTGTGTAGAAGGAATACATATTTATTTGTTTCTAGCAAGACATCCGTTTTTTACGCGAATCCAGGTTATCCTTTACTTTATCCCCCTATCAAACACGCCGATGACCTCGGTAGTTTGCAATATGTTGACGAAGGCTCTGGCGTCTGCTTCCTTTATCAACCCTTTTACTTCAGCAAGCTGATAGCGTGTAATGACGGTAATTAATACTTTTCGCCCTTCTCCTGAATAAGCACCTTTCGCATCCATAATAGTTACACCTCGATGGAGCTTTTCCAGTAGTTGCTGTTTGACTTCCTCACCCTTGCTCGTAATAATCATCAGTGTCAATTTAATATGACTCGTATGAATTGTGTCGACAACCTTCCCTGTGGCATAAATCGATACAAGCGTCAGCAATGCCGCATCCCAGCTAAAAACGAAACCGGAGATAGCTACAACGATACCGTTCATCGCAGAGATTAATGTACCTAGTGGAAAATCCCGTTTGCGACTTAGCAGCATCGCTATAATATCAAAACCTCCCGAGGAACCTGCCGCACGAAAAATCATACCCATCCCTAAGCCCACAATAACCCCCCCGAATAATGAGGCGAGAATTGGGTCTTGGGTAGCTTTATGGATTGGAATAATATACAAACTCGCTGACAAAACAACGACTGAAAGAATGGTATATCCTATGAATCGTTTCCCTAGCTTTAAGACCCCTATAATAAGTAAAGGCAAGTTCAATAGTAAATTTATTACCCCTGTATTTAAAGGCGTAATAATACCAAGCATGATAGCAATCCCGCTTAATCCCCCACTTAAAATCTCATGTGGAATTAACAAAAAATTATAGGCAAAGGCGACTAATATCGATGAAAGTGTAATTACGACAATATTACGCATAACAATTCCCCTATCATTAACGAACAGTTTTAATCTTAGAATACCCAACTTATTCGTTCAAAAAACCTGGAGTATCGCAGTTAAAAAAAACGACATTTATTTATTCTGATATTCTTTTTTCTGCTCCTCTTTTATCGGCACTTCTTTTAAAGGCTCCTCTTTATTCTCTTCTACATTCTCTGCTACCTCATAAATACGTTCAAGCATTGGCGGATGTGTATAGCGGAACCACTTTACGAGTAACTGTGGATTTACTTCACTTAAACCAGATATCGTTAGCTTTTGGAATGCAGTAACTGCGGACTCTCGATCACCCGTTAATGAAATCGCATATTGATCAGCTCTCGTTTCCTGATACCGCGAAATATAATTGGACAGAGGGCTTGAAGCAAATAATAAAACGGATGTTATGAGTAAAAATAATGGATAAGAGCTTATATCACCGATTTTTTTAATTTTTAATACCTGTCCGTAACGTCCAATCATCCAACTTAAACATTTTGCTGATAGCCATAACCCAAGCAATGTCAGCAAAAGATATCCCGCAATACCAAAATAAATATGCTTCTCAACGTAATGTCCCATTTCATGAGCCATAATATATAATATTTCATTATCTGTTAAACGATTTAACGTTGTATCCCAAAGCACAATTCTCGAATTACTCCCAATACCCGTTACATAAGCATTTAAGGCATTTGTTTTTTCTGCCATATTGACTTCATACACATGCTCTGCTGGTATATTTGCCTGTGCAGCAATAGACAAAATTTTTGCCTCTAGCTCTTTATTTTTGAGCGGATAAAAATCGTTATATAAAGGATCAATAACTACAGGTTGAATAAACATCACAAAAATTGTAAACGGAATCGTTAGAAACCATGCATAGAGCCACCATCTTTTGGCACTTTTTTGGATGAGCCAATAAAGGACAGACACGATAATTAAGCTCATGCCAAAGTTGACCCAAAATTCAATAATGCCATCCCGCATCCATGATGAAAATCCTTGTGTACTTATTCCGTAGGCTTTACTTAAATTGTAACGATAATAATTGAGTGGAAATAGTACAACATATAGTAAAAGTGATAACAAAAATAAGTAACTTGCATTTTGTAACAGCTTCCATTTTGCTTGTGACGTCGCTACCTTTTCGAAATAACGTGATACGCCCATTATTAATATCATGAAAAAGACTAACCATTCCAAAGGTGTAGCAACAAAGAATAGGAAGTTCCGTATTTTCGAATATTCACCACTTAAATATAATTCTTTTTCAGACATAAACATCACTGGATCGGCGGCTGTCCCCTGCATCGCTCGTGGTATAGTACCACCACCGCTATGGAATATATACCAATACATACACAGCACATAAACACCGAATATAAGTAGCGCGACAATTCCCATTTTTTTCGCTATGTCATTTCCTCCCTTGTTCAACACTAAGTTCGTCCTATAGTAAGTGTAAGCTAAATTGAAAAAGTTAGAACAAAATTTTCTTTGTTTTTATTTACCTTCTATTATAATTCACACCAAAAGATCCTCTTTGCGTGAGGATTTACCTTGCTTCCGCGGGTATTTACCTTGCTTCCGCGGGTATTTACCCTGCTTCCGCGGGTATTCTCCTTCCTTCGCGGATATTCTCCCTGCTTCCGCGGGTATCCTCCTTGCTTCCGCGGGTATCCTCCTTGCTTCCGCGGGTATTCACTTTGCTTTCGCGGGCTATTTAAAATAGAAAGATTCGACTTATTAATCATAAATCTTCCCTATACAGCTAAACGAAATTTAATGTAAAAGATTCACTTTATGTTTTACCAAATAAAAATATATCCTCTTATGGCATAATTCCGTAATCAACAATAATAACATGGAATGGGGATTGTTTATCCCTATGAAAGGAGGGTTGTACTTGCTAACTGAGTTACTGACAAAGGATACTATACAACTCGCAAATTTTGTAAATACTTGGCAGGAAGCTATTCATTTAGCTGCTAGTCCACTATTAAAGCAGAATAAAATCGAAGAACGCTATATTGAGGCAATGATTCATTCCATTGAAAAACACGGTCCTTATGTAGTCATTACACCAAAAGTAGCGATTCCACATGCACGGCCCACGGAAGGAGTTAACGCGCTAGCCATGAGCCTATTAAGCTTACAAAAACCTGTCTTGTTTGGACCAAAAAAACCTGTTTTCTTAATTATTGTCTTAGCTGCGACCGATCATGCGTCACATCTACAAGCATTAGTTGATTTAACAAAGATTTTGCAAGAGCCAAATCAAATTGATAGCATCACCGCCTGCCAGTATAAAGAAGAGATTATTAAAGAAATTCAACAAATTGTCGCAAAGGAGTAAACTTGATGAAAATTTTAGTAGTGTGTGGGAACGGCTTAGGCAGTAGCTTTATTATGGAGCTGAATGTAAAAAAAGCATTGATCGAACTGGGAAAAGTTGCAGAAGTAACTCATACAGATTTAGCATCTGCCAAGGGAGAGAAAGCGGATATTTATATTGGTGCGGACGATATTGTCAATCAATTGCCTGAAGAGAGAGGTCACATTGTTAGTATTGTTAATATGATGAGTATTTCAGAAATTAAAGTAAAGCTGAAACCGCTGTTATGATGAAGTGAATTTGAACTTTTTGAAATGATAGTCGTTGCCACAGAACGTGGCGTTCTTAGACTGAGTTACTCTATTTCAGCGGATGTTTGGACACACGCTGAAATAAGTTAAAAATTGGATAGGATGAGGTGTTAATATGTTAGATGTTATAATGAATGACATTTTAGGAACACCAGCTATATTAGTCGGCCTATTCGCTTTTGTCGGTTTATTAATCCAAAAAAAGTCAGCTTCAACCGTTCTTTCTGGTACGTTAAAAACGATTATGGGCTTTGTTATACTTGGCGCGGGTGCAACCGTTTTAATTGGTTCTTTAAATCACTTTAGTAATATGTTTGATCATGCATTTAATGTCCAAGGAGTCATCCCAAATAATGAAGCGATTGTAGCAGCCGCACAAACTAATTTCGGAACATCCACTGCCATGATCATGGTTTTCGGTATGATCATGAACATTTTATTTGCGCGATTTACGCCTTTAAAATATATATTTTTAACTGGTCATCATACATTATTTATGGCGTGTTTAATTGCAGCATCGCTTTCAGTCGGCGGTATGAGTGGCACCCCGCTTATTATTGTTGGCTCTATTCTACTAGGTATTTGCATGGTCGTATTCCCTGCCATTTTACAACCAACAGTTCGTCAAATAACAGGTAGTGATGATTTTGCTGTTGGTCATTTTGGAAGCATTGGCTATTATGTATCCGCTAAAATTGGAAAGATCTTTGGCAACAAAGCCAAATCAACAGAAGATATAAATGTCCCAAAATCTCTAGGTTTTTTAAGAGATACATCTGTAGCTGTTTCGTTAACTATGAGTCTATTTTTCATAATCGTTGCCCTATTCGCAGGTCAAACTTATATTGAGGGACAATTATCTGGCGGTTCAAACTTTATCGTCTTTGCCATTATTCAAGCTATTACCTTTGCCGCTGGTGTCTATATCATTTTGGCAGGCGTACGGATGCTAATTGCCGAAATAATCCCTGCTTTTAAAGGGTTAGCAGATAAACTTGTACCAAACACAAAGCCTGCATTAGACTGCCCTACGATTTTCCCGTTCGCACCAAATGCTGTTATTATCGGCTTCCTGTTTAGCTTTGTAGCGGGCCTAGTATCGATGTTTATACTTCCTCTCATAGGGCTAAAAGTGATTGTACCTGGACTTGTACCACATTTCTTCACAGGTGCGGCTGCAGGAGTATTCGGCAATGCAACTGGTGGTAGAGTCGGTTCTATGGTAGGAGCATTTGCCAACGGCTTAATTATTAGCTTTATCCCTGCGATTCTATTGATCTTTATGGGTGATATCGGCTACGAAGGCACTACATTTGGAGATTCAGATTTTGGCATTGTGGGAATCATAATTATTAATGTATTAAAATTATTTGGTGCAGTTTAATATAAACAATTGGCCTCGCAAACGCTTTAAATGTTTGCGAGGCTAGTTTAATTGACAAATAAAAGGGTTATTTTTGCAAAATATATAAATATTTCGCAATATCCTCCTACCTTTTTCACTATACACATAGAGAAAATTCATTAAAAAACGAACTAATTACTCAGTGCTTTGAAAATATCGAGAATGATTTAAACCCTTTTCCCTCTAGTAAATTACAAAAAATCTGATAGTATTTAATGGTAAAATAAAAATCCATTGTCTGACATCTGACTTAGAACAACTTTTCGCCGATATATATCATACATACAATTGGAGGTACTCATTTTGAAAAAATTATTGATTGGCTTTTGTTTAATAGTTTTGTTACTAGTAGCAGGCTGTTCAACAACTCCGTCTAAAAAAACGCAAGATGACTATAAAATTGGGATCTTACTCTCAGATGCAGGGCTTGGAGACGAATCATTTAATGATTCGGCTTTTAAAGGGCTTGAGAAAGCACGAGATGAGCTAGGTATTTTGTTCGATTATAAAGAAGCTCCTGATGGCAATTACGAACAGAAGCTAGAAGAACTAGTAGCAGAAAAGTATAACGTCATTATCGGTCTTGGATTCTCTGTACAGGAAGCTTTAGAAAAGACGGCGAAGAAATATCCTGATCAGCAATTTATCCTTATTGATGGTCAATCAGATGTTGCAAATATCACTTCCATAACCTTTAAAGAGCAGGAAGGCAGCTTTTTACTTGGAATGGTTGCATCAATGACGAGTAAAACTGGAAAAATAGGATTTATTGGTGGTGCAGATGTTCCAGTTATCCATCATTTTGAAAACGGCTTTATTGAGGGAGCTAGATATTTTAATCCAAACATCGAAATTGTTAGTGAGTATGCTGGCACATTTGATGATACCAATGCAGGTGCCGCAATAGCAGAACGTTACATAAAGAACGGCGTAGATTTTATTTATCATGCAGCGGGATTCACAGGCTTTGGCTCTATTAAAAAAGCTGAAGAAATGGGCGTATATGCGGCGGGAGTTGATACTGATCAATTTTACATAGCCGAAAAGACGGTCGTAACATCGATGTTAAAAAATGTCGACCAAGCTGTTTTTAAAATGGCTAAAACATTAGTTGATGACGGGGAAATTTCTGAAAAATCTTTTTTATTTGGTTTAGCTGATAACGGCGTCGGGCTTGCGGATATACGTATTATTAAACTTACACCTGAGCAACAGACTGCCATTGAAAAAGCAAAAGAAGGTATTGTCTCAGGTAAAATAAAAGTTACTGCAGAAAAGGGGAACAGCCAGTGACACTTCGAAAAAAATTATTTATGAACATACTTATACCCATTGTCCTCGCCATGGCAATGATTGGCTTTATTATCGTACAAACATTTGATATACAAACAACCGCAGAAGATGATACAGAGCTATTACTGGCAGTGAAAGAACTTGAGCAAAGTTTAGTTGTAGCGAGCCAATCACTAAATAATTACACATATTTAGCTAGTGAGGCCAATAAAAATGAAGCTCTTTCCATTTTAAAAGAAACAAAAGTAAATTTAGAAAAACTCTCAACGATTGCAAAAGTAGCTGATCACAAGGCTATCATCAAAAAAATCGAGGGTAAATACGACGAGTTAGCAAAAGCTTCTGAAGCAGGGTTTCTTGCTCACAATCGTCCTGAAATAAAAAAACAAGCAATAAGAATATCTGGTATTTTGAATGATATGTTTCTACTAAAAAAAGACACAAATGAATGGTATAAAGAAACGAATGAATTAGCAAAGCAAAAAATTTCGTTCATTACTACAACAACAATTATCGGAAGTATCCTTTTAATTATTGCTACCATCATTTTTTCGTATGTCGCAACGAAAAAAATTACAAATCCGATTAACCGAATTGTGGATTATGCACAATCGGTGGCTGCAGGGAATTTGACAATTGACACCTCTGCCCTCTCCTTTAAAAAAGGCAGTCGAAATGAAGTTGATCAATTAACTGAGAACTTTTCCACAATGATTGTTAGCTTAAAAAGCACCGTACAATCCATTGATATTGTAGGAAAAAATGTTGGTCTCTTCACAAAGGATGTCACAAGCTATATTGAAACGATTAATGAAGGCAGTCTACAAATTGCAACATCAACGGACGAATTGGCGAAGGGAAGCCTCACTATTTCAGAAGATATCCAGTCAACTGCGATCCTTATGAATACGATGGCAGATCAATTTACTACTGTTCAGCAGACAAGTGAACAATCAGCCATAAACGGCAACCAGGCACTTACTGCTGTCCAAAACGGTCGTAGTTCACTTGAAAAGCAGTCCTCTATTGCGAAGGATATTTCATCCACTTCGATTAACATCAAAGAGGCTGTTACTCAATTCTCTCAATTTACAACAGAAATTGAAGGTGCCGCTAATGCAGTCCATGCTATTGCTGATCAAACAAATCTATTAGCATTAAATGCTGCCATCGAAGCAGCACGTGCTGGAGAAGCCGGAAAAGGATTCGCAATTGTAGCAGAGGAAGTCAAAAAACTATCTCATGAAACTGAAAAAGCAACGGCTTTCATCTCTTCTATGGTGACACATATACAAGATGGCATTACGCTCATTCTTTCTACGGCAGAGCAGGGACATCAGCTGTCAAAAGAACAATTACAATCGATGACCGATACAGAGAAGTCATTTGAAGCAATTGCAACTCATGTGTTAGACATTAATGATCAGTTACAGCAGCTTACCGAAGATATGGAACAAACAAGTGAAATGAGCCAGCAAATGAACAGTGCCATTGAAAACATTTCAGCTATTACGGAAGAAACTGCTGCAGGAACAGAGGAAATATCCGCTTCTACCCAAGAGCAGCTACACTCCTTCCAGAAAATTAGTGAAAAGGTTTCAGAACTTCAAGACATGACAAATACATTGTCTGTAGAGCTTAAAAAATTCACATTATAATGATGAATGCACTTTAGGAAAAATGAAAGACACATAATAAGAAAAGCAAAATCCCGAATAACGTTCAATATTCGGGATTTTGCTTATTGAAATATTATAAAGTTAAACTACCATCAACTACAATTATTGATTCTACCTCTGCCAGCTCTTATTTCAAGATAAATATTTCATTGTTAAATGGAGAACGGCAATTTCATCTCCTGTGTTTTCATAGCTATGCTTTCTATTTGCTTCAAATTGGATCGAATCAAATTCGTTTAATGCATATATTTCTTGTCCAACTTGAATCGAAATTTCCCCTTTCATTACTGTTACATATTCGATAGCTCCTTCATGATGAGGTTCTGCCTCATATATGCTATTCGGTTGCAAACAAGCACGATGCATTTCCAATCCTGTTTCTTTTTTGTAACGAAATATAGTCTCTAATCGCCACATTTGATTTTCTTCTATAATAAATCCTTCTCCGAAGCGTACGACATTTACTATATCTTCAATAACCATAAGCCGTGATAACGGAATAGATAATCCTTTTGTAATCTTCCAAATGACGCCTAATGTAGGATTCGTTTCTCCTCTTTCGATTTTTCCTAATGTTAATTTACTAACACCCGTTTTTTTCGCTAACTCTTCTAAACTTAATTTCTGTTCATTCCTTATTTGTCGTAACAGTTGACCAACTTGCAGAATTACTTCTTTTGTTTGCATATCCTCTTGTTCTTTCATACAAACCCCACTTTCGGTATATCATAATTTACTTTTCATCTAAATAATTATATTATAATATATATTTAGAAAGGAGCGAACGAAATGCGTGCTATCTTATTAGGTATTTTATCATCTGCGTTTTTTTCAGCTACATTTATTATAAATCGAGTTATGAACGTATCAGGAACAAGCTGGGCTTGGACTGCTTCCTTCCGATTTTTATTCGCTTTACCCATTTTATTCTTTATCGTCCTATTTCGCAAAAACCTTCGTCCACTATGGGTAGAAATGCGTAAACATCCTTTAGCATGGATTGGCTATGGCACAATAGCAGGGGTTGGATTTTATTCATTATTAAGCTATGCTGCTGTATTTAGTCCCGCATGGCTCGTAGCAGGTACATGGCAAATAACCATTTTAGCTGGTTTGTTATTATCTCCATTATTTTTTATTACATTGGAGACAAAGTCAGGAGTTAAACGAGTTCGCGGTAAAATTCCTATGCGAAGCTTACTCGTTTCCTTATTTATTTTAACAGGTGTCATTTGTATGCAATTAACAGAAGCTGGGGATATTTCTGTTTCTCAATTTTTAACCGGCTTCCTCCCTGTCGTCATCGCAGCATTCTTATATCCTTTCGGTAATCGAAAAATGATGGAAATCGTTGATGGTCGCTTAGATACATTTCAACGCGTGTTAGGCATGGCAATTGGTAGTCTTCCTGTCAGTATTATATTAGCGATTTATGGTTGGACTGCAACTGGCATACCAACATCTGGGCAAATCATGCAAGGATTCTTATTAGCATTATGTTCGGGTGTTATCGCCACAATGACATTTTTCTTCGCTACTGACTTAGCGAAAAATAACCTTTCTTTGTTAGGGGCTGTGGAGGCAACACAAGCTGGAACAATGGTATTTACTGTTCTTGGTGAAATGCTTTTTTTAAACGGTTCTTGGCCTGTTGGAGTATCTTTAATCGGTATGATCATTATCATGATGGGCATGGTAGCCAATAGTATTATCAATTATGCCTCGGCATAATTGCGTCCAGAATCGGCTTTGTGCTTAGGCCTGCACGAGGGCCGACACGATGTCGGTCATTTCGGTAATGCCACAGGACGTGGCGTTTTTACCGATGCAGGTCAGTTAGCCGTTATCGCATGGATGCGATGATCTTAGGCTAACATCCTATATTGAACTCCTTTCCGATTCCTTGACATCCGCCGGAGGCTTTAGGCCGACACGATGTCGGTCACTCAGGCATTTTCACAGGATGTGAAGTTCTTAGCCTGAGTTCCTCTATTTCAGCGGATGTTTGGACACCCGCTGAAAGAAGTTAAATCGCTCTGTTCCTGTATCCAAACAAAAGAAAACAGAATAGTTTTCCTTTCTTCAAGTAGCATTTTAGTTTGTGTAAAATGCTGCTTTTTTTCTGATGACATAGATTTATAGTTATAATTCAAGCTATTGCGACATGGGAGCAAAAAGGATGTTCTTAAAGCCATTTATAGACTTTAAGAACATCCCACATAAACATTAGATACGCAATATTTATATTCATTTAGTCATTCTAATGAAAACTATATTTTGCTAGCATTTCTCCCCAAGGTGCCATTCCTGACTCTTTAAAACCCACACTGGCATATAGTTTTCTTGCTTGCTCGTTGTCCGGCTGATACCCGAGCCAGATGACGTCAGTGCGATCATTTCTACTCCGGATGTCTTCAATAATCAATTTCATTGCGCTCTTGCCATATCCACGCCCTTGAAATTGCTCATCAATCATAAATCTATACACCCAATAGTTTCTATCATCCGAATCAATCCCGTACATTGCAAAACCGATAAGTATTTCTTCAAAATAGATTGC
The DNA here is from genome assembly GCF_042674095.1 of Lysinibacillus sp. NPDC056959. NCBI lineage: Bacteria > Bacillati > Bacillota > Bacilli > Caryophanales > Bacillaceae > Lysinibacillus > Lysinibacillus sp. NPDC056959. Next base: position 67,721 of record NZ_JBHURE010000004.1, on the reverse strand, counting down.
ATTAATCTTCATGTATGGTGAAAATTTACTTTCCGCAATTGAATACAGATTCGAGGCAATAAACCCTTCCTGTTCTTGCTTAGGCTTCAGTTGAATACAAGCTTCCCAATTACTTTGATCAATTGATCTTAAACTAATCAACCTTCAGATTCCTCCTCTAGTAGTAGAGAAATCCATGATCACGAACTCTCTACTAAATAAGTATTCCCCTACTGATAAAACAACCTGTTTTTTATATACATACTACATCACTCCTCATAAGATGGTAGTCATCGTTAAATTGTACAATTATATAGAATTATTGCTCTCTATTTGTACTTTTGTTTATTTCGGCATACAGGGAATTATCCCTTCTATATTTCTACTCATCACCATAACGTGTCGTTGATTTCCGTCCGACTAGGCCCGTCAGATGTGAACATTAAATATAAAGAGAGCATGTCTTTTCATTCATAAAAAAACATGCTCCCTTTAATGTATTATTATAGTGTTATCAACTATACTTTATTAATACGATAAACTTCCTGCTATAATTAATCCTACCGTAATACCCACTGCAAATAAGCTGAAGCCTACTGCAGTATTTCCTTCTTCCACTTTTTTCTCCAAGCTTGTTTTTGGTGTTAACACGTATTCAATAATCAAATACACAACCACTTGTGTAGCAATTCCGATTAACCCCCAAATAAAAGCATCAAGTATATGAACACTTGAAGACCATACTGTATATAATGTGATGCCTAATCCAATCACTTTTCCCCATAGCTTTAATGCAACGGCTATATTGCCTTCTTTAATTAAGTTCCACTCTGAAAATTTTGTTGTAAAAGCAAATGCAACAATACCAATCAAAATGAGAATTAACCCTGTCCCTGTATATAATAAAAAATTAAAAAAACTATCTAATGAGAAATATCCCATTCCAATACACACTCCTTTTATCGTGCTTCAGTTTGTTTCACTTTACTCTCTTAAAATCTTACAATTTTCTAATATCCTATTGGTAGAAAATAAGATCCGTTATCTGTAATTTGTCCCCCTGCGCGAATACCTATTGCACTTGCTTTACCATTAATATAAAAGCAACCATACATATAATGCGCTCGTTTTGGACCTTGTTCTGTTTGAATCATAGTTTGTGGTAGCTCTATAAATTGTTGATAAACAGGAAGTTCATCTTTATATGTTTTATGAATATCTTCCGCAATTTTTTTACCTGTATTTGAAAAAATCTCGACAGTGTCTCCTTCGCGACCAAATGAAGGCTTTTTTACAAAACTTTGTCCTTGTTGCAAAAAAACATCTGGATCTAGATAAGTTGGTAAAAAATATTTATGTATTGCGTTATGCTCTTCAGGTGTAAAAAATGAATGTTCTTCCTCATGTAGCCCCCAAATGAGCGCCATTATTGCCTTAGATTGTAGTAAAAAAGCAGAAGGAGGATTCACAATGGCTAAGTCTTTTTGTTCCACTAGCTTCATTAACGATTGACCAACTTTTTCCTTCGTTATTGGATCTTCATCATATATCAAATGTTCAATAGGATACGTCTGTCGATATAAAACATGGATTTTTTCTCCGCTTCTATCATAAAGACCTTGTGGTAGGACAACTTCTTCATTTTCTAAAATTGGCTCATCGACAAGTTGTAAGTGATTAAAGTCCATATACTGACTTTTTAATCCAGAGAGTTCCTTTAAATACATTGTTGTCAATTTATCTTCTTCATGTTCCGAGTGTGCTGCGAAAACAATATTGCTACCTTCATATTTTCTCCTCGTACGAAACGACAACGTTACAGCTTTCAAAATTGCTTGTTTTAACTGGTCTTCGCAGCCTTCGTTTGGATTTTGCATCTTAAATTGTTCACACACTTTTCCATTCACAAAAAAAGATTCCTTTATAAATGTAGGTGTATCTGCGTTTATTTCAAGCAATTTTACTTGTTCATCGGTCACTACTAAATCTAAACGAGCAATGACACTTTCTACTGGAAGTGTTTGCAAACGAATGAAAGAGTGAGTTTCAGTGGGAAATCCAAGACGCAAAAGTGTCTCATCATCTACCATACGCAACAAAGTAGCCGACTTATAAAAAATATGGCCTATCTGGTCAGTTGCTTGGCGAATCCTATTAATCGTTTCTGAACTTTCTCTCTTAATATCAAATAGAGCATATTCCATCCCATAGATGTCATGCCAAAAATCCTTTATTTGGCTAAAAAATTGTTGTCGATTTTCTCGAAATCGGTTCATCTTTACCCTCCAAAACCGCCTTTTGAACCACTGCCTATTCCTGATTTGTACTTCGATACATATGTTTTATAGTCAGCACTTTTTTGTAATGATGTTTTTGTTCCATAATATTTCCCACCATGGTAGTAACTACGCGCATAAGTTGAATCATTATCATCGCAATAATACGTACCCGTTTCCTTATCCCAATCCCAATCATCACAATCCGTCCCTGTTGGCTCTGCATATCCCCTTTCCTCTCCACAAGCAGTTAACGTTACCAAAGCCGCAGCTGCTAATGCTCCTGTCATCATCTTCTTTGTTTTCTTCATGTTAAAAATCCACCTTCCTATGTTGCAAGCGTATATCCTGTTGGCGTAACATATAAAACATACACACCTCGATCTTCATCAATTTCAGCTGAGTCACGCTCCCACTCCTTGTCTTCGATATATGTATATATACTGCCGATCATGCTTAAAATATCTAAATGATTCGCCATATATTCAAATGTGATAAGCGGATGATTTTTATAGGTATTTAATTCACGAATTTCAAGTTTAATACCTTCACATAAGAGCTCTTGCATTTCCATTGGTGTTTCTTCATACAACTCTACATAAATCACGAATAACTCACCTTCAATAGCAGAAGACAATTGTTTATAAGTCTTACCTTCTTTAATAAAAAATTCACATTCTCTTCTTGTTAAGATTTGCGGCAAGTCAATATTAGTATAATAATAGATTGGTTCAAACTTGTCTTTACCTTTTTGCAAACGATATTCTAACATTGCACCTTCGAATTGCATAACACACTTCCCTTTATAAATATTGTTTTTATATTCATCGTAGATTTTTCTATCCAGAAGCTCCTTATTTTTTTATACGACTGAGATTTATAATTAGTTTCATATTATTCTACTAAACTTCAACTTAGGTATCATTAGGGTTTGTACCTACCTGCATTATTAATTCCCATAAAGTTATGTAATTTTTTGTAGAGAGAAACTTCATACATTCGAGTACTCTCCCACAATGACATGTATTTATTTTTGAATATAAAAATCTCACTTTAACTAGAAAGATTTAACCATTCTAGTTAAAGTGAGATTAAGTTTGTTACTACTTGCTTTACTTCAGCGTTTTATTAAAAACCTTATCCTTCAAGTTGCCCTTTTGTTCGTTCAATCATCTTTCGCTTTTGAATTTTTGCTTGTGTTAGGTGTAAAGATTGTTTTAATGTTTGTGTCCTCTTAGCTTGTTGAAGTGCAATCATCATTGCGGGAATTAAGCTACCTTCAGTAACGGGTTTCACTAAATAGCCCATAATATTATCTTGCCTAGACTTCTCTATAAATTCTTTTTGACTATATGCAGTAATCAACAACACTGGTATATCTAACTGCCGGCCTATAACTTCGCTTGCTTTTAACCCATTTAATTTTGGCATTTCTATATCCATTAACACAAGATCCGGCTTCAATTTAAAAGCGAGCTCGATCGCTCGATCACCATTTCCTGCTTCCCCGACTACCTCATAACCGTTTTTCCGAAGCAACATTTTTAAGTCCATCCTGATAATTGGTTCGTCCTCAGCAATTAGAATCCGTTTTTTCATCACACCACAACCTTTCTTGCAGGAAGTTTTCTATATGTTGATATTCCTTTGTTGCGCAAAAGAAACGCCTGTGCACTTAGCTAAAAGCATTTGTTCGATTAAATCTGATAAATAAGCACCCGCTTCAAGTGAAGTTAGTCCATCTTTATGAATATTTGAAATGACCGTCCGATCGGCTTCAACTGTTTTTTCAGTCGGCCGATAAATCATGTAAGCACTCAGGCTTTCATCTGTATTTAGACCTGGCCTTTCGCCAATTAACGAAATAACAAGGTCACAATTAACAATAGCAGCCACTTCGTCTTGCACCCACACACGCCCTCGCTTAATAAAAAATGGTTTTGCGACGCTTATATTTTTTAATTTTAATCCTTGTATTAAAGCAGGTAGTAAATCAGCTACATTGGCTTCTACTGCCGAGGAGCTCAATCCATCACAAACAATAATTTGAACATTTTTTCCTTTATCCCCATTTTGTTCAAGATACTTTATAGATTCATCTGATAGCTTTCGGCCAGCATCTAAATCCATTAAGTAAGATTTCATATCATTAGCTTTTGTTTCCAGCTTGTGTAAACCCATCTTTTGAAGAAAATCATCACTGACATCTCTTAATACAGCATCCTGTGCGGCTGCATGGTCAATTAAAAATTTCAAATAACTTGTCGTCAACATTCGAGTGCCAGTTCGACCAATACCTATACGAGCAGGTGTAATGCTCTGTGCTCGTTCAATAGATGCGGCGTTATGCGGGTTGTCAATCCCTTTTATACGTCCTTCTGGAAAATGTATGACTTCTTCTTTATTTTGAGCGGTATCGTTTTTGGGCGAATTCATATTTTTCTGTACTTCTTCTACTACTCTTTGAACAATATCTTGAATTTCTTGAATATCCATTTTGATCTCCCCTCCTCAATCAAAAATTGATAAGTCTCCTGCTCGTTTTGTCAACTTTCCATTTTCCATTAGGCCCATATTCTCCAACCATTTTTCGAATTCTCGAAGTGGTCGTAATCCTAGAATCTCACGCAAACTAGCATCATCGTGATAGCTTGTATCTTGATAATTCAGCATGACATCATCTCCACCTGGTACTCCCATATAAAAATTTGCACCTGCAACTGCCGTTATGATACCGGCAACTTCCTGATCATTTTGATCGGCATCCATATGATTTGTGTAAGTTGGAGCAATACCCATTGGCAAGCCATGCAATTTCCCCATAAATCCATCTTCGAGATCCGCTCTAATTAATTGGCGGCCATCATAAAGTGTCTCCGGTCCAATAAAGCCTGAAACAGTATTCACCATGAAAGGCTTCCAGTGACGTGCATAACCGTAACTTCTTGATTCAAGCGTCTGCATATCTACCCCAAAATCAGCATTTAAAGATACTTCCGAACCTTGTCCTGTTTCAAAATACATAAAGTTTGGGCCAGCAGATGTACCATATCGAGCCATCATCTCATAGCCCTCATCAAGAATTTTTGTAGATATACCGAACGCTTCATTCCCTTTTTGTGTACCTGCTAAACTTTGAAACATTAGTGCGATAGGCGCCCCCTGTTTTAAAGCCTCCATTTGTGTTGTTATATGGGCTAATACACAATTTTGAGTTGGAATTTGCCATTTCTCAATAAATTCATGCGAAAGTGTCAAAAGTTTTTTGACGGATTCAATTGTATCCACATTCGGATTGATACCAATGACTGCATCACCTGCTCCATAGGATAATCCTTCTTTTATTGAATACAAAATGCCTTCCGGGACATCATTTGGATGGTTGGGCTGACAACGAAAAGCTAAGCGACCAGGCTCTCCAATTGTCGTATTACAATGTGCTTGATATTTCATTTTCTGTGAAGCAAGAATAAGATCAATGCTTGACATTAGTTTAGCAACTGCTGAAATCATTTCACTTGTTAGTCCTCTTGAAAGTTTCAATAACTGATCTATACCTGTATCGGATGCCAGAATATAATTTCTTAGTTCACCGACTGTCCAATTTTGAATATCTTTGTAAATCGTGTCGCTAATATCATCATAAATCAAGCGTGTTACTTCATCGATTTCATATGGAATAACCGGATTCTCATAAATTTCTTTCAGCTGCATCTCGCTAAGTACTACTTTTGCTGCCATACGCTCAAGTGATGATTCTGCTGCTACACGAGCCATCACATCCCCGGATTTTGCTTCACTAGCTTTTGCAAGTACCTCCTTTACCGACGAAAATGTATAATGAGTTCCCTTTACTACGCAAGACAATTTCATCATTTAACACCCCTTTTTATTATGTTAAAGATTGCAATCAAACAAAAAAAAGCGCTTCCACATATCCCTGAAGAAAATTTTCTTCGGGCGTGAAAGGCGCCTTTGCCTTAGCTATTATTTTAGTTCATTCTACACTACTAGCAAATATTTTGTAAATAGTTCGAAAACAATATCAACTTCTGTGATCTTAGTGACATTTAGTTTTATTAAACCTCGTTAGATACAATCGGAAAGGTTATTGAAACTTTTGTCCCTTTCTCAGAAATAGGGAATGAAAAAACGCCTTGTAGCTTCTCTTCAACTAACATTTCTACAAGTTGTAATCCTAAAGATGACAGATTGCCTATCGAAAAAGGATTACCAATTCCACATCCATCATCCATTACTGTAATCGTAGCCATTTGCTTTCGTTGTCTCAAATTAATAACAATTTCCCCGTAATTTCTTGAAGGAAAAGCATGCTTAATGCTATTTTGAACTAACTCATTAACAATCAGTGCTACAGCTGTTGCTTTATCTGAAGGACAGAATATCGACTCTCCTTCTACAGACACAGCAATATGTTGATCTGGAATAATAGACGAGGACACTAACAAAGTAGAAATTTGTTGTATTAAAAGTTTAATATCTACTTCCTCAATTCCACGCTGGGCCAAATAATCATGCACTAAAGCCATACTAGATATACGAGATATACTATCGTGAAATACCTCAGCTATTTCTTCCGAGTGAGTGCGTTGCATTTGTAATCTCAATAAACTAGAAATAACCTGTAAATTATTTTTAACGCGATGATGAATTTCCTGAACGACAATAGCTTGAAAGACACCTTGCTTGTCTTCGCTATTAGTCGCTTTCATAAGCTGCTCTATATTTCTTTCGTTCTGCACTACCTGTGAAATATCTCTTTCTTTTATTAATACCGCGATGGTCTCCCCATACAGGTCTTTTATAGGAACAATATCTTGTTGCATGACTCCACGCTCTTCCGTAATTCCTCTTGATCCAAATACTGGTTTCCCGGTTTTCAAACTAAATAATACACCTGGCTCCATTTCTTCAAATGCTATTTTCCCTAGCAAACTTTTTTTATATAAAGATGCGATAGTAGTAGGCTTTACCTCAGCTACAATTAAAGAAGCGTTATCTTCTTCTAAAAGACAGTTGATAAAAATATCCGCTTGAGAAAGGTCAGCTATTATTTGAAGGTTTTTGGCCACACCTAAAATAATTTCACACTGTTCATTTGATAAATTTGTTAATCGTTCTAAATCTAAAATTCCCATCATAATAACGCACTTCCCCTTTCTCTAGTTTTTCAAACACTATAACAAAAATTGTGTTCAATGCGATACATCTATTAGAGAGTATCAAACGAAATTTGGTAAAAATAATAGAAAAGGACAAAACGTGTTTATTCACACCACCTTGCCCTTTTCTTTTCTATTTTCGGTTGTTTCGATCGTTCATTATACATCTAATCCTAAGTGTGAACGCAATGTGCTACCTTCATAATCAGCTCGGAATAAACCACGTTCTACTAAGTTCGGAATAACATCGCTAAAGAATAAATCTAAAGATTTTGCAGGACCACCTGGCACAGCTATAAAGCCATCCATTGCTCCTTTTTCATAAAAATTCACAATTTGATTCACAATATCTTGTGGCGTACCAATTGCTACAAGATGTGCAGAGCCAATTACCTCTGGGCGTTCTAATAATTCTTCAACAGTCGGCTCATTTTCTATAATATATCGGCGCACGAGATGTGCATGCGTTTTACTACGTACTTTTTGATTTTCAGGCGGCAACATATTTGCTGTTACGCAATCCATTAGAGCTAAATGACGAATATCCATTCCAATTACGGATTCTAGGGCAATATAGCGACGCTCAATTGTTAAATGCTCATGTGCTTTACGGTGCATTTCTAATGCCTCCTCATATGTATCACCAATAAAGAAATACAATCCTGGTAATAAACGTATGTCATCTGCTGAACGCCCTAACTCAACAGCTCGCTTGCGCAAGTCATTGCGTAATTCAATACCTACTTCTATATCTGGAGTGGCAGCAAAAATAGCATTTGAAACTGCTGCCGCAAATTGACGGCCTGTATCCGATGCCCCTGCTTGGAATAGAGGAATATCACCTGCTGGCTGCATAGGTATATTTAATGGTCCCTTTACATGAAAATACTCACCATCATGGTTAATTGGCTTCACAAGCTCTTTAATTTTCTCTAAATCTCCATCTACCTCTAATATTTCATAAGGGTTGCTATGCCATAGTCGCTGGACAACATCCTTACATTCTGTTGCCTTTGCATAACGCTCCTCTGACGAAGGCATCAACTCGTTGCTAAAATTAGATGCTCCATCAATTGATGTTACTAGGTTCCAACCTAAACGCCCTTCACTAATCCAATTCAAGGATTGTAATTGGCGCGCAATAATATAAGGTGGATTAAATGATGTTGAAACTGTTGTTACCAAACCAATTTGTTTAGTTTCTCTTGCCACCGTCGCCATTAAAAAACTTGGATCTAGCCCTACTGTTCCTTTCATTTTAGCTATTAATTCTGGATGCGCTATTAAATAATCTGCCTTAAATACAAAATCTAACTTCGCTGCCTCAGCACGCTTTGCAAATGCAATATGTTCATCAATTAACGCACCTTTTTTGCCTTCACCATTCACCGCTAAATGCATCCCAATTATAAGATGTCTTTTTGTTGTCAATTTACACTCTCCTTTTTTAATTGAAAATGATTATCAATAATATCTTAAAGTTCATTTTCTAATAATGCAATGAATTAACGAGTGTATCCATGTATAAATAAAAATAATTATAGTAGTGAAAATTTTCCTTGTTTTTAAATATTAAATATATTACAATCCTAATTGAAATTGAAAATCATTCTTAATTACAAGGAGTCGACATGATGAATAAAAAGAATTTACTACTATTCTTCACTATATTTGCAGCTCTATTTGTATTAGCAGCTTGTGGAGATAAAGCATCGGACAACAAAGAGAAAGAGTCAACGAAGAAAAAAACCGAAGAACAGTCAACGAGCCGTGAAATTAAACACGCACTTGGTACAACGACAATTGAAGGAACACCAAAGCGTATTGTGACTCTTTATCAAGGTGCAACAGATACAATTTTAGAATTCGGTGTTACACCAGTTGGAGTAGTAGAATCTTGGGCTCAAACACCAATGTATGATTACATAAAAGATGACTTAAAGGATGTAAAATTTGTTGGTCAAGAAACACAACCAAATTTAGAGGAAATTGCAGCGCTAAAGCCAGATTTAATTATTGCGACTCAAATCCGTCATGAGGAAATTTATGAGCAGCTATCACAAATTGCGCCAACTGTTGTAAATACTACTCTTTATGATTTCAAAGAAACAGCTACAGTAATTGGTCAAGCTTTAGGTCAAGAAGAACAAGCAAAATCATTGATTGGAGATTGGGAGGCACGCGTGGCAGACTTTAAAACTAAAGTAGCCTCTACTGAGAACTGGCCATTAAGTACAGCTGTATTAAACTACCGTGAAGACCACGCTCGTATTTATGTGACAGGCTTTGCTGGTTCAGTTTTAAATGAATTAGGCTTTAAAGGGCCAAAAGATTTAAAAGGTGAGAATTTAGAAATTGTAAAATTAACAGATAAAGAAGGTATTCCTCAAATGAACGCTGATGTTATTTTCCAATTCATGGAGGATAATGCAGCAGTTAAAAAGACAAATGAAGAATGGACAGCACATCCTTTATACAAAAACTTAGACGCTGTGAAAAATAATCAAGTGTATACAGTCGATGAAATCATTTGGAATTTTGGTGGTGGTTTACAAGCAGCTAACCTAATGTTAGATAACCTTTATGAGCATTTTAAGCTTAAAAAATAGTATGAAACAAAGGGAACGCAATTAGCTTCCCTTTTTTCTTTGAAAGAAGAGGAGTCATGATGTTACAAGCAACTTTCTCAAGAACACTAGGATTGATTGTACTCTTAGGAATAGTAGTAGCTTTGTTTTTCGCTAGCCTTGCACTTGGACAAACGACCATCCCATTCTCGACAACATGGGAAGCGATTACGAATTATAACCCGGACAATACGAATCATATGATTATAGGTACGTCACGTTTAACAAGAGCAATTATTGCTTTAGTAATTGGTATGAATCTAGCAATTGCCGGTATATTTGTCCAAACGTTAACCCGTAATCCTTTAGCCGCTCCAGACTTAGTTGGTGTCAATGCAGGAGCTATTTTTTTCATTGTACTAGCTATTACTTGGCTTAATGTTCAATCGTTAATGCACTATATGTGGTTTGCATTTTTAGGGGCTACCATTGCTGGTGTAATTGTATTCTTCTTAAGCAGTATGGGTAGAGACGGTATGACACCTATAAAAGTAATTTTAGCAGGTACTGCTTTATCAGCATTATTTATATCTTTAACACAGGGGTTACTTGTCATAGATGAGCAATCTATTCAAACAGTTCTATTTTGGATAGCAGGTTCTGTTGCTGGAAGAGATTTGGACATGTTATTACCAGTATTACCATATTTCCTTCTAGCATTAATAATTAGCTTACTTATAGGAAAAGCGATGAACATTTTTAGTACCGGAGATGATGTTGCGAAAAGTCTTGGGCAAAATGTAGGTTTACTTAAAGTGGTAATGGGCGTACTCATTATTATTCTAGCAGGTGGCTCTGTTGCAATTGCCGGATCTGTTGGATTTATCGGACTTATTGTGCCTCATATAGCAAAAGGTCTTGTTGGTATGGATTATCGTTGGATGATACCATATGGAGCACTTATTGGTGCAGCACTTCTCTTAACAGCAGATGTAGTGGCACGATTTGTAATTGCTCCTCAAGAAGTTCCTATTGGTGTAATGACAGCATTCATTGGTGGTCCATTCTTTATTTATTTAGCTAGAAAAGGGGTGTCTAAACAATGAGTCATTGGACATTTCGACTATTGAATGGAAAAGTATCTTTTCGATTGTCACTTAGATGGTTACTTATTTTGTTAGTCTGTTTTTTGACGATCGGAACATTATTTGTATTAAGTTTATCAATAGGAAGTAACTGGATTCCCATTACAGATGTATTTTTACAATTGACAGGATATATTGACCAACATAGTTATGTAGTAGAGACGCTGCGATTACCACGAGTGTTATTAGCAATGTTAGTAGGTGCTTCATTAGGTATAGCGGGTCTTATTTTGCAAAATCTAGTGCGTAATCCATTAGCTTCTCCAGACATTATTGGGATCACAAGTGGAGCTTCGTTAGGTGCTGTATTATTTATTATTTTAGGAACCGGTATAGTCAGTATGAAGTTCTTGCCGCTTGCTGCAATTATCGGAGGGCTTTGTGCAGCAATAGTGATTTACATCATTTCTTGGAATAACGGAGTTACCCCTATTCGACTTGTATTAATTGGTATTGGTATATCTGCTATTTTGAAAGCTAGCGTTACATTTTTTCTTGTCTTAAGTGAAACAGCTACTACAACTAAAGCTTATATATGGTTAACAGGTAGTTTATATGGGGCAAATATGAGCGATGTATTGGCGATGAGTCTATGGCTTCTCATCCCTTTACCAGTTCTATTAATCTGGGGAAGAAGTTTAAATGTAACAGAGTTAGGCGATGATATTTCTACTAGTATGGGGATTAATGTCCAAAGGCAACGCTTTTTATTTTTAATGTGCAGTGTAGTATTTGCGGGAACAGCAGCAGCATTTGCAGGTGGTATTGAATTTGTTGGACTCATGGCGCCTCATATTGCAAGAAGATTAGTTGGTAAATCCTTTATTGGGCTTGTTCCGATAACGGCACTTATTGGAGCATTTATTGTTATGTTAGCAGATTTAGTGGCACGATCCTTATTCTTACCACTTGATATTCCAGCAGGTGTATTTACTGCTGCAATAGGAGCTCCCTTCTTTATCTATTTATTATTTCAGAATCGGCATCGATAGGAGGAAAAAACATGCTCGGATTACAGACTCAAAATTTATCATTACAGTACGGTGACTATCAAGTAATTCAAGATTTAAGCTTTCAAATTCCAGCAGGTAAAATTACTGTTCTTGTCGGTTCGAATGGGAGCGGAAAATCAACACTTTTACGCTCCCTTGCTCGTTTATTGAAACCACACGAAGGCGATATATTAATAGATGAACAAAAGATTCAATCTTTATCTTCTAAAGAAATAGCAAAGCAATTAGCGATATTACCTCAAGGTCCCTTAGCACCTGAAGGTATCACAGTACATCAATTAGTCAAACAAGGGCGTTATCCTCACCAGCGTTGGTTTCAACAGTGGTCAGAAGACGATGAAAATATTGTGGAAAGAGCAATAGTCGCTACACAGCTCCAACTACATAAGGACCGTGCAGTAGATTCGTTATCTGGGGGGCAACGCCAGCGTGCATGGATTGCCATGACATTAGCACAAGAAACACCTATTTTATTATTAGATGAACCTACTACTTATTTAGATATGACTCATCAAATTGAAGTATTAGATTTTTTGTTTGAATTAAATCGCTTAGAACACCGAACAATTGTTATGGTTCTGCATGATTTAAATCTTGCTTGCCGCTATGCAGACCATTTAGTTGCAGTTCATCGTCAAACAGTGGCTGTACAAGGCCCTCCAGAGGATATTGTAACAGCAGAAATGGTTCAAGAAGTATTCGGTATGGAAGTAGCTGTATCGGAGGATCCTTTTTTTGGAACTCCATTATGTATCCCGAAAGGAAAAGGAAGGTATATAAAATGAATTTAGAGCCTTATGGCGTGGAAAAGCACCCCTCACCTCAAGGTGTTCCTTTACATCAATTATTGAATAAAGATACTTTACTACCAATCATTAAACAGTATGGAAATTACTTAAATACTTCTTCCTTACCTGTAGCAGGTTCTTTATTTTTAAAACGTTATGCAGTGTTAGTAGCAGCTTCGAGTCTTGACTATTATGGACTGCAAAAGAAAAGAATTGATTGGTGGTCTACAGCTCGATTTGATGTAACATCCTTTAAATTGCTAATTGAAGAAAACTCAACAGAACTTTTTGAAGACTGTTGGAAAAAACGCCTTTTTGCTCAAAATTTAACACCAATGATTACTATTATTAGCAAGGAATGTAGAATTTCCTCAAAGATTTTATGGGAAAATATCGCTGTAAGGCTACTTGCCACTCTTCGCAAAAATGAAGATGAATATTCTTTAAATGAATTAAATGAGCTTTTTAATGAACTTACTTGTGCTGAAACGAATTGGTTAGGGATGAAACAAAATCCTTTACAAACTTTTCTTCAGCGAAAAGAGACATGGAGTGAAGTAACTGTTCGAAAAACGTGTTGCCGATACTATCAAGTAAATACAAAAGCTGATATTCCATATTGTAAAAACTGTCCATTGAGGAAATAATATATTGTTGTTAAGAAATTAATCAGAAATAAGCCTATATCGTATATCTGCATTTTAGAGATTCTATGTACAGATCTAATAAAGAGAGAGCATGTTTTTTCAATTAATAAAAACATGCTCTCTTAAATAAATTGTTTTACTAGACTTGTGCAAATAAAAAATTACGTACAAACAAAGAAAATAAAAAATCCTTCACATTGAATATTAAACAGCCTGCCGTAATTCTTCTTCCTCATGCATAACCTGCGGACTCGTGTTTTCTTCTCTACGCTGACAGATGTTATTCCAAATAAGAGCAGAAATAACAAGTAAGGTCCCTACTATATCAAAGATTGTTACATTGTATCCTTGTATCATCATAATGACCAATGTAGTTATTGGAACGAAATTAATAAATAAAATCCCATTTATGGATGATAGAATTTTCACACCGTAATTCCAACTAAGCAATGCCACAATGCCTGGTAGTGTCATCATAAACAATAAATCATATTTAATAGCAAAAATCGTTTCCGTACTTGGGACTGATACAACCCCTTGTATCGTCATAATCATTGTGATGATACCTGTTACAGCTGTGCCAAATACACATGTTAATGTAGAATAGCGCAGCGTAGACCAATCATTAAATGTTTGACCGCCCATTGTATAGATGACCCACCCTATAACACCAATTAAAATGAATGCGAGCGAAACTAGATTATGTTTTAGTGTAATAAAGAAACCCATATCGCCTTTTGTAATAACAAAAATAGCCCCAACAAAAGCAATGATCATACTACTAATCATATACTTCTTCGGTTTCACATGTTTATAGCCCCATAGAATAGCAATCGAAATCATCGGCATGAGTGCTTCCATAATCGACGCTACCATAACACCGGATTTCCCCATTAACATTTGTCCTAAGAAAACAAGCACGTTGTAAACTGTAAATGCCATCGTCCCAAAAAAGACGAGTAATTTACCTTTCCCCTCTAAACGAAATGCTTTCTTCCCTTCTTTCATCCATAATAAAAAGACTAATACTATCGATACCGCTCCATATCGAATAGTTGAAAAATAGAGCGGATTTATATATTCAAGTGCATGATCGGCTACTGGAAACATGGCTCCCCATGAAATACTGGCAATTAAACATGCGATCACGCCTACTATTATTTGATTTCTTCTCACTGTTTTTCCTCATTTCTATATAACCCTATCAATTATGCGTCGTCATCATTGCGTCCGGAATCGGCTTTATGCTTTGGTCCTCACAATGTTTGTCACTCAGTAAATGCCACAGGACGTGGCGCTTTTAGACTGAGTTCTTCTATTGCACAATGAGAATTATAAAAAAGAAATTACATCACGTAAAATGATTGAAAGTGATATTAACTATCATTTATAATGATAGTTTTTAAGGGGGAAAGCTCGATGGAACTACGAGATTTACAGATTTTCAAAAGCGTCGCAAATAACGGGAGTGTTAGCCATGCTGCAAAAGAATTAAATTATGTACAATCCAATGTAACTGCACGTATTAAGCTATTAGAAAAGGAGCTCAATACGCCGCTATTTTATCGCCATAAAAAAGGGATGACATTAAATCCAGAAGGGCGAAAAATGCTTGCTTACGTTAATAAAATTTTGCAGGATGTCGAGGAAATGAAACAAGTATTTTTAGATAGTGATACACCGACTGGTACTTTAAAAATCGGTACAGTCGAAACAGTAAGTATATTACCTACCATTCTAGCGTCCTACTATAAAGGATATCCGAATGTCGACTTAACACTACAAGCTGGTTTAACTGAGGAACTTATTAAAGAAGTAGCGGATCATCAATTAGATGGTGCATTTATAACCGGGCCGATTAAACATCCAGCTTTAGAACAATATGATGTATTTACCGAGAATCTCGTTCTCATCTCACAAAACAAATCCTTTCGCATAGAAGAATTTATGACTACACCTATCCTTGTTTCTAATCAAGGTTGCGGCTATCGATCCAAGCTAGAACTCTGGCTCAAAGATGAGGGTTTATTGCCAAAGAGAATTATGGAATTTAATATTTTAGAGACAATTTTAAACAGTGTTGCCATCGGTCTTGGCGTTACACTTGTACCACAATCAGCCGCTGAACATCTTTCTACTACAGGCAAGGTTTATTGTCATCCTATTCCTAAAAAATACGGTACTATTTCAACCGTCTTTATTCGACGAAAAGATGCATATATGACAAATTCAATGGAATGTTTTTTAAAAACAATTGCTGAGCATCAGCATATATAAGGTTACTTCTATCATTTCCGCGTCTGTTTTTCTGCCAATCATCATTAAAAATACCTGGGAAGTAACAAAAAAACGCTTGGTTTCTAGTACCAAGCGTTCTGTGTTAATTATATTTGGATAATAAAGATGCAGAGAACCTATATTTAAAAACATAATTTTAAATTATAATGGTTCTATTTCGCATTTTTGTCAGGCTGATGAATACCGAATATATTGCCCTCAGTATCAATATAGTATCCCTGCCATGCCATTCCAGGAAGAGCATATTTCGGCATTGCAACTGTGCCGCCATTCTCAATAATTTTAGCTTCCGTTACATCGTAATTTTCCACACCCATTGTACAAGCAAATCCATTTAAAGCTTGATTGGATTCCGGAGAAGCACTTTGACGTTGCATTAAAGCCCCATCGATTCCTGGTTCGTCCGCATTACCAGTCACCGCTCCAAAGTAAGGCATTCCTGCATAATCACTCCAATCTTGAAATGACCATCCGAATACCTCTCCATAAAATTTCTTTGCTCGTTCCATGTCACTTACATGAATTTCAAAATGAACTAATCTCCCCATATTATCCTCCTTATTATTAAAGAATTAATTTACTCACTGTGTTTGAGTACAATTACTATATATTATTATGACAAGGAATGGAAATTAAAAAGAAGAGAAATTCTATGAAAAAAAATCGGGAATACGCATTCTAATACTAGTTCCCGATTTTGGTTCTATTTCTTTTAAATAGGTTAATTTACAGCGTTTAAATTCTCTTTTAAATACTGAATAAATGGATGCCCTTCTATATCTGATTTACGTGTACATATAAATAAACTTTGCTGAATATTTGCACGTTCTATATACACCCTAGCCAGTTTTCCATTTGATATACTTTCAGTTACACTGTAGGACGGTGCTAAAGTCATACCGTACCCTGCTTCCACTACTTTAATCGATTCATGTAAGCCTTGCATTTGAAGTCCTAATTTAGGTAAAGGACAGTTATACGTATAAAAAACTGACTCCAATAAATCAAGCGTCGAGCTACCACGTTCCCGATAAATAAAGTCCTCATTCGATAATTCATAAATGGAGACAGTTTGATTTGCCAAAGAATGTGATGGGTGCACAACAAACCAAAACGGGATATCTACTATTTTTTCAAACTGTAAATCAGGGTGACCCATTTTATTTTGCACGACAAAACCAAAATCTACTTCATAATTAAGAACTTGCTCTTCCACAGATTTTACATTACCTAGCGACACAAAAAATTCAATGTGAGGATTAGTAAGCTTATACGCTGCTATAATCGACGGGAGTATATAGTTTATTGGTATATAGGAAGAAGCAATATGTATTTTTTCTTCTTTCGCTAAAAATTTACCGAGTCTTTCATCAATTTGTGCTTCTAAATAAAATAAACGCATTCCCTGCTCATACAAAAACTTCCCCTCAGGCGTTAATTGAATGCCACGTCCTTTTCCTTCAATTAATTTTGCCCCTATTTCGCTCTCTAATTTCCGTATTTGAATTGTGACAGCTGGTTGGCTAAGCAGCATTTTGTTAGCCGCTGCAGTAATTCCACCAAGCTTTGCGACATTCGTAAAAATCCTTAATGCATGCAAATTCATTTTATTCACTCCTCTCTATCCATAAAATTATTTTATGAGTAAGCAATTTATATATATTTGTTTTATGTATTATTTAGCAGTAATTTAGGTGTAGAGGTGATTTGATGGAAATTTTACTACAGGAATGGTTTTCAGTAAATGGATTTATTTTATTTACAATTGGCTTACTCGCAGCAGTCATTGGTGTTCTTTTCGGCGCTGCAGGCTTCGTTTTGTTACCCGCAATGTTACTTATTGGTATTCCGATTCATACAACCGTAGCTGTTAATAAATTCGCGACAGGACTTTCAGCTCTATCAAATGTCGTATCGTTTATAATTAAAGGTCATTTATCGATAAAAAAATTTGCATCTTTAATGATTATATCTAGTTTGGGAGGTGTATTGGGCGCATTTTTAGCCACTCGATTATCAGAACAAATCATGAATATTGTAGCTTGCATTTTCTTAATTTTCGCATTTTTCATCGTGCTTTGCAGTAATAAATTTATGGTAAAGGATATTAAAGAGACAGAGGAACAACCAATTAATAAACTTATTCCATTTGCGGTTTCAATATATGATGGTGGTTTTGGACCAGGCTCAGCTCTAATGAATGTAACCTATCACCTTAAAAAGCAATATACGTATATAAAAGCAGTTGAGTTAACAAGAATGATTACGTTTTCAAGTTGTACAGGTGCCTTTCTCTTTTACTACTTTATGGGCATAGTTAACTGGGGAATCGCCATTCCTGTTTCAATTGGCTCTATCGT
Organism: Lysinibacillus sp. NPDC056959; assembly: GCF_042674095.1. Taxonomy (NCBI): domain Bacteria; kingdom Bacillati; phylum Bacillota; class Bacilli; order Caryophanales; family Bacillaceae; genus Lysinibacillus; species Lysinibacillus sp. NPDC056959. The sequence goes on along the minus strand of NZ_JBHURE010000004.1, from coordinate 49,465 downwards.
TGGCTCGTTCTTAGGTTTAAAGATCATCCCTTATATCAAAACAAGATGGATTCAAATTTTATTACCAATCATTTTTTTCTTGCTGATTGTTCAGGTAGTATCAGATTTATTAATATAGATCACGTTATGTTTAAGTGAGTACGCAAAACAAGCGAGAAGTGACTAACTTCTCGCTCCTTTGTTTCCTCTTATTTTATTATTTAGCAGGAGTAACAACGGGTTATATTTTCAACTCTTTTATCCCTGCTTTTAATGTGTCTGCATCTACTTTTAATGTCTTCCAGCTGTCTTTAGCTGATTTCAAATTAGGTAGTAAAAATTTGAATTTATTTTGTTCTGCTTTATCAGATGCATTCTCGATATGTCTCAATACTCCTGAATATTGAGAGTCTAAATCATTCCATTGTGTAGACATAAAAGTAAGGGCATTAATAGCATCATCAAGTGCATTGTACATTTCACTAATATTACTATGTGCAATACCAACTACACGATTTAATGTTGTTTTATAATCAACTGTCTGTCTTAATTGTGCTAATAACGGTTCTAATTGACCTAATTGATCTCTCGCTATCCCCAGCATAACACCACCAGCAATCCACGTAGGAATAGAAGGCACAGATATTGTTATTATTCCATCAGACTCTAGTTTCTTATAGTAGTTTACTGATTCTAAAATTTCATTTAGGCGCTTTTGATCGTCCTCAACTGCAACCCCTTGATTTTTTAAAATCGACTGCAAAAGCTCTTTGTTACTGCCAAATGCTCTAACATCTTGTCCAATATCATTTCTTAATTTAGTTAATTCTTCTATTAATTGTTGAGCATACTTTTGATTTAGTTGAATCTCTTCTCGTAAATCTGTAATCCCTTCTATTAACGTCTCTCCATCTCCTGTATTTATTGCATCTACAATTATGTCATAATAATTTTCAAACTTTGTATCGTATTCAATAATACCTGTTAATGTATCTATAAGCTGTTTTTTTACCTTTGTATCCCATGTAAGGGCGTGTGCTCTAGCATCCTTTTGATCTTGTACAATTTTACCTGGTAAATCCGGATATCCATTAATTTTAATCCCTTCAAAGTTCACATCTGGATTTTTAATTAACATATACGAATAAGCATTCATAGATTTTGCAAAAAGCCCCGCCTTTTGCAAAGTTTCTTTCATCTTCACTTCATTTGCTGAAAGAGACGTATCACTATTGCTTGTTTGCTCAATTTTACTTGTCTCTGCAAATGCTGCTACTGGAGAGACTACAGAAGTTGTTGTCAAAGTTAAAAACGTTGATACAGCGAGTACTTTGTAAAGAGATTTTTTATTCATTTCATATTCCTCCTATATGTAATTTATTTTCAATTTTTATCTTCTTGTTTAAAAGCAATGTCTTTTGCAATAAATTCCGCATCTTTATGAATATCATTCCAACTTTGTTTAGCCGCTTTTAAATCATCCGGTATTAAAGAGAGCTTATGATCTTGCATTTGATCGATATTATCATATAAGTCTTTATAATTTGCCCCCATTGTATTCCATTGTTGTTGAATATTCGTTAAAGACATGATCGCTTGATCCACTGTTTGATATAGGTATGTCAAAGTGTCTTTGGCGTTAGTAAGTGAAATAACTGCTTGGTTAGCGAAATCGGCTTTCATCGTTAATTCCCCGATTTTATTGGAAATTTCGTTGTAGGAGTTCATATGATTAGATGCTGTAACACCAGCTGCTGTTCCTAAACCAATACCAGCCGCACCGAGAGCTGTAAGGCCACCGACAACAAGTGGCGTTGCTGTTCCGCCAGTCACAACAATTACTACCCCCCCTGCAATAGTTCCAATAATTAAAACTGCTGCTCCCAATCCACCACCAATTGACCATGCTAGTACATTGTCAAAATGTGCTTTTTGAGTGGAACGTAGATTCTCAATTTCAGCTTGAAGTTGTGGAACCAATGCCTGTTTGCCCGCTAATATTGCCGTTAATCCACCCTTCCCATCTGGACCACCAATATTATTTTTAAAATCTATAGTATTTGTATATAGCTTTGTTTTGAAGGCTTCTAACATCTTTATGACTTCTGTAACTTCTTTTGAATTTGTATCAATCGAACTGATTAAATCACCAATACCTTCTTTTAGCCCTTCCTTATCTTTCTTTTTTACAGTGTCTATTAATGTGTCGTAGTAATTATTAAATTGTTCATCGTAATTTACAATATTACGTGCTGTCTTTTGAATTTTTGGCTTCGCTGTATCTAGCCAATAATTCGCATTGATTCGAGACAGTTCCTGATTAAGGTGAATATTTTTGATTAACTCTCCCCCTTCAGAACCTAAATCAATATTTGATAGATTTACATTTGGTTGTTTAATCATTGTTTTTGCGTACAAATCCATTACAAGAATATGAGAACCAGTTTCAGCTAACGCTTTCTTCAGTCCTTCAGGTCCTAATGTGTAATAATTACCAATTTTATGTTCTTGAAAGCTCTGTTCTTGCGCAAACGCCTGAATAGGACCACTGTTAGTTGCAGTTATAACCGTTGCCAAAGTGGCCACGGTTAACACCTTATATGAAAATTTCTTCAAATCTAATCCCTCCTAATTTTTCGATAAACTATCAAAATTTATGAACTTGTTCTTCAAGTTGACCAATACCATTTTTTAATCGTCTTAATGTATCTTTTTGAGATAGATTGTTAGCAGTTTCAGCATCAGTACTTAATTTTGCGATACTGTTTTTTATTAAATTCAAATCTTCTTTATAGCGTTTCAATTGGTCAAGTTCTACATCCACTTGACTAGCAAATGTATGTAAATCATGTTGCATAAGAAGAAGCATTGATTTTTGTAAATCTGCTATCGATAGTTTCGTTGTTAAATCATATAATTTTTGGTTTTGCTGCTCTAAATCATCTAAATATGCTCGTTGTTCTGCCTTTAGATTATTTACTTCAGCGAAGGTACTATATGTTTTCTTGATTCTTTCTGAGTCAATTACTTTCATAAGGTCATGCTCTTTCGCTTTTGTAGCTGCTGCAGCTGCAATTTCACCTTTATTATTTTTTTCAATTGCTTCCCGCGCTTCTTTTTTAGCAGCTTCAATCTCTAAAGCAGATTTACCCTTATCTTTTGCTTCTTGCTCTGCTTTTTTCTCTGCTTCTAAAATAGCGTTGTTAATTTCTTTTCCTTTGTTATACGCTGCTGCCGCTGTTTGAGCAGCTGGTTCAATAATATCTTTTGATAGACTATAGATTTCTTGGAATATTTTTAGTCCTTGTTCATTTAAAGCCCCTGGTAGAAACGCTATTTCTTGCAAATTATTTTGAATGGATTTTTTAGTATCAAGTAATTCGCCTTTTAGCTTGTCTATTTTCCCTGTACCTTCTAAACTAAGTACTTCCTGAGCTTTTGCCACATCAGTATCGAGATTTTTAAGTTTTTTATCAAGCTGTAATTGAAGATCTGTTAATTCATTAATTTGATATTGAATATTTTCTTGGTTTGTCATAACCATTTCTTGAAGGACTTCCAGCCTATCAAGGAAACCTTCCTTATCTTCCTTATTATCTACATAATCTTTTAATGTTGGATAATAGCTATTAAATTTAGTAGCAAATCCTTTACTTTTTGAATTAATTAAAATTAACTTTGGGTAGAGTTCCGATGTCCATTCTTTCATATCTTGTTTTATTAGAAATTGATCTGTATGTAAAGCTGGTACTTCATCTAGCTGTACATTCGGGTTCATTAAAGATTGGTCTATATACATTTGGATTAATTTAGATTGTGCACCTAATTTTCTTAAAGATGAAGAAAGAGTCATGTTCTCTTCTTGAAGTTCTGCTTGAGCAATAGGTGTTGCAAAAGTATGTACAGGAATAACTCCTGTTGCAACAATGGATGTTATCATTAATCCTTTAATTAATTTCCTTTTCATTCTATTTACCTCCCTATTTGATATTTTTCATAATAATTCATACGGTTTTATATATATTTTGAGCACCCCCCATTTACTTAAGTTTAGGAAAAATTCTTTCTATTTCCTATGATGTAAATTTTAGTCATGTACACATTTTTTAGCAAATAACTACGAAATTAACCTATTTCAAGCTAAAATAGGTTATTTCACTGTAATTTCGAGTCTAAAAATTGATTAATATTAACAATATTCATCTGAATGTGTCACAATACAGCGAAGTTCAGTCGTCTGACCACTAAATAATGACATATTTTTGTTAATAATTAGGTAATTAAACGAATTGGAATAATTCTATCAACTTTCCCTTGGCATAGTTAAGTCCGGAATCGGCATTGTGCTTAGGCTAGGCATGGGCCAGCACAATGTCAGTCATTTCGGAATACCGTGGCGTTCTTAGACTTAGTTCCTATATTTCAGAAGGTGTTTGGACACCTGCCGAAATAAGCTGAAGTTTAAATATATTGATTCCCAATAAGACTCTTCTGGAATAGATATTAGCTGTGAGATGGTACCTACTAACTTTTCATTATTGAGGGGTATCCTTGACTTTGTAGTTACAAGGCACTTTTGAGATTTTTCATATTTCTAGATTGAAATGTAAAGAACCAATTGCTTATTGAAGATTGGCAATTGGTTCTTAAATTAGATTTTTATTTTGTTTTAAAAAACTTAGTAGCTCACCTAAAAAGGTATAGACTAAGATTGGACTGTCATCCATCGGGCATTTCTTCCTTTTGAGATAAGCTTAATTTCACCTAATAATTGCAAATCAGTTAAAGCTTTACTAATTGTACTTTCGGCTATATCTGGATAAATGCTTCGAATGCAATCTTTTGTAAAAGGTTGTTGTTGATTATGAATGAAATTCTGAATTCGCTCTACCTTAGTATGTTTACATATAGAATCCAGTACTCTGCTATGTAAATCTTTATAAGCCTCTAAAATAATCATTAAGAACTCTTTTAACCAGAAGTTCATATTATGTCCATTACAGTACCAATTAACCGATGATTTAAATATGGCCTCATAGTATTCTGATTCTCTTTTCTTTATATATTCATCTAAACAAACATATTTCACAAATGTATGTCCACTTTTTACTAATAGTAATTGCAAGAACATTAATGTTAATCTACCATTACCTTGACTAAATGGGATTATGCAATAAAAATTAAATATAAAACGAGCGATCAATATAAGTGTAGGCATCTCTTTTTTGCGGTTTAATAAATCGTACTGGTTGCATAATTGTTCTACAGCTTGCGGAACATTTTCAGGTGGAAGAGGACGATAACAAATCGTGTGCATCCCTTTTTCAGGAATTCCTGGAATAGAAAATGGCTTTTGGCGCCATTTTGCACTGTCAGAGGTATTATAATGAATTAATTGAAAATGCAATTCTTGTATAGTATCTGGACTTATAGAAAAAGTACGAGATTTTTTATGTACAAGAGTCAAAGTTTCATAATAACAAAAAATCGCATCTTCCGAAATTGATTGAGGCATCATATCATCTAAAATAATTTCTTTTAATCGCTTATTTGAAACTTTTATGTCCTCATAAACTGAGATATAGTTTTTTATGTATTGTAGGGGTATAGCTTTTTCAAGGCTAGTGAATATATCAGGTCTTTGCTCTTTATAAGCGGTCAACATACCTTTATATTCACTAATTTCACTGACTAAGGTTATTAGTTGCTGATCAATATTTATGTACGGATCTTCGAAAAAATTTCTCATTTTGTTCCTCCTATTACTATCTCTCAATGCTCTATTACAATAATTTTTTTGTTTTTTGGGGAATTCCTAATGTTATCCTAGTATTACTATTCAAATAACATCCGGTTTAATAGAGGTTTACTTTTTAAAGAAAGAGGATCGTAATTATAGACATTAGACATTATTAAATATCGGAATATTATCTTTTAAATGTACTGATATTTTTAATATTTTTGTGACATTTTTGTGTAACTTTCCAATATTTTTATTACATTTGTTAATTATGTTATTTTTGTTAATATTGCTTTATTTCCGAATAGAATAACCATTTTGGAGCTTTATATACTTATATCATTCAATTTAAATCCCATTCATTGAATAAAATTCACAAAATTATAACCAACATTTTTTTGTTAATTTAACCAATAGATTCCAGCAGTTTGTTCGTCCTTTTTTATAATGAAAGAAACAAGCGGATACCATATCTTAATTAGACATGGTATCCGCTTGTTTTTAATCCATTGAAATATTCTGTAATCAAACAATATTACCTGTTAAAATATAACACCGATCTTAATCAAAGGCTGTTTTCGTATTAATTGTTGTATTTAAATATTTTAAAATGCAAAAATTATCAATTATTACTTTTGGGTTCAGAGTATGTAGGAATAAGTAATAGCCCTATACATAGTACACCCGATGAAATCCATCAAACTGTATCGTACCATTCATTGTGCTCAAAAAAAGAAATATTAATAACCATTACAAATGCACCTAATGATATCCGCCTTTATGTACTTAGAAATGTAAATGTTGGTCCGTTGAATTTCCTGTAGTGCCTATATATCCTATGAACTGTCCTGCGTTTACTTTATCCCCTACTTTGACTGCTCGAGAACCTGAACGCATATATAGAGCTTCGTAAGTTAGGCCGTTAATATTGTGAGAAATAAAAATTACTTCTCCGAAAGAACTAGAATAATAGGATTGAGTTACAAAACCAGCAGCAGCAGCTTTGATTGATATAGTTGTACCCTAGTTCCGAACTCAGATGTAATAACTCCTTGAGATGGCCAATCTAAAATGCCTAAAGTCTGTGTCTTTTCGAAATTCAGAACTTGGCCAATGTAGATTATTGTACTAGTAAGGTATTGACTGACATCATATGTTCAACAGATACTTTGAATTTCGATGCGCTTCATGACAATGTATCCCCTTTTACTACTGTATAAGATCCTTTTGATTCTGAAAGTTTATCAGCGTTGTTAGAACTAGAAGATCCGTTATTACCGTTATCCTGACTACCTCTGCTCTTTTTAACGATTAATTTGACCCACAAAATATTATAGATTGTAAGGTTATTTAATGATTTCGGTTCGTTTTTGCTGACGCAATAGTTGGTGCCGCGAATGCAGTTAGTAAAATGCCTGAAGCTTATAATTTAATGTTTTTCAAATTTAAAACCCCTATTTTTTAATTGAAAGGAAGTACCGTGCTCTCCCTTATAAAGATGGGAAAACGTATTTCAAGGAAAGTAGTAATTTTTTTGCGGTGATATATTCAATTGACCGAAAGAAAAGATTGTTGCTGAAATGCCCCTATTTTAAATTCCATGACTTATCTCCTATAAATTGCGGAAAAATAAGGTTTTGCTAGGGACGAAAATATCATAAATACTATTGATTCGAATTACATAATAGTGTATTATTTATCCTTGTCTTTACAATTTTGTATTAAAAGGGAGTTTTTAAGGAATGAAGGTAAGATTAAGAAATTCTGGAGGGTTAATTAAGGAAGTTAAGGTCGGCTTTAGTTGGACGACTTTCTTTTTTGGTTTCATACCTGCACTATTTAGAGGAGATTTAAAGTGGGCAATAATTATGCTCATTTTAGAAATGGTTTTTGGAACATTCACATTTGGCCTTGGCGCTTGGATAACGGGAATAGTTTTCTCGTTTATCTATAATAAAATATATATTAAAGAATTAATTGAAAAAGGTTATGCTCCTGCTTCAGATGAAGACGCTTCGATGCTGCAACAAAAACAAATTATTGCAGCTTAAAAATTTTTCGGTCAAGCTTTCCAAAACAGATAAGAATACTAGTGTTCTTATCTTATGTAAGAGATAAAAATCAAGACTGCTATTATATTAAAGATATATTAGTGGTCTTGATTTTTTCATTATATATTTTACCGATATAGAAAACGAAATTGATAGTGAGCGTTGGATATTGAACAAAACTATGGCGTTGACGATAACTGGATTAATAGAGGCTGAGACATAACCCTCCTCTTAAAAATAATAAGCCGTTGAAATTTTACGACAAGTAAAATTTCAACGGCTTTGATTGTTTTTACATTAAAATAAGAACCACCTCTGATAAGATAAAAGTACACCACATACCAAATCTCAGAAAGAAGGGTTCTTATGTTTAAAGATTATAACATGAATCAATTAGTTTTGCCTTTTAATTTAGAAGTGAAGTTACAAAAGAATGATATTGCCTTCCATGTCCACCATTTAGTCGAAAGTATCCCGCCTGAAGCGTTTGAACCATTCCTTCGAAATGAGGGCTGTCCTGCCTACCATCCACGCATGATGCTTAAAATTATCTTATGTGCCTACACGCAATCTGTCTTCTCAGGGCGCAAAATTGAAGCGCTTTTAAAAGATAGTCTTCGGATGATGTGGTTAGCTCAAGGGCATGAACCAACCTATCGCACAATCAACCGATTCCATGTCCAACCAGAGGTGAAAGAGTTGATTCGTCAATGCTTCGTTCAATTCCGCTGCCAGCTGGTACAGGATGAATTAATTGACCAGGAAGCTATTTTTATTGATGGAACAAAGATTGAAGCGAATGCGAACAAATTTACATTCGTGTGGAAAAAGTCGATTGAGAAATATCATAACGGACTAATTGAAAAGTCAAACCAGCTATATGATGAGCTGCTTGAAAAAGAAATCATGCCAGAAATTGAACGGGAAAATGAAAAGGAATTAGCATTGGAAGACCTCGCTCGAATGGTCGAAAAAGTAGATGAAGTGATTTCTGAATATGATCGAAAAATTGAGGACTCATCGGATGTAGCAGAGCGAAAGGCTTTAAGAACAGAACGGAAATTCCCAAAGCAAGCGCGTAAACAATTAATCGACTATATTGAACGCAAACTAAAATATCAAAGAGACTTCGGAATCTTTGACGAACGAAATAGTTATTCGAAAACAGACCCGGATGCGACATTTATGCGTATGAAAGATGACTATATGAAAAATGGTCAATTGAAGGCAGGTTATAACATACAAGTGGCAACAGAAGGTCAGTATGCGCTTGCCTACAGCATTTTTCCGAACCCAACAGATACACGTACATTAATCCCATTTTTAGATGAAATCGAACAACGTTATTTTAAGTTACCAAAACACATTGTCGCAGATGCCGGATATGGCAGTGAACAAAATTATGATGATATCTTTTCGAATCGTAAGAGAGAAGCCTTAATCACGTACAATATGTATTTAAAAGAACAGAAGAAAAAGCATAAACAAAACGAATTCAATACAGCGAACTGGGATTATGATAAAGAAAATGATCGATACACTTGCCCAAATCAACAACAGCTTGTATTTAAATATCGTACCACGAAAACGGATAAGTATGATTTCACGCGTGAGTTTAAGGTATACGAATGTGAAGACTGTTCCGGATGCCCCTTACGTTCATTATGTACAAAAGCAAAAGAAGGAAATAATCGTAAGTTAATGGTGAATGAGAAGTGGGAAGAACAAAAAGAATATGTGCGAGCAAAGCTTTCAGAAGAAAAAACAAGTACCATTTATCGTCAACGCAAAATTGACGTGGAACCAGTTTTTGGATTCTTGAAGGCTAATTTACGTTTCACTCGATTTTCTGTACGAGGAAAATCGAAGGTTGAAAACGAGATGGGCCTCGCATTAATGGCTGTGAATTTAAGAAAATTCACAGCCATTAGCTAAAATATATATAAAGGCAACATAAAAAATAGAGAAATCCGAATTTGAATGCATTCAAATTCGGATTTCTCACTAATTGAAGCTAGTTATGTCCCAGCCTCATTGGCATTCATTTTGCTAATGTATTTGAAAAAGAGCATATTGCAAGAGATGAAGCGTATAAAGCAACAGTTATCGAACGGAAAAAAAACGATACAATTGAACAAATTAACTCGATTAAAAACTTGATGAACGAAAACCGATACGGAATAGCATTGCAAGAATACTCGAAAAACGAAGCTGAAATTTAGGAAGCCAAACTTTAGATTCAGAATTAATAAATAAGTATAGAGCTTTATACGATGAAATCATATATGGTTTGTTCTTTAAGCAGTATGTTTCGGTAACATAAGCTGATTATTTTGACGATATCAAATATAACGTATTAAGTGATTATATAGATTTTTATGAAGACGTTAAAATGGAACAATTAAGTTCGGAAACAAGACTAGCGATAGAAAAAGTAGTACCTAAAGCTGTACAACGAAGTAAAGATACAATGATGGATATTACTGGTATGATGAGAGAAAATATTATCCAAATTAAAGAGACCGAATTCTATATAGGTTTATCAAAGGAAAATGTATCTCGTGATTTCGGTCCCACTTCTGAAATAGAACCAGTTTAAGCTGGCGGTATACCGGAAGATAGAGTGGAGGGAAAAGAAATCTGGTATTATCGCGAAAACGGAAAATTAGTGATGCGTTTTGATATAGGGAAAAAAGGCGATGTAATCGGTTCATATAAATACAAATAATCAATAATATTCTTCGATAAAAACAGGGTTGATTCTATTACGTTTTGTAGATCAAACTCTGTTTTTATTTTGGCTTTTCTAAAAAAGGCAGATGTTTTTATATCTCTTTTTTCAAAATTTAACAAACCACCTGTTAATTGAAAAAGACACTTTTAAAATATTAGCGATTTTCTTTAATCAATATTAACTAGACCTGACATCAAAATACCCATAATTACTAAAAATAATAAAACACTTGTCACTGCCGTTTCACTTTCGTTACATAAAGAAGTTAAAACGATTTACTGTAAAACAATAGTTTTAGCTCGATCTTCATTGACAGTATAAAGGAAGAAGTTTAATGTAATATCTTTTTCCTTTATATTTTTAAATGTTTCTACTTGTTTATGTGTTCTTAACACGCCATCATTAGAACGAGTTTCTGCAAAGATTTTTTTGCCATTCTGATATATAACATTTTGTGTGATACCACCAAATTGCTCGTTCTTACTTTCTGATTCAACAATTAAATCATTACCTTTCGTATAATAGGTAATATCAATTGGATACCCGTTTAATTCTGTTTTTATAGTCTTTGGCACATCAGAAATATTTGTTAGCTCTACTTTGTCTTGCTTTTCAGCTTCATAAGAAACCTTCGCATCATTTAATATAAGTGAAATTTCTTTATTCGTAATATCCTTTATCAGCCCCTGTGTTTCAAAGGAAATATAATCTTTATAATACTCTCCCGATAATTCTTGCTCACCAATTCGTAATTTAAACTGACGATAATTGAAATGAGCTATATTAGAATTAGAATCTATATATTTTTCTTCAATATAAAGCTTCACATTACTCGGTGTAATGACAAGCTCATTAAATTGAAGTTGCTGAGAGCCTATCTCAATTTTTTCGTCTATACCCATAACAAAAGTAGACTTTTTAGCAAGATCCTGATTGTATTGGAAATCTAGGTTCCACGTTTCTGGTTTATAACTTACTGTATCAGTATAACTTAAAAATACTCCTAATTTTTCTATCTCTTCTTTTTGTATCTCTAGTGAATCACTTCTTTTAATGACATTTGCTTGAGGACGTTTATGAGTGACGCCAAAACTCGCAATGGTTTCATCTTGAATTTTATAAGATACATATGCGTCTTCTATGTTATTGGACTCTTCCAGGTCGATAAGATAATCCAATGTATATTGTCCGTTTTGATATCCGTTTGAAGTGAATTCTATTTGTGATATTCCATCTTGATTTATAGTAATCTTTTCAGGGAACGCTTTCGATTGAACTATATTTTTTAACTCTACACTTTTCTGCTGTATCTCCTTTACACCACCAAATTGAAGTGTAACATTGCTGTTGTGTGGGATTTCCTCATCTGTTTTTAGAATCCCTACTAATTGATCTGTTTCCTGATTATATACTGCGTTAGCCTCCATCTTTATTTCTTTGCCGTCACTTATTTTGAGTAATGCTTTTTCGAAGTCTGCATAATCTATTGGATAATCGTGATCAATGTCTAAGCTAAAGTTAATAGTAGTCCCATTTTGATCTGAAATTACATTATGAATATTTAATACACCCGCTTCGTTTTCTACAGTTTTATTGACTTCCTGCCCAAAGCCATTTTCTAAAGAAGTAATAACGCCTGTTCTATTCATATTTCGCATCCAGTCCAAGATTTCTGTTGAATATTTGGCAAATACAGGTGTGGCTGATAAAACAATTGTAAACATTATGGCAGTTAATATAATTTTGGGTTTATAGCTATGTTTTTTAGTTTTATACTTATGATTTTCTTGTTTACGGATGATTTTACTCCACATTTCATTCTCATTAGGATAATCTACTTGATCGTACTTCACTTTTTCTTTTATTAAATCGTCCATATTACTCACGATGATCCCTCCATTCGAATAAATAATTTCCATCTACTTGGATAAACTTTTTCATTAATTTTTTACCTTTAAAAAGCCTCGATTTAACCGTCCCCTCTGGGATTTTTAGAACTTCAGCGATTTCTCTATCTTTACAATCATGGACATATTTCAATATCATTACCTTCCGTATACGAACAGGCAGTTTGTTCATTAAATCGACTAACTCACTTTTATTTTCATTGAGCTGTATTGTTCGCTCAATATTTTGGGTATTGTCAACTCGTATAAATGATAGGAAATCAAAATTTTCTTTTAATAGGAGCCTGTTCTTTTTCTTTAAATAATTTCGAGACATATTCATAGCAATACTAAGTAACCAAGATTTTTGATTTTGTATAGCTTGAAAATCTTCACTCAAAGCTTTTGCAAATACATCCTGACAAAGATCCTCTGCATCGTATTTATTTTGAAGCATGTAATAGCAAGCTCTGAAAACCTCTTTATAATATGTTTGAAACAATACCCTCTCATCGCTAATCTGTTTCACAATCCCACCTCCTTTTCCGATTTCTACACAAGTAACAATTTAGCATCATAAATAGTTCATTTTTTCAAAAAAACTTTTATAGAATTTCGTTAAAAGATGTTCATAATTCAAATTTATGTATGAGCATACTTCTATGGAATATTGTAAATAGAAGATTGATTACAACAGAAGTTGGAGTAGCAAAAAGCCAACAAAGAACTTACTAAGTACATAAAATCAATGTTATTTTCTTTTATTGAAAAACTCCAAAAAGGCTTAGGAATAATTCCCAAGCCTTTCTCTTCTTAAAATAGTTTGAAATAATTTAGACTTTTGAGTTGCAATTCCATTATAAAAAATAAAACCTTTGTTATGCTTATTTACACACAGACGTTACGTATTAAAGTCGATTTTCCCAATCAGTTTGCTGTAATGCATATACATACTATCTTTCTCACTTTAAAGTCCCTATCCAAACATCTCCTTCGTCTAGACTATATTGCAGGAAACTCCCAAATTCATTTTCAAATTTTATGGTTTCATAGGCTTTTTCCTTAATTTTTGATACTTCTTTTTCAGTTAAACTTCCTTCTTCTAACGATTCATTCAAGTCGTTTTCATCGTAATAATCAAGCTCTATGTGCAAATCCCATTGGAATTGTTCTAGCTTGTCCCTCAAAGAATGATATTTATAGAAAGGGAATTCCTTGTTTTCTCCCCTTATTTTGAAGGTTTTATTATAGAAATCAAGACAATCTCTATATGCAACGACAATTTGTGAATTGATAAAATTAGGGTCATACAGCCAGATTTTTAAATAAAATTCTTCATTTTCATCTATCATTTTTTGATGCCAATCCAGGTAAACTTCTATCATTGCATCAAGTAAAAGTCGATTATACCAATTGGGAGGGTTTATTCGTACCCATGCATAAAAGGGATGAATCCATAATTTTTCGTATTCTCTTTGGTAATCCCTTAATAAGTCCATATCTAAATTTATTGCGTTTAGCTTCCATCTTTCAATTTTTCTCTTATGTCTTTTCCAACCTCGTATTTTCTTCTTTTTTGAGTAATAAAACACTTCTACACTTCCTTTGTAGTTTATATAACTCAATAATATCTTATATTCTTGTTGAATTAACCTGCCCCTTAATGTACTCCTTATTTCACTAAAGCACTCCTTAATTGAATAAGAAAATCCACCTGATTTGAGGCTCCTATAAGAGTATTAATTTTAGTATTCATAGTGAACTAGATACATATTTGTCAAAGTAATATTCAAATATCTTATAAATAGCTTGTGCTTCACTGATATTTATCTTAAGAAGATTTTCAACATCTATTACTTGGATTTCTTCTAAACCTTGACTGTATTTGGAATTTTCATAAGCATTAAGCAGGTCATAAAAAAATTCACAATGGATTGAACAATGAGAACCGTCACAATACCATCCAGCACTAAAAAGAAAACTTGCCCAAGATATTTGACGTTGTTTATATTTTAAAAATAAACAAGCCAAATAGAAATCGTTTAATTCAGAAAAATTTTCAAAGGGCTCCGAATTTGCATAGTTATTTACAATTCTTACTGCATTGTTTTGAAGTTTTGTTAATGAAAGTTCTATAATCCAATAAGGAGGGCATTCGGATTTATCAATAATTTCGTCACAAAATAATAAATAATGCTTATATGTTAATAAGCCAGCTTCAATCATCTCCCCCATTTTCCAAGCAAGAGATTTGTTCAAATTAATTTTCAACATTAACCCTCCTTTAGTTTTTTTTGTAAATTTTGACTAACTTCATTTTAACAAAAACTCACTACTGTTGCTTAACTAAACTACACCGTTAGTTCAATAAAAAAGAGCTGGCTATGCAACTCAATGATCTTAAATTAACCCACTCCGTTTGTTTAAGTAATCTAATTCACATGTCAACCTCTCTTACATTAACCCCTCCTGCATGAACATATTTACCATTAAAACTAAAAACATTGTTGAACTATTATGCCCTGTTAATAAAAAAGAGTCTTCACTTGTTGTAAGTTAAAGTAGAAAGTTTCACAAATAATAAAAAATAGATTATACTGGACTAACTATCATATTCGAAAAGGAGCATTTCCTATGACCGAGAATAATCAAACTGATGTACCAAAAAAGAAAATCAGCCTGCAAGAGGCAGTAAAACAGCAACTTGAAAACAAAAAGAACCATTCCACTGCTAATAAAGGAAAAAAGCATGCCGACCTTTCAACAAAAAAAATGAAAAGCCAGCAAACGAAAAAAACAAGCAATACCCGTAGAAAAATGGGTGTCTAATCTACCGACAATATTGGAGAGACATATTACCAGGCAAAGCTGTTGATATTGTAAAGTGAAAAAGCATTCACCTGAATGCTTTTTTTCTTTTCATTTTATAACTTGTCTATTTAAATGTTTCGTTAGTTCAATATAGAAAAAAGAGCTGCCTATGCAACTCAGTAATCTTTAATTAAAGCTCTCCGTTAGTTAAAGAATACTTTATTCATTTGGTTTAAATTTGATTGATTTTGCTTGATACATTTTATCCTTAAAAATATAAGTAATTTGAATATCACCTATACTTCCACCTGCTTGAGAAATTTGCCCCCCTATTTTCACAATAAGGTGATTATCGTTTATTTCAAAGCTGATAAGATTGCCAAAATATATATCAGGAAATAAATGATTAGACTCAATTTTTAAAGGTTTGGTATCAATTACATATTTCTTTTCACCCATACTAATAATTGCTTTATTAGAAAGCAACTTGGTCTTTACGTTTTTTAACACTATTCCAATTGGGTCATCAACAAGCACTTCAGCTGGTACTTCCACAAGCTCCTTATTTATTCTTTGAATTTTGACTTGGAAAACGTGAACTTTTTTTCTAATATTCCAATACCAGTACCCTTGGTCAAAATTATGATTAACTCATTTTTTCCATCTTTATTAATGTCCTCATAGAGAATTTGAGGGGACCAAGTAGGACTTGTTGTATTTATCCAATAAGGTCGTGTAATGACACCGCCTTGAAATACAATTTTAAAATCTGTATATACACCATTCATCTTTTTTGCATAAAGGGTAACATCTGCTTTATCAGATTTAGTAATTTCATCATATTCAATTATCATTGCTTTAGTTTTTGATAAATTGCCAAAAAGAGAAATGGCAATAATTAAAAAAATAACTTTTTTCATAAGAAAACACCTCATATTAGTGTTCTCTATAACTGACTATTTATTCCACTAAACCGCTCCGTTAGTATTAGAAAAACCAAATCTTTTTGAACACATAAAAAATCAAAGCTATTTTCATAAATTTTCTTACATTAAAAACTTCGAAAAAGGCTTAGAAATATCTCCTAAGCCTTTCTATTATTGAGTAAGTTGATTAGAAATCAGATTTTTTTAATGGCGAATTTCACTAAATTTCTCGTTATGACATACTTCAATCATTCTCGTGGGCAATGACATTAAAAAAAGCTGCCGCCTGTAAAATACAGACAGCAACTTCAACTAGGGTAACAGTTAAGATCTATGCAAGCTACAGTAAATAATTTAATTCTTGGCACACTCATTTTTTAAGCTGCTTCTTTTTTTAAAACTTTGTCACTAATAAACAGCGAGTGGCCCATAAGGACCTTCGATAATTTCTATTTTTGTTTCGAAAATATCTGTCAAAATTTTCGAGTCCATAACCTCTTCTACTGTTCCAAAAGCGGCAATTTGTCCATCTTTCATAGCACAAATTCTATCAGAGTATTTGGCTGCAAAATTTATATCAT
Source organism: Lysinibacillus sp. NPDC056959 (assembly GCF_042674095.1). NCBI lineage: Bacteria > Bacillati > Bacillota > Bacilli > Caryophanales > Bacillaceae > Lysinibacillus > Lysinibacillus sp. NPDC056959. Next base: position 32,757 of record NZ_JBHURE010000004.1, on the reverse strand, counting down.
GCATAACAGTCAGAATTGTTCTTCCAAATTCATTAGCTGCACGTCTTAAATGCTCCATCATTTGAACAGAACGAGCAACATCAAGGTTGTTCAGAGGCTCGTCCAAAAGTACGTATTCAGTCTCTTGGCACAAAACCATTGCTACATATGCCCTTTGTCTTTGACCACCAGAAAGCTCATCTAAATATCTATTCTCTAAATCAGTTAAGTCTAAAAAATCGATATATTTAGAAATAATAACCTCATCTTCTATAGTTAATCTTCCCTTTGAATAAGGAAATCGTCCAAATCCAACTAGTTGTCTAATAGTAAGCCTAGTTACAAAATGATTTTCTTGACGCAATATAGTCAGAATTTTTGATAAGTCTTTTGATTTGGTTTGAGAAACATCCATATTTGCCACCTGAATTTGACCTTCCTCCATATCCAAGAGTCTTCCAATCATCAAAAGTGTAGTAGACTTTCCAGCGCCATTTGGTCCAATCAAAGAAGTAAAACCCGCTTTTGGTATTTCAATATTCAAAGGTCCTATTTTTACCTTATCAGTATAGAACTTTTTAACATTATCAATTTTTATCATAAAGCCCTCTTCCTTAAAACTACAGTTAAAAATATTATTCCACCAAATAATTCGATAATAACTGAAACTACACCTTGAGCATGGAATACATGATACATCAAAAAGTAAGCACTCGTTATTATCAAAAATCCTATAGCAAGAGCCATTGGAAAAATATATCTATGATCATAAGTTGACGCCGCCTGATAGCTCAAAGTTGCTACTAAAAAACCATAGAAAGTAAGTGGTCCAATCAAAGCTGTTGAAATTGACATCAAAATAGCTACTAATACAAGCGTATAAATTACATTAGATTGATATTTAACTCCAAAAGAAGTAGCAACATCCTTCCCTAGTGACAATATATTTAGATTCTTAGAATGAGCAAGAAGTAATATTGCTACAATTATTACCATAGGAATTACAATAGGAAAATATGCAGAATCTGCATTATTAACAGAACCAAACAATCTTGCCTGTAAAATATCAAATTCAGAAGGCGCAAGTAGTCTTCTCATGAAAGTTCCCACTGAATTTAGCCCAGTGCCAATAATAATTCCAACTAAAAGCATAAGTTGTAAATTCCCGTATTTACCAGAAAGGAGCCATCCATAAAGTATCAAGCTCATTAAAACCATAACAACAACTTGAAATAAAAATGATCCAACCCCAGTAAAATTTATCAATGCACTAGCACCAAAGAAAAATATAGTACTAGTTTGAATTGTTGAGTAAAGTGATTCGAAACCTAAAAGCGAAGGAGTTATAATCCTATTATGCGTAATGGATTGGAAAGCAACAGTCGACAAGCTCTGACAAACTGCTGCAATAATCATTGCAACAATAGCTACTATCCTTCTCTTAACAACTGGGATAAAAGAAGGTGAATCAATCGGAACTGGATTGTTATAAACTAAAAGTCCATATGAAGAAAGGATGCCCAAAGCAATCAATGTTATCAGCAAAATCCAATAACGCCTTTCTTCCTTCTTAGAACGAAAAGCCCTAGCTGATCTATTTTTATTATGAAGGCTAGAATCGATTTCGACATTTTCTTTATTTCTATATTCCAATGTGCTCATCGTAGCCTCCTTGGTTTTCTTTGTCTCAATAAGATAATAATAAACACGACTGCACCCACTGTTCCAAGTATTAAAGAAACGGGTACTTCAAAAGGCATTATAATTGTTCGAGAAATTATGTCACAGGCAGTTACAGTTCCCATCCCTATCAAACATACCCAAGGTAAATTACTCCTAAGATCATCGCCTCTATACATTGAAACAATGTTTGGGACAATTAAGCCCAAGAAAGGTAAGTTTCCAATAACAGCTGCAACAATTCCAACTGCAAGAGAAATAAGGGCAGTCCCCATAAGAACAATCCTATTGTAATTAACGCCAAGGCTTGTTGCGACATCTTCTCCTAGTCCAGCTAAAGTCAATCTATTCGCATAAAGAAAAATAAACAAAGTAACGATAACAATTAGCCATAAATATTCATATCTTCCCACCTGAACAGGCGCAAAAGAACCTACAAACCAAGTTTCAATACTTTGTGTCATTTGAAAAAGGAGTCCCATAAAAGTGGACACTGCAGAAATGACTGCTCCAAGCATCAATCCAATAATCGGGACAATTAAAGACGAACGAAGTTTAACTCTTCTTAAAAATAAAAAGAAAATCATAGTTCCTATAAAAGAAAAAATGATTGCACCAGTCATTCTTAAAACTAAAGTCGGGGCAGGAAATAATAAATAAACAAAAAGCAGCCCTAAACCTGACCATTCAATAGTCCCTGTTGTAGTAGGTTCAACAAAACGATTCTGTGTAATCAGTTGCATTACGAGTCCTGCCATTGACATTGCAGCTCCAGTAAGCATTAATGCAACTGTTCTCGGAACACGAGTTATGAAAAACATCTCCATTCCATCCTCTTGTCCACGTATATCATAAACTCCAGTAAACAGTGATATAATGCCTAAAATAATAACAACTATAATCGCTAATATAAAAGGTCTTGTCCATATTTTATTGTAGTTATAAAACTGGGGTTGAGAATTTATCTCAACCCTAGAAGTTACATTTTTCAGCACATTTCATACTCCTTTACACTACTTAGCTAAAGTATTTGCAAGGTTTTCAAACAACTCTATATACGTCTGAATTGATTCGTTTGTGTAAGTATCTGCTGGTGCATAAATAATATGTTTTTTAGAAACAGCAGTTGTTTTTTGAAGAGCAGGTGCGTTAGCAATAACATCCTGAGCAGGAACTGAATCTTTTTCACCAGATATTGCAGCATCACGATCTAATACGAAAAGCCAATCAGGATTACTTTGTGCAATAGCTTCAACAGAAACTTCATCACCTTTATGATCTGATGTTGAATCGGCAACTTCTAATGCTGGTGCCCAACCGAAAATTTCATACATCGGTCCCCAAACACGTCCAGAATGAGGAGCTGCAAAACCAATATCCCCACCACCAACGATAACACTCATCACTTTATCTGTTCCATTATAAGCAGATTTAGCATTTTCGATAACTTTATCAAAATCAGCTACCACTTGTTTAGCTTCTTCATTTTTATCGAAAATTTGCCCTAAAGCAATTGTAGAATTTTTAAGTCCATTTACTAAGTTTTCCCCAGGTGTAGCAGTTTCCTCAGAAACATCTACATTAAGATCAATAACAACTGCATTTGGTACTAATTTTTTGATTTCTTCGTAATAGTCTGCAAATCTTTGACCGACGATTACAAGTTCAGGGTTTGCAGCCGCTATAATTTCAAGGTTTGGTTCACGGTGATTTCCAATATTTTGAACTGATTCATCACTTACATATGGTGAATCCGCAGGCATTACATCCTTTGGAACAGCTGCTAGTTCAATTTTCCAATCAGCTAAAGTTTCAAAAGTTCTATTATCCAAAGCAACTACATTCTTTGGGTTTACAGGAACAGAAACAGTTCCGTGGGCATCAGTGATTTCAACTGTAGCAGGTTTAGCAACTTCTTTACTTCCATTATCTTCATTAGACTTTGACTCTTGATTAGATTTATTGCTTGAATCTGAACAAGCTACTAACATCAATGTCAAAACTGCGATAATACCAACAAATTTTAAAAACATAGATTTCTTCATATACACATACTCCTTATTATGTAATTTATTTCGAAAATGATGAAGTCTATAGATTGAATGGGATAGTATTTGCTAGCCATTCCAATTGCTATTGATAATCATTTTCATTTAACCGTTCTGTGAAACAGTATAGTCTTTAATTCTGTGAAAATCTTGTGAAAAATGTAAGATGATAAATAAAGTTAATTTTTCACATTAAGTATCGGATACAAGAAAGGAGTGCGTGAAATATTCTTTTTATCGTTTCCTTCTCTTCAATATCTTCCAGAAACTTCTTGGTTATCAAATTTAATAGAACAAAAAACGAGCAAAACTGATTGAAACTGTTTTTACTCGTTTTAGGTTTCGATTATGTTTAAAATTGATTACTGGGACAAACTGTACACTATTCAATCATTGAATAGCCTCTGCCATGTATTGTTTGAATATATCTGTCTTTCTTCTCGCACTTTAGCTTTTTTCTTAAATACCCAATATATAAATCCACTACATTTGGATTTACTGCTACGTCATATCCCCAAACCTGGTTCAAAAGCATTTCACGGCTCAATATTGAATTTTTATTTTTGATTAAAAATACAAGTAAGTCATACTCGCGCTTAGTAAGCGGAAGATTTTCGCCACCTTTTGTCATAATATTGCTGGATGCATCAACGAAGAGATCTTTAAATCGAAAGTAATCATTCTCGATTGGCTGGATACAGTCTCCCCTTCTTAAAACAACTTCTATCCTTGCTACTAATTCTTCTTTCACAAATGGTTTTCTTATATAATCATCTGCTCCTGCTTGTAATCCTGCTATGCAGTCCTTGCTGGACACATTGTCAGTCACTATGATTATTGGGGTCGTTTTAACAGCCCGTATTTGTCTGCAAATTTCCGGTCCAGATACACTTAACGAATCCCAATCCAATACGATAATATCCCAATCTTGCTCATATACTATATTTAATCCTTTTTTTTCATTGTGAAGTGTTAAAATGAAATAGCCTTCTTGCTTTAGACCGCTTACGATCTTCTTTGCTAATGACCGTTCATTCTTAATTACCAACACCTGCTTCACCCATAGTTCACCTCTGCTTCATTCATAAAATTATTTATCACAAAAAAGAATATCGGATCTATAAATATTAAATTTCTAAAAATATATTATAACAACTTATAAGGATAAATTTGGGACAATTTACAACAAATATGTATTAAATGCATTAGATATGGTTAAACGTTGCGACACCACACTCATTTGTGTATTAAGCATCTTCATGCTAGTATAAATTAATCAAATAACAGCTGAAATGTGAATAGGTGAACATTCGGATTCTATCCTACTTTCACAATATCGATAATGATTATCATTGTCAATAAAAACCAGAACCAACTGTATAACTGAGGGCTTAATCTGTAAGTACCAAGAAGTCTGCTTGCGCCTTTATCGAAAAGTATTTTCACGAGAATAACGATTTTCATTTCCCACCGCTTTTATTTTATTAATACTTTTTTTGCTATGATGGTTCTATCACGATTTTGGCGGGCTATTCACGACTTTGATGGTTCTATCCACGAATTGGGCGGGGCTATCCACGACTTTGGCTTCTCTATCTGTCACCTTGGCTCTTCTTTTCGTCACTTCGACTATGCTATCCGTCGCTCTGACCATACTTTCCCTCACTTTGACTGCTATCCGTCGCTCTGACTAGGTCGTTTTTTATAGTTTTATATATGCCATTACAGAGCTGTTGTCGACCATTCTCATTATTTTTATTATTGCGATGAGTCGAGTGTTGATGGCATCAGGTATTGATGAAGTAATGATTGCTCCTTTTACAAAAATCATTCATACATATGGCTTTCCTTTTTCTAAAAAAGCTTGTACTTCACATTCATCTTTAGCTACATCAATACCCACTACTGGGTTCATTTTCTTTCCTCCTACAACGTATTCACCACCCAACCAGCCTCAAACATATTTCTACAAGTAGGGGTGAACAGTTTAGTTGACGGGATCAATGTCTCACGCACCCGTACGTTCTACCCTGGCTACCGTTAGATTAAATCTAAATAAAAAAAGTTCAACCAGAAAGTTCTGGCTGAACTATATAATACGAAAGCACCCCGTTAGTTGAATAGGAAAAGAGATACTTATTCCACAAACGCGCCCGATTGTTTCGGTAAAGTCATCCGTTTATTTCATTCATTTACTTTGCCTTGAGTTCTAGGTGCTTATTCCCCTACCATACCGTCGTTATCATTGTCTTTCATATATGGGTATAACCAGTGATCACTCGTTATTGGCATGCTATAACCTGCTGCTTTTGCTTCTTTAATCGTTACTTGACCATTTCCATCTGTATCAACGCTAGAAATATCTTCAGTGCCATTCAAAGCATTGGACTTATTAGAACTTGTTGACTTATTTGAGTTAGTTGATTTATTTTCAGTTAATCCTAGAGATTTATTTATTTCATCAGGGTTGCCGTTATCGAACTCATCTACAATTTTATTCCCTTTTAAAGTGTAAGTGTACTTGTAATGAGAAGGAATCTGCGTTTTCGTATTAGGATATGTGATTATTGCTTCAAAATTAGTCGCTCCACCAGCTTTACGAATAGCGTCTTCCATATATGCTTGATCACCATGTCGGTTAAGCGTACTATCTTGTGGCGTAATATTATAAGCATTTGATACCCCACCAAGAGAATCTGCAATAATATGTCCTTCATCTAAATCTGCTCTTTCGACACCAGGAACTTTTGCTTCATCAGCGTAGTATCTGCCAGACGTTGTTACAGGTTCGGTACGATCATCTTGTAGAACGATTTCGTTAGCAATGACACGGACTATTTGCCCGTGTTCATTCGTAAAGGACCAATACTCTCGGTCCCCAAAACCTATGTCAACGACGACGTTAGGTTCGCGATGTCCAGACAAATCACCACCATCAACTTCAATTAGTTTGTAATCTTTGAACAGTTGATCTTTTGATTGAGTTGATGTTTCCTCTACTGCTTGTTTTTCAGTCGTAGTTTTTTCTTTTTCACTATTTTTTGTAGTTACTTCTTGTGAATCAGCTTTCCCATCAGTATTCGATACATCTTCTACGTTAGTACAACCAACTATAAAGATGGCAGTTAAAAGTAAGATTAAATAGTTTATTTTCTTTTTCATTTTAGGACTCCTTATAATATTTTTTTACTGAACATTCTAGAGATCTTTGAATAAAACATAAATTAACATTGTTAACCTATTAAAAATAGTATATTACAATATTAAGTTTATTACATTAGATACTTAGTTCGAAGTATGTAGTGTTAAATTCCAATAAAGAATAATAGAGTCCATCGCATTATATTTTTCAAATATAAAATTTAGCTATAGCGAGTTGACGATAGTCTAATTAGACTCTATACTATTGAAGTCTAATTAGACTATTATTTAAGGGGTTGAAAATTAAATGATAAAATCTTTTTTAATGTTAGGGCAATCAAATATGGCAGGTCGTGGATTCTTGCATGAGGTAGAACCTATCTATAATGAAAAAATAAAAATGCTTCGCAACGGTCAGTGGCAAATGATGACAGAGCCGATTAATTATGACCGCCCTGTTGCTGGTGTAAGTCTAGCAGCATCTTTTGCAGAGGCCTGGTCGAATGCCAACCCGGATGAAGAAATTGGTTTGATTCCTTGTGCGGAAGGTGGCAGTTCCTTGAACGATTGGCATCCGCAGGGTACTCTTTTTCAACATGCTTTATCTGAAGCTCGATTTGCTTTAGAAACTAGTGAAATTTGTGGCATACTTTGGCATCAAGGTGAAAGTGATAGCAATAATTCTCTACATGAAACGTATTATGAAAAGTTATCTCTTATCATTGAAAATTTACGTAAAGAATTAAACCTTCAAAATGTCCCATTAATCATTGGTGAGCTTGGTGATTTTCTAGGAAAATCAGGTTTCGGAAAGTACTCATCAGAGTTTCAAGAAATCAACGACCAATTACGTCGATTCGCTCATGAGCAGCAAAATTGTTATTTTGTATCGGCAAAAGGTCTAACTGCCAATCCGGATGGTATTCATTTGAACGCCGTTTCCCAACGAAAATTCGGTTATCGCTACTTCGAAGCATTTTCGAAAAAGTGTCATATCTTAGAGCCTCTTTCGGATGAAAATCAATCACTAAAAATAAACAATAACTATTCGAAAACTGAACAAATTTATATTCATAGTATGAATTTGGCTCTAGGTAAAATCACATACGCTGAATTTGAAGCACAAATGGAGAAGGTGATGCACCCTTGATTCCCTTACTTATCCTTGGCTTACTTATTCAAAACCCTGGCGCTCATGGATACGAACTATTAAGTTTAATGGAAAAACGACAATATAAATATATCGTTAACTTCACTAAAGGATCATTTTATTACAATTTGCAACAACTTGAAGAAAAAGGTTTGATTGAACAAACACATCAAATACGTCCAAACAATGGTCGTGAAATTCACACCTTTAAAATCACGTCTTTAGGAATAGAAGAATTCCAAAAATTAATGGCCAAATATGGGACTAAATCCGAGTATGTAAACTTACAATTCTATGGGGCATTACTCTTTGCAGATGAATTCGATAAACATAAATTATTAGAATTAATCCAATCACAAATTGATCAAACTGAAGCCAGAATTGCTCTTCTCGATGAATACCTAGCTATTACTAAAGAATTACCTGGTAAAATTGATTATTTTCGTCGCATGAACGAAAATTCTCGTTCACACCATTTAGTGAACTTAAAATGGTTTAAAGAATTGAAGGCAGACATAGAAGAAGCTACTGTGTAAATAAAAACTAAAATCCCATATCAATATTACTTAGTAAAATTGATACGGGATTTTTAATGTAATCTTTTATTTACCTTACACTTTAAAACCTTTACTATGGGTCACAATGCTCCGGTGACCTTTTTATTATTTTCCACCATTCAATGTTGTACCTAATTTTTGAGGAAAAAATAGTTTTGGAGAATTACTTCAAAACTATTGACCTGTGTATTTAATTTCTTTTTGTTTTATAAAATCAGATGTAATTCCTATACTTAAACTAAAAAATAGATAATGATAGTTTATCTAATCTCATTCATAAATATTGACAAATCATTCATAGTTAGTGGTTTAGATATGTAAAAACCTTGTATAGAATCATATTCTGCTTCTGATAAGGAATTAAGCTGTTCAACACTTTCTACGCCTTCTATGATAACCTTTAGATTTAAAGCTTTGATAAACTTTGTTAGCATTTCAATTACCTTTTTATTTGATTGCCCACTAATAAACAACCTATCGAGCTTCACCCCATCAAGTGGGAACAAAGAGATATATTGAAAATTCAAATTTCCTGAACCAAAATCATCAATAAATATACTATGACCACGATCACGAATAATTTTTAAATTTTCTATTGCTTTTGCTTCTATCCCATTTAGGGTTTCCTCAGTTAATTCAAAAGCAATTCGGCTATTGTTATTAAAATTAATTTCATTAAGATGTTCGATTAGCCAAGATATATCTTTTATTAATGAAGCTGTTAGATTAATAGAGACATAAACTATATCATTATACCTTTTCAACAAATCAACAGCTTTATTTATAATATTTTTGGTTAATTTTATCAAACTCTCTATATCTAAAATCGGAATAAATATACCTGGTGATATTGAACTGAGTTCTTCGCACTTCCATCTACTTAGTGCTTCAAAGGATACTTGTCTATTATTGTGTAATATCGGTTGAAAAACGATTTCAAACTCATCCGTTAATAAACCTTTATGTGAAATGTACTCTTTTATCGCATTACTATTCGTGTTTTGCAAATAGACTTGTCTAACATAATTTAAGGCTGGAAGTCTTCTATCTTGAACAGATAGATAATGTATCTTCAAATATTCAATATTTGATAAATCTTGAATAATCAAATGAGCTTGCGACTGAACATTACAGACTAATATATATTCCTTATCAAATACTCTATAACATTCAACTTCTGTTTGATACATAGATAATTTCATCTTAACCACATCTATACATTTAGAAGTATTCAAGTTATGCCAACTTGAAATAGTAATATATACTAAAGTGAAAGATTTTTTATCTTCAATACTTTTTAACACAGACTTTCGATTTGATTCAAATTTTGTTATCCCAGTCTCCATCCTAATTCCTCCAATAGGGCAGCTTACTCCTCCATTTTCTATCAAAAATTTACGATCTTTTTTAAATATTTTATAAAGCTAATCTGTAGTTAGCATGAATTTAATGTGAAGTTTACCTGTAGTATCAATTAATGTTTTAAAATACAAAATACAGAATTTATGCTTGCAATAGTAGCAGATTGTTCTTCTGCCGATTTTAAAACAAGTTGTGAATAACTTGAAGACTGGTCGATAACTCTTTTGTCATCTTCCCAATAAATAATTCCATTTTCACATCTCCTTCGAAAAAACCTAAATTTAAACAAACAAATTTACTTTTTCAACAACTATTAGCAGATTTTTGTCCTTTGAGATTATAATTCGTCATCTTTATACTTTAAACATATTCGTTTTTTCTTGTAAGTCTTCCGCCATTTTAGAAAGTGCCGAAGTAGATGCAGTAATTTCCTGCATAGAGGCTAATTGTTCTTCCGTAGCCGCTGAAATATTTTGTGTCCCTTCTGCGGCGCTTTGGGCGATTCCATTAATTTGCCCCATGGATTTGGACATTTGATCTGCACCTGCAACCATCTGCTCTACAGAACTAGACACTTCATGAATTTGAACTGAGACCTCGTTAATGGCATGTTGAATTTTCTCAAATGATTCACCTGCGCTGTTCACATTATTAATACCCGTTTTCACTTCATTCGTAGTGAACTGCATGGAGTCTACCGCTTTACTCGTTTCGCCTTGAATTCTTATAATAAGCTCAGAAATTCTCAGCGCCGATCCCGATGATTCTTCTGCCAATTTTCGCACTTCTTCCGAAACTACCGCAAAGCCTTTCCCATGTTCGCCTGCTCTTGCTGCTTCTATCGCTGCATTTAATGCCAGTAGATTGGTTTGTGCTGCAATACTTGTAATAACTTCAACGATATCTCCAATCTCAGCTGAACGCTCACCTAGATCACTAATAACATCACTTAGACTACCAATAGATGTTTGAATCGAGTTCATTTGTAGAACTGCATTTTGAATAATATCATTTCCATCTACAGAAAGTTGTTTTGCTTGTGTTGCTGCCTCTGATACGTTAGTAGAATTTTTAGCTATTGTTCGGACATTTTCTACCATATGATCGACAACATCCGATGTTTCTATAATCGTTCTAACCTGGTTATCTGAGCCGCTTGCTACCTCTAACGTAACAGATGCAATATGTTCACTTGCCTCACTCGTTTGTTCCGCACTTGCCGAAAGCTCAACCGAAAATGCTGCCATCTGTTCGGACGATTGTTGCACCTGACCAATTAGATCCCGTAATTGAGCAATCATGTGGCTGAAAGTAGACGTTAAGACGCCTAGCTCATCCTTTGAATCATAGTCTACACTAAAATTTAATTCCCCAGCCTCTGCTCGTTGAACAGCATATTTTAATTTTTCAATTGGAGAAATTAGATATTTTCGTACACCGATAAAACCGATTGCCACAAACAAGATTCCTAATACAATTGAAATAATTAGAGAGTTTGTAATCCCTTCATTTGCCTCAGCCTTACTTTCCATATTCAAAATACTTGCATTTTTTTTATTCAATTCTGTCAGCTCTAAACCTTTTGACATAATTTCGTCAAGTACAGGCTCAGCACTTGAATTAAAGAGGTTTATTGCTTCATCATTCTTATTAGCAAGACTTAACTGAAAGACTTGCTCCATGCTTTCTTTAAAACTTGGATATAGCTGAATTAATTCACTTATTATTTTATCCTCATCCGATTGCATTTTGGCTGCTTCAAGTATTTTAAGATTCTTTTCATTATTTTGAAACGCATCAGTTACTTCATTTTTAATTTGAGTAATAGTTGTTTCATCTGTAAGAAGTAAAGAACGATACATATCTGATACAATAATTCGATTATTAAGTCTATAATCCGACAAAACAATACTTGGTTCAAGACGATTTATAAAAATATTCTCTGTTGTATTCTCCAATTTTTTCATAGTAATATATCCACTTACTTGGATAAGAGCAACCGTTAAAATTGCTATAGACATTAATAAAACTAGCTTATTAAAAATGGATAGATTACGAAGCAAGGTTCATACCCCCCTTTTTGAATTCAATCATTTAGTTTGCATTGCATGGATTTTTTCGCCAGTGTTTTGTGTAATTGGTGATGTCATCGTAAACGAAATACCTATAAAAGTAATGGCTACCGATATAAAATTCTCACTTTTCAGTTTTTTCATAATATTCCCCCTCTTTATCAAGTTATCATATGACACATCTTTACACAAATCTACAAAAAATTTACCTATAATAATACAATTCAAGTAAATTTACTATATATAATCACTTCTTTTTCTCTTTAAGCACATCAAAATCACAATTAAGTATTACATTAATAACCACTTTTAATAAAACTATTAAAACTAAATTTCATATTTTAGCTGTTGTTTATAGCCTAGTCTTTATATAACTTCTTCTGGATAGTGAGCTATATATATCTAAAAAAACACTTCAGATGCATATGTTTCCTCTCAAGATACATTAAGCAGTTAGAGATGACGCTTTATTTTAAGCATTTCAATTAAATAATATTAACGATTTTCCTTTCCTTGCTTTAACATCATAACTAACTCTATCCCCATAGAAAAAACACCTCCACGTTGATCTAATAAGGTGCAATATAACCATTTTTCAACGAAAGGTGTTTTTTTTGTTGTTTTTAGGCCCATGTAATGCAATCCATTGTGATGGATTTTATGCTAAATTTTCATTTTCTTTAAAGTAATTTTTCATTTTGTCTGTATCGAAACGGCCTTCCCATTTCGCCATAACTAATGACGCAAGTGAGTTACCAATTACGTTAACGACTGTACGTCCCATATCAAGGATACGATCGATACCTGCGATAAATGCTAAACCTTCAAGTGGAATACCAACAGTTCCTAAAGTTGCTAGAAGTACAACGAAGGATACTCCTGGAACACCTGCAATCCCTTTAGATGTAACCATTAATACAAGCATTAACGTAATTTGTTCACCAATGCTTAAGTGAATACCGTACATTTGAGCAATAAATAATGCAGCAATTGCTTGGTACAGTGTTGAACCATCTAAGTTAAAGGAGTAACCTGTTGGGATAACAAAGGATACAATATCCTTTGGAGCACCTAATTTCTCCATTTTCAACATAATTCGTGGTAACACAGCTTCAGAACTTGCCGTTGAGAACGCTAAAATCAGCTCATCTTTTAGTACTTTAATTAAGAAGAGGATACTGACACCTGCGAATTTTGCAACAAGCGCAAGAACGACAAATATAAAGAATAGCATTGTTGCGTAAACAAGTATAGCAAGTTTAGCCAGTGGTATCAGAGAAGCGAATCCGTATTTAGAAACGGTTACACCGATTAAACCAAATACCCCAAGTGGAGCGAATTTCATTACGAGGTTCGTTACCCAGAACATAGCATCTGCTACCCCTTGGAAGAAGTCTAATACTGGTTTTCCTCGTTCGCCAATGGCAGCAACCCCTAAACCAAAAATAACTGAGAAGAAGATGATAGCAAGCATGTCGCCTTCACCCATTGACTGTATGATATTTGTCGGTACAATGCCTACAATAATATCAAACGGTCCTTCATGCTGTACTTCTTCAGTAGTTGTAACGTATTTCGAAATATCTCCTTGAGATAGCTCGTTCATGTTCAGACCTGCGCCAGGTTGGAATATGTTTGCGGAAAGTAAACCAACTACAATTGCTACTGTTGTAATAATTTCAAAGTAAATAATTGATTTCCCGCCCAAACGTCCAAGCTGTTTCATGTCTCCAGTTCCAGCTACACCAACGATTAAAGTCGAAATAATAATCGGCACAACAATCATCTTAATTAGATGAAGGAAAATATCGCCTAAAGGTTGTAAATATGTTTCGATTTTGGGGCTTCCGTAAAAGATACCACCAACAATAATCCCTAAAATCAAACCAACTAAAATTTGAGTCGCTAAACTGATTCTAAATTTCTTCTTCAAAAATTTCGTACCTCCTAGTATTAATTTTTTTGGGGTCGTGCCTTATAGTACAAGTTACTTATAAAATCCGACAAAATCCGATGAAAAATTAATTTATTTTTAAGAAATATCTGAATATAACACCCGACAGATTTCTTCATATCATCTTTATTTGCCGATTTTCATGAGTATCGAATGCATAATTTCGAATAGTGACTGGTACTTTATTAATTGGTCCTATTTTCGAGTAAATTCGGGTGCTACTTAGATACAAGTTGAAAGAAGTGTAGTTTTAGATTACTAGGATTATAAACAACAAGCTGCAACACAAACCCTACTGCCTATCCCTCCTTCCATTTCCCATTCCCCTTTCACATCAAGTCCAAAATCGAGAAAAAACTCTTCAGCGGCAGAGAGATCATTTACGATTACACCCACATTATATATTCTTTGAACCTTCAAATTTCATACCTCCATTGTTTCTGTTATTTTGCAAAATCACCCAGATAGAAAAATTTCCTTTTTGAAGTAGTTTTACAAAACAATCCATTCCATCCAGTAAAACTATCACGCTCGTTTAGCCAGTTATAAAACGGTACTGGACGCTCTCTATTTGCTGCTTCTTCTATAGATGATTAATTAATCGACTTCTAATCTAAACGCTCAACAGCCTTCTTGCTGGTAAACGCATTTACATGCTGTGCCTCATGATCATTTGTCATCAAAAAAGACAGATTCACAAAAGAATTTTGCCATATTTTCATTCTATCTACCCTTATTTCTTTATATCGTGGGGAAAATTGGACCATCTATCACGAATTGATCTTATGTTCTCTTCTTTTATTTTTAAAACTTTTTTAAAATAATTAACTTTTTTCAATGGTAAATCGTCTAATTATTGGTACCAATTAATTTTTAAAATGCAAGGAGAAATAAAAATGAAAAAACCGATTAAAAAAACTTGGATGATTGCTTCTGCACTTACTATAGGAATGGCTGTTCTAACTCCACTGCAAGTAGGAGCTACATCTGCTGAAAAAACAATCGAAGCAGCAGTTCAAAAAGAACAACAAATTAAAGGAGCTATTAAAGATTTCTTTCCCCATTATGGAATGAACCTTAAAGGACAAGATGGTAAAAATTATTTTATTAGTTTCAGTAATTTTTCTACTGAACAACTAGAAAAAATGAGCTTAGTAGAAGGACAAGAAATCTCTGTAGAAGGTAATGTTGTAGAAGATTATAATGACTTCAATACATTTGAAGCTTATAAAAAAGACCTACCTAAAGAGGTAACAAAAGAAGATTTAGCAAAATTAGAAAAAATGTTTAACGAAATGAAGCAGTTAGAAAAGGAAACAAATAAAGGTGATTATTCAATTGAAGAGATAGATAAGAAACTTGAACAAATAGAGAAATTTTATGACGAAATGTATAAAATACAAAAGCCATATATATTAGCTAATTGGCAGCCAAAATCATTTGATGAATTTATAGAAAAAGAATACGGTTTTAATGAAAGTAACATAGTTATTAAAGAAAACGATAAAAAACAGCTTAAAGCTATTTATGAAGAATGGGTAAAGCTTGAAAAAAGCGGTGATGAAGAAAAGGCTAACAAAAAATATGAAGAGTTTGATAAAATCCTTGCACCATATTTAGATGAGCTATACCCACCACAAACTTTTGAAGAAACTTTAGATGGCCTAGAATCAGTAATCCCTGCTGAAACTTTATCAAAACTAAAAACAATTTTTGAGGATGCTCGAAAAGCAGATAAAGATGAAAACGAAGAATTGTCTGAAAAGCTATGGAATGAATTCTATGAAATCCTGGGTCAATTCTATAATCCTCCAACATTTGAAGAATACATGGCTGACTTTGAATTTGAAGTTAGTGAAGCAGATAGCAAACAATTAAAACAGCTTTATGAAGAAATCTTAACTCTTGATAAAAAAGAAGAACAAAAAAATGCCGAAAAATGGGAAGAGTTTTTCAATATTTTAGACCCATATTTTAAAGCAAATGAAGAAATTCTTATCTCAGCTTCTAAATTAACGATAAACGGCCAAGACTATTTTCCACAACATTAACCAATTCGTCTTTCAAGTTATCAGCTAAAGGTAAGCTATCCATGAAATTTAAAAACTAACGCTTCACCACAAAGAATGAAAATGGATACTCCTGTTTATACTGTTTTCTTCGCCTGGGCGAAAAAAGTCAGCACACTACAGTGCTATAGATTCATCTGTTATTTTGGCTAAAATACTTCGGTGCAACACAGACTATCGCAGCCTATATGGATAGCACTTATGAGAGATTAATCTATTTAATTACTCACACCTTATATACAAATCGCGCTTTTCATTGCTGAAAAAAAATAAATGATCTAATGATTGTCCTGAAATATAATTAGCTAGGTTTTTGTTTTACAACTGCAACAACAAGAAATTAGGAGAGAATTCCATGAAAAAAACAGCATTAAAATTTACACTTGCAGTATCAGTTCTTGCATTAGGCGCTTGTAGTTATGATTCAGCAACTAATGACGAAGTAATCGCTACTTCTAAAGTTGGAGATGTCACTCAAAATGATTTATATGAAGAAATGAAAACATCTTCGGGAAATCAAGCATTTCAACTTCTAATGATTAAAAAAGTACTATCAGTGAAATATGAAGTGACAGAAGATGAAGTAAACGCTCAATTAGAAGCTGACAAAAAGCAATATGGCGATAATTTCCAAACCTTCATTGCACAACAAAGACACACAGAATCTTCGTACAAAAAATCCCTAGAACTTAAATTGATGTATGAAAAGGCATTAGTTGAAAATGTGGAAGTAACAGAAGATGAAATTAAAGCTAAATACGAAAATATCAAAAATGAAATCCAAGCTCGTCATATAGTAGTAGAAAATGAAGAGACTGCTAAAAAGGTGAAAGCGGAACTTGTATCTGGAAAAGATTTTGCAGAAGTTGCAAAAGAGTATTCTATTGAACAAGCAGTACAAACAACTGGTGGGGATTTAGGTTGGTTTAACAAAGCAACTAATATGGATCAACAGTTTTTAGAAGGTGCTTTCGCATTGAAAAAAAATGTTATCAGCGATCCAATTCAATCTAGCTTTGGCTATCATATCATCGAAGTGACGGACAAGCGTGAGATTAAAGAATCATACGAAGATAAAAAAGCCGAGCTTGAAAAGCAATTAAAGCTAGCAAAAGCGGAACCTTCAACGCTATTAACAAAAGTAGCGAAAATGATGAAAGATGCTGATATCAAGATTAAAGATGAAGATTTAAAAACTGCGTTAGATGAGTTTTTAGCTGCTGCTAAAACAGGTACAACGACTGAAGATGCAGATACATCAACAGAAGAAAGTAAATAATTATTCATACAAAAAGCGTAAGGGCATAAGCCTTTACACTTTTTGTATGCTTTAAGAAATAAAAAAATCTATTACATGTGGATTACTCTACAAGTGATTCTTCTTCCAGACTCCACCGCCTTGCTTCTTCGTAAGCTCTAACAAAATCGCTTGTGGTGGCTGAGGAGCTGCCTCCTTGCTTTTGATGTTTTTCAAATGTAGGTTTATAAAACGAACGGTTTTCTAATGAGAATAAACGTTCAGTAAACTATCCAGTATTTGTTTTGTCTAATGCAATCTGGATCTTTAATCCTTGTCCGAACAGTACGTATCTTCTCCTTTTTCCTAAGTAATCTAATTATTAAATCAGCATATACATCCAATTTTTCTTTTGAAATAAAAAGTCTGAATAAATTTTCTCTAAATTTCCCAACTACACACCTAAAAAATAGGTTTTGTTTAGAGCATAGACTAAAAAAGTTTGTTTCGAGATAAAATTGAACTAGTTTACTTACTTATCAAAAGGTATATTTTGCTGCATAAATACAAACTTAGACTTTTGTATAAGTGAAAGCTCTAACTATTCCAATAGGACGGCACTCTAACATTATACAAAATTATTACATAATAGGGATTTACATCACAATAGTTCCTATAAGGATATTGGTATTCCATTTTATTCACAAATTATCAACTCACCCCCCTTTCACCCGTCTAATAGTAGTATACAATTTAAAAATGTTAAAAAGGAGTTTCTTTATACATGAAAACAAGAAATACATTTCAACATGAAGAGGTGTTTGTTCAGTTTATTCGTGAACAGAAAGAACGATTTTATTTGCTCGCGTATAACTATACGAAAAATGAACAGGACGCACTAGATGTTGTACAAGACAGTATTCAAAAAGCAATGCTTTCTCTAGATCGACTAGAAAATGTCGAGTATCTGAAAAGCTTTTTTTATAAAACCTTGGTACGTACAGCCATTGATTTTTTACGTAAGCATAAACGTTTACAGGTGACAGACGATGATACATTGCAATATTTAATACCTGCACAAGAGGATGTCTATGAAAATGTTGATTTAGAACATGCGTTGGACGAGTTACCCCAAATATATCGCGAAGTTGTCATTTTACACTATTTCGAAGATTTAAAGCTCGCTGATGTTGCTAATATCCTGAATATTAAGCTGAGTACTGCTAAAGCTCGTCTTTATAAATCGTTAAAACTCTTGAAAATACAACTGCAAGATGTGAAGGGGGAAACAGCACATGGATGAAAAATTAGAAGAATTAGAAAAGCAATATAATGAAATACCTATCCCAAAAGAGCTTGATTTTGTGGTTGAAAATGCACTTAAGCAAGGTAAAAAGAAGAAAAAAAATCGAGCACCTCAATGGTTACTTGGATCTGCTGCAGCTGCTATGCTTCTTACAGCTGGTTTAAATGTCAGTCCTGCAATGGCACGTACACTTTCTGAAATTCCAGTAGTTGGTAGTATTATCACGGTATTAACATGGACTGAATATGAAGTAGCTGAAGACACATACGATGCAAACATTAAAGTACCTTCTATTGAAAACCTAGAAAATAAAAAACTTTCAAATGCTTTAAATGAAAAATATCGTTCAGAAGGTAAGGCTCTATATGATAACTTTATTCCTAATGTTGCTAATATAAAAGCAAATGGAGGTGGTGTTTTAGGTGTTGATAGCGGTTATGAAGTGAAAACAGATAATGACCAAATCTTATCAGTCGGTCGCTATACGACCACTACAATTGCATCGTCTTCTACAGTTATGCACTATGACACAATAGATAAAAAAAATGAAATTCTAATTACATTACCAATGCTATTTAAAGATGACAATTATATTAAAACTATCAGTGAAAACATTAAGGAACAAATGCGGGAACAAATGGCTATACCTAACCCAAGAAAAGTGTACTGGGTAAAAGGCGCAGGTCTATCAGATGAAGAATTTATGGACTATGACTTTACAGCCATTAACGCAGAACAGCAATTTTATATTACTGATAAAGGTAAACTTGTAATCTCCTTCGATGAATATGAAGTAGCGCCTGGCTATATGGGTGTAGTGGAATTCGAAATCCCAACCGATGTCATAAAAAATGATCTTGTAAATACTAAATATGTTCATTAAATTGGAGTAGAGAATTGCAATTTTTAAATAAAAAACATTCTTTAATAAGAGTATACTTAAAATTAGTGAACATTCAAATAAAATAAAAAAAGTCCCGGGTTTAAAGTTAATTGATTACCTGGGCTTTGTTCTTACTTAATATATTTATCATAGAACCGTTTAAGCAATGTGGTAATAAGAAAACTCCAGTTGCAGAAAGACTAATTGTAGAGAATGACATTATATCATCTCCAAATTTAATGTCTTTAGATAAAAGAATATCTACTGAACTTTCGTTATTTTCATCCCATTATTTAAAAACTTTAGGTTACCCCCAAATGCTATAAGTACTAATTGAGCAATTTGTTTGTTTTCTATTGAAACGGTACAGAAATACTAAAACATTTGAGAACTTGGATGGAAAAGTTTTTCTGCCAGTCCATATTATCATTCTACTTAAGGAGAAATTTTTCAAAACCATCACCAACTTTTTTCCCCTTCATATTCTATAGAATCAGATCGAATATTGAGGGGGAAACGTATGGGGATTGAATTTTCTGCTCTCCATTGGATTTACGTTGTTTTTATTATCCTTATCATTGGCTTTATGGTTAAACGTCGCGATACCACCCTCATTTGTGTACTAGGCATCTTCATGCTAGCAATCTTTGCTACAGGCGATTTAACTGCGTCCATTAGTGGTATTTTTAACAGTTTTATATATGCCATTACAGAGCTGTTGTCGACCATCCTCATTATTTCTATTATTGTTGCGATGAGTCGAGTGTTGATGGCCTCAGGTATTAATGAAGTAATGATTGCTCCTTTTACAAAAATCATTAAAACACCTGCATTAGCTTATTGGACGATTGGTCTGTTAATGATGTTTATTTCGTGGTTCTTTTGGCCATCACCAGCTGTGGCGCTTTTAGGGGCAGTTTTGCTACCTGTTGCTCTACGTGCAGGCTTACCAGCACTTGGGGTGGCGATGGCGATGAATTTATTTGGTCACGGAATTGCTCTCTCGAGTGATTTTGTTATACAAGGAGCTCCAAAGTTAACTGCTGATGCTGCTGGAATTCCAGTTAGTGAGGTGATGACTGCTAGTATCCCCCTTGTTATTACAATGGGTGTTGTTACTACAGTAGTAGCCTATATCTTATTACGACGGGATATGAAGCGTGGATCAGCGAATTTATTTGCTACAAACGATACAAGTGAAGAGGTAGAACAAGTAACTGCTGAAAACCTGCTGACACTCGGGCAAAAACGCTTTTTTGCAGTACTTATTCCAATCGCCTTTATACTCGATGTCATTGCAATGTCTATTTTAAAATTACAAGGTGGTGATGCAACAGCTTTAATAGGAGGAACCTCTGTCTTTATCCTACTGTTACTTTGCGTTGTAGCCCACAAAAAACAAGGGCTAGAAAAGACAACAAGCTATTTAATTCAAGGATTCCAATTCGGTTTTAAAGTGTTTGGACCGGTTATTCCCATTGCAGCTTTTTTCTATCTAGGAGATTCCGGATTTACAAAAATTATAGGTGAATACTTACCAGTAGCTTCACATGGTATCGTCAACGATCTCGGTGTGGGTCTAGCTGCAGTAGTTCCATTAACGAAGGAAATTGCAGTCGTCACTTTAGCAGTCGTTGGTGCCATCACAGGCTTAGATGGCTCTGGTTTCTCAGGTATTTCCTTAGCAGGTTCCGTCGGTAGTTTGTTCGGTAATGCTATTGATGGAGGTACTGCAACTTTAACAGCTTTAGGACAAATAACAGCGATTTGGGTTGGTGGAGGAACGCTTATTCCTTGGGCACTAATCCCGGCAGCTGCGATTTGTAACGTTAGCCCCTTCGAGCTTGCGAGGCGTAATTTATTGCCTGTGGCGATTGGTCTTGTGATTACAACCATTGTGGCAGTATTTTTAATATAACATTGAAAAAGCAGGAAACTCTTTTAGTAGTTTCTTGCTTTTTCTCTTCCATACAATTACGATGGTATAATTTAACTTTACAAATTAGAAAGGTAGGTAATTCAATGAAAGTATCCTATTGGTGTGGAGATAAAATACGTTTAAGAGCGCCTAAGTCTGAGGACATTCGTATGTTTGAAAATTTAGATGATGATATACTAAAAAACCTTGACTCCATCGCTTTTCCTCGGACAAATCAGCAAATTGAAGAATGGATCAATGAAATATCATCACAAGGGGCATCTACAGTGAGTGATGATTTTTACTGGATTGCGGAGGATGCTTCGAACAATGCCGTGGGGACCATTGAAGTTTCTGGATGTGATGCAAAGAACGGGACCTTTGATTATGCTATATCGATATTTCCTCCATATAGAGGAAAAGGATATGCAAAAGATATGATTTTAACCATTTTAAAGCATTATTTCTTAGAACTTCGCTATCAGAAAGCAACCATTTGTGTTTACTCCTTTAACGCATCTTCTATAGCTTTACATAAAAAACTACGATTTGTGGAGGAAGGCCGCTTAAGAAATATGATATATACAAATGGTACCTTTTACGACGAGGTCTATTTCGGAATGACCAAGGATGAGTTTACTAAAATACATGCTAATTAATAAGAGATGGCTTCTGTATATTGCAGCAGCCATCTCTGTCTCTCTTAACACTCACTATAATATTTATGCAAATTTTCATGTAACATCTGCTGTAGTTGATGTTCGTTAATACTTAAAACATAAGCTTCACACATTATTTGTTCAACCTTTATAGAAATTTGTTGAAGGTCAAGACTCTTTGCTTCAGCAGACTTAATAACAATTGCTTTTGAGTTAGGTTTTATATCAATTATCCCCTTCTTTTGTAGCTCCTTGTAGCTTTTATGAACGGTATGAAGATTGAGATTTGTTTCAGCCGCTAAATTACGAATGGAAGGTAATTGGTCACCATTTTGCAAGTTCCCTTTTGCTATTTCAAAAAGAAGTTGCTGGGTTAACTTCACATCAATTTCGCCTTGGCGTAATTGCGTCCGGATTTTGAATTATGCCTGCATAATTCAAAATCCGTGACATCCGCTGGAGGCTGTATCTTCATTCAGTAGGTGTTTGGACACCCACTGAATGAAGATACAAAGGAATGTTACTCTTTAAATCTAATTTTACATTCAATTGTTTAAGTATCCTTTCATATTCTTTCCTTCAAAAAACATTTTATAGATTACTGTAATTGTACATAAAGTTACAATTACCAAAATAATTAGGGCTGTCATCGATGGAGAAACATTGAAAGTAAGCAAGCTAAAATGGAGAAGCCCAATGACAATCAATATCGGTAATCCATAAAGCAAGCTTATTAAAACTGTAGGATTTGATTTTATTGCCTCCGATGGATTAGACCATTCAAGTAATGGATGCCTTCTATCATAAAGCGGAGACAATAAATTATAAGTCATGACTAATAGTAAAGTAATCAGTAAATGCAGTACTGTTATAAAATCAGCTCTAGCAAATAGCATATAAATAATATAGCTTATTACCACC
This sequence comes from Lysinibacillus sp. NPDC056959, assembly GCF_042674095.1. Lineage (NCBI taxonomy): Bacteria > Bacillati > Bacillota > Bacilli > Caryophanales > Bacillaceae > Lysinibacillus > Lysinibacillus sp. NPDC056959. The sequence continues at coordinate 9,821 of NZ_JBHURE010000004.1, read as the reverse complement.
GATATCATGCCGATACATGATGAAGTCATGACTTTTGCTAGATAAACCTTTTGTGAATCAAATGGCAATGTCATGCTAGATGCATAGTATTTCCCCTCTCTTGAATAGGGAGTCCCACTAATATTGTTCATACAACTCATCAACAAAACCATATAGACAAATAGAAAAGATTCGTTGTCCAACATCCATTCAACCTTTAAAATAGTCGTCTGTCCGAGAATTAAATAAATGATTGTACAAATTGGCATTAAAATCATCCCTAAAATAGCTTGCATTTTAAAATACGGTTCAGACTGAATAATCCAATATTCACGCTGCAAATAATTGATCCAGCTGCTTTGAATATCTCTCCCCCAAACTTTAGTCGTTTTTTCTATTCTGCTTACAAGCAAGCCATGTTCATAATACTTAGACGCTATTATTTTTATAGTTGCTTTAAACAATACATAACATAGTGCGAATAATAAGATAAAACTTATTGCCGTATTAAATGACAAAAGCGTCTCCACCAATGACTGTTGCATTGCAAAACGATAACCTATTTCTAGAAAATCAGAAATTGAAGCACTTAAGGATGATATTGTTGAAACATCTAATTTCACTAAAACAGTGCTGATTGCATAATTATTTTTTATTAGAAAGTACAGTATTGGGCTTATACCAATACCTACTATAAGCGTCATCCTAACCAGTAGATATACGGATGCATTAATAAACACTCTGCGAAAATGATTCAAAATGGACAACACTAATAGAAGGATTAATACAATTAAAACGTTCATGACAAGTAAAAATACTATTGATTTTATAGCAACACCTAGACTAAACTCTATCAGGAATATGGAAAATGTAGGTATTGATAAAATACTTACCGCCATTATCGGTAGAGTTACTCCACTTATAATTTTCGACATGACAACCTTTTTCGCAGAAATCGGTAAATGAGCAAATATAGCAAAATCACTTTGACTAAACACTACCGAAATGGCAAAATACGAAATCAATAAAAATGTCACACCATTTGAAAGAAGAACATTGTAAAATAAATACTCCTCTGGGGTCGCTATGAAATAGATAATGAAGGTAACTACAAAATACTGCATGGCTACATAAATAAATGCAATAATTAGGAGGGCTTGAATTACTGGCTGCTTTGGCTTTGCATAAAAGGATGTTAAAAAGAATTTGATTAATTGCATATTATCCTTCATTAGCTTGTTTCTCCATAAAAATAGTCTCTAAGCTCCCATCGACTAGCAATTTCTCAACACGCTCATGTAAGACGATTTTCCCATCTTTTAAAAACGAAATGGATTGACAAATTTTCTCAGCAACATCTAACAAATGAGTTGAAAAGAGCACGGTCCCCCCTTTTTCAACATACTCTTTCATACAATTTTTAAAAGCAACGACAGCAAGTGGATCTAATCCATTTAACGGCTCATCCATAATTAGGATAGGTGGACTAATTGTAAAAGCAGTAATCAACGCAATCTTATGAAGCATTCCATAAGAATACGTTCCCATAGGTTTATAAATACTTTTTTCCATACCAAAGATGCTAATAAAGCTTTGTAGTTTTTCATCATCAGTCTTTTCATATAGCTTCAAAACAAAATGTATCCAATCATATGCAGCTATATTTGGAAATACATGAATCGTATCGGGTATAAAATAAAATTGCTTTTTATATTCTAGCGATTGCGATTTCGAAACATTATTAATTATTATTTTCCCGCAATTTTGTTCTACTAATCCAGCAATACAATTTAATGTCGTTGTTTTACCTGCACCATTCCCACCAACAAACGCCAGTATTTCTCCCTTTTCTATTTTTAACTCTACTCCTTTTAAAACCTCCTGCTGGCCATACGACTTCTGTAAATCTTGTATCGATAACAAATTTTTTCACCTAATTTCATTTAAAATTTCTTTTTCGCAATGAAACTTTGCATAGTAATGATCATCAATACAACTAACAGCAGCGTTACTACAATATTGATGCCAACCCAAGATCCCACATCACCCGACATTAAAATATTTGTTGCATACATACTATTACTAGCAGGATTCACAACATCTATTAATGGATGTAGGCCAGCGATAAAACGACAAATAAATAGGCTAACAATACTTATTAGTGCAATAAATGCAGGACTATTAAAAAATGTACTCATCATTGCAACAAACGTTATGATGAATAATAGCCAAACACAATAAAATGCTAAAGCCCACATAGCTTGCGTCATAGGAACCGAAGTAAATAAATACGCTGAATAGCCATAGGACACTGCATAGCCAAGAGCTATACATATAACCGCCAATATATAATGGATGATGATTTTACTATTTAAATAAGAAGATATCGATACTGGCCTTGTTAAGATAAATGCCATCATGCCATTCGCTTTTTCTCCTTGAATAATGCTCATAGTGGCAACGACCAAAATAATAATGCCTAGCTGATCAAACTGTGAATTTAATGTTGAGGCTAGTACCTCCTGTCCCACAGGCTTTGCCATCGTAGGATCAATTATTATACCCTCAATACCACCCGCTGATTGTAAAATAACAGGTAAATAATACATCATAATCGGCTGAGTTAGCCCTAGTAAAATAAATACGATTGGGAGCCAAAATATTTTATATTCCCTTGCCATTTGCTGTACTTCTTTTTTGCTTAATGCAATAAAAGCACTCATTTTATTACACCACCAATTCCAAAAATATTTCTTCTAGATTGTCTTGAATACCTACTTCAAATTTAGTAAACATCACTTTTGAATCTAATCCATGCTGTATTAGTCGATTAGCATCTGTTTGCAAATTTTCAACGTGTATTTTGAAGCCATCTCCACAGTTTTCGATTTTCTTCACATATGGTAAATGTTCAATCATTGTTAACCATTGAAAATCTGCCTTTCTGATCACTAAAAAGATAGCTGATTCTTGATGGCGTTTTAGCAGCTCTGACTTTGTAGCATCTTCTATTTTGTAACCATTTTTAATCATCACAAAGCGCTCACAAATTTCCTCTGCGTCGCTCAATATGTGCGTTGATATTAAAACTGTCGTTTCTTGTTTGATCTCTTTTAATAGATTTAACACTTCTCTTCTACCTATTGGATCTAGCGCTGATACCGGTTCATCCATAATCATTAAAGCTGGCTTATGCAATAATGCTTGTGCGATGCCAAGGCGTTGCTTCATACCACCAGAAAATGTCCCGACATGACTATGTGCTTCCTTCCCTAAGCCGACCTTTTCTAAAAGCAATGGGATTTCTTTCTTCAATTCATTCTTTGCTACGCCAGAAAGTGTCCCCATAAAGGACAATGTTTCAAATGCTGTCATCCATGAAAAAAAATTAGGATACTGAGGTAAGTAACCAATTTGATTTCTCATAGATGAAATCTTTTGACCATCAAGAAGAATTTCTCCTTTGTCTGCATTCAGAATATCGGCAATGATTTGAATTAACGTGGATTTCCCCGCTCCATTTGGTCCAATTAATCCGACACACTCATTAACATCAATGACCATTGAAAAATCATTTACGGCTGTTTTTTGTTTAAACTTTTTCGTAATATTTTTAATTTCTAAGCGCACGTTTATTTACATCCTTTCTACCAATAATGAAGTATAGAACAGAACCAATTGAATTACAGAACAAAATAATAATGGTCCACATTAGTATGTTTTCTCTCGTATCGCGGTGCCGGTATAAGTCGAATAAAGCAACAATGATTAGAACAAATCCTACGAATATAAATGGCAAAATGATTGGAAGTATGCTTGCCCAATCTATTTGCTGTAAATCATCAAAACCATAGTGTAATTTCATTTCTAAAACCCCTATTCATTATCATTATCGATAATGATAACAGAAGATGTAAAAAATTTCATTACCTTTTTACTGTACATCCTTTTAAAAAACCTATAGTATATTTTTTGGTAATGTTCTCATATTGATAACATTTGATTGCTTCCCTTGATTCCATATGATAGGAGGATCGTTTTATGCGGAATAAAGCAGAGGTATTAATGCACCCTGTGAGAATGAAAATTTTACAAGCTCTCATGCACGAGAAAGAAGATGGCTTAAGCACTTTGGAGATGATTTCTATCATAAAGGATGTACCTCAAGCTACTTTGTATCGGCACATTCAAATTTTAGTGGATGAAAACATCATAAAAATTGTGAAAGAGCGAAAAGTACGTTCTGTTACAGAAAAATTTTATGCAGTAAATGAAGGAGCAGAAAAACTTAATGAGGATGATTGGGCACAACTAACGATCAAACAAAAATTAAACTATGTTTCCTACTATCAATTAACTTTACTATCTCAATATCAAAATTATTTACATTCACTTGATGAAGAAGAAAGTCTTGCAGATTGTGCAACTTTTTCATTTATTGATTTAACGTTAACGAATGATCAATTCAATAAATTTGAAAATGAATTAAATGGTTTAATTAATAGATACTATAATATGGCCGACTCAAGTAAAGAGACTGATTCTGAGACAAAAACAATAGCAATAAATATTATTCCAAAACCTTAAGTAGTATTTTACATAAAGAAATGGAGAAGATTTATGAAAAAAAGTAAGTCAGTTGAAAACACAAGAAAATTTATCATGATTATAATTGGCGCCATCATCGCGGCATATGGACTAGAAGCGGTTTTAATTCCGAATGATGTCATTGATGGTGGCGTGACGGGGCTTAGTATTATGGGCGCAACCCTCTTTGGTATTCCATTAGGCGTACTGCTCTTTGTATTAAACATTCCGTTTATTTTTATTGGCTACAAACAAGTAGGTAAAACATTTGCATTGATGAGTACTGCTGGGATTGCCGCTCTATCTATTTCCACAGTGCTTATGCATGATGTTAAAACAATTTTAGGTCCGAATGATCCACTATTAATTGTTTTATCTGGTGGTATGTTACTTGGTGTTGGGATTGGGATTGTCTTACGTAACGGTGGCGCTTTGGATGGCTCAGAAATTTTAGCCGTGTTACTTTCACGTAAGGTTCCGTTTTCAGTCGGGGATATTATATTATTTATTAATGCCTTTATTTTCTTAGGGGCAAGCTTTATTTTTGGCTTAGAGAGCGCACTATACTCAGCTTTAACATACTTTATTGCGAAAAACGTTATCGATATTATCCAAGATGGTTTAGAAAAATCAAAAGATGTTCGTGTTGTCAGTGCAAAATCAGAGGAAATTGGTGATGCGATTCAAGCTCGTTTAGGTCGTGGTGTTACATATACAAAAGGGCGTGGCGGTTTTTCCAATGAACCAACTGATATATTAAACTGTGTTATTAACCGTATGGAAGAAAATAAACTTGTATCGATTATTAAAGATATTGATGAAGGTGCCTTCATAGTTATTTCTGATGTTTCAGAGGTACGTGGTGGGAACTTCAAAAAACGTGATATTCATTAAAGTCTACTCACTATCCAAATAAAAAAACGCACATTGCTAAATGATTTTAGTAATGTGCGTTTTTATTTTGGCGAATGCTTTTGTTTATTTTCTAGTCTTTCTTTTAAATCATTAAAGTCTTCGATTACATCTTCCATTGATAATTTTTTAGCTAATGCAATCCCCTTTTGAATAGATTTCGATGCTTCTTCAAATTTATTTGCTTTGATTTGGGCATCTGCAAGGAAATACCAATAAAACCAGGCATCCATATTTAAAATTTTTTCTTTATAAAACTTTTCGATGATCGGATAGTAATTAGAATATAATTCTTCGTTATAGACCAACTTTTCACCATTCCATTTTAGTACATCCACTAAATAACTATCACCAATATACATTTGCCAAACTGCTAGACCAACTTTTTGTACACTATTTACAAAGTCCATTTTGTGATAAGGAACTTCAGCAATCTTTTTGAATGAGTTATTAATCCATTGGAACACTTCCAGATTGCTTCCCATTGCCGCCCCAATCGTCACACCAAATAAATATTCTTTTGTGCCATCACCAGTAATATCTACCAAACCAGAAAAATCCAAATCGACTCCTTGCATTTTAGTTTCCCAAATCTTTCGCCAATCTGTATTGTGTTTTTTTAGCACTATTGATCCAAACTGAAAAGGGTAACCCTTTGCTTTAATGTTATAAGTGAATATTATTTCTTTCTGTCCATCGTGGTCTAAGTCATAAAATTGAATTGGCCGTGTGGAGAAAGGATTTTCAGGGCTTATAAGTGACGCATTCGATGGCATAAATCTACTAACTAAGTCTTCTTCCTGGTTCTCCTTAGCGTGAACAAATATTGGAGTAAAACAAACTGCAAAAAGTAGCAATAAAGTAAATACTATCATTTTCTTCATCAAAATGTCCCCTTTTACAGCCAAATATAACATATAGTATTGACGTAATTAGAAAAGAAATTCTTCAATAAACTTGCAAGATGACGAAGTACAATCAATTGCGTTAAAATATTTTCTAAAGACGATTGATGTATACGTATCTGTCTTTAAAGGGTTCTCTATCCATCATTTTGACGGTTCTATCCATCATTTTGATGCTTCTATCCATCATTTTGACGATTCTATCCGTCACTTTGACGATTCTATCCATCATTTTGATGGTTCTATCCGTCATTTTGACGATTCTATCCGTCATTTTGACGGTTCTATCCGTCATTTTGACGATTCTATCCGTCATTTTGACGATTCTATCCGTCATTTTGACGATTCTATCCGTCATTTTGACGATTCTATCCGTCATTTTGACGATTCTATCCGTCA
>NZ_JBHURE010000004.1:0-2940 GCF_042674095.1 Lysinibacillus sp. NPDC056959 | reverse complement strand
CGATTCTATCCGTCACTTTGACGATTCTATCCGTCACTTTGACGATTCTATCCGTCACTTTGACGATTCTATCCGTCACTTTGACGATTCTATCCGTCACTTTGACGATTCTATCCATCATTTTGATGGTTCTATCCATCATTATTAACATCATGATATAAAAAAGGAGACATAAATGGACTTATTTATCGCAAGTAATCGTCAATTACCTATCCGTTATTACGTTAATGAAGCGATTTGGATTCGTCGCGGTTGCTTAAGTTTACATCAATTAACGCTGCCCTTTTTTGTAGAAGTAGAAATGAAAGACCCACATCATTTATTGAAAATTACAGAATATGTTCAAGAAGTCCAAAAACAATATAGCTATACAGAAATTCAAATTATTATTAAGGACCAAAATATTTTTATGCACTTACAAAAGATACTCCCTCACACTAAAGCCAATCATATTCTCACTATTGAGCAACTAATTCACCCATGAAGAAAGGTAGCATTGTACTATTAGATGCTACCTTTCTATTTTTTATAAAGCTGTAATAGGCAGTTCGATGTTAAAATGCAACATACCATCCGTATACTTCGCGTCGATTTTTCCACCATGTAGTTCTACAATGCTCTTTGCAATAGCAAGTCCAAGTCCTGAGCCTTCCGCTACACTTGTTCTTGATTGATCTTTTTTATAAAATCTCTCAAATAAGCTCGTTAGCTCTTCAGATGTAAATTCATCACTTTCATTAGCAACACAGATTTGAACATTACTTTCTTTTCTTTCAAGAGAAACAAAAATCTCACCGTCACCTGTACTATATTTAATGGCATTCATTAATAAATTATCAAAGACCCTAACAATTTTCTCAGAATCCACTGAAGCAAAAATCCGCTCCTCTGAGAAATTTTTAATAAATGTACGATGGTTTTCCTCCGCTTGCGGAATCAACTCCTCAATTAATTGATCGAGAAGCTCATTCATACATACCTCCTGTTGCCCAAGGACAATGCTGTCATTCGTTAGCTTCGTATATTCAAATAAATCTTCAATCAGGTTCTTTAACTGTTCGGATTTTGAGAAAGCAATCTTTAAATACTCATCATATTGCTCCTTTGTGTCATACCTTTCATCTCTTAACAATCGTAAATAACCCATAATCGAAGTAAGTGGTGTTCGTAAGTCATGCGAAACATTCGTAATTAATTCATTTTTTTGTTTTTCAATCTTTCGTTCCATCTCTATATTCGTCATAATAGCTTCGGTCATATGATTTACATTCTCTGTTAATAAAGCGATTTCATCAATTCCCCTTTTCTCAATGCGATAGGTTAAATCTCCTTTTGCGATTTCCTTAACCCCCTTAGCCAGCGCCTCGATTTGTTTCATTTTTCTTTTCGTTATATAGAAGAATGAGAAAGCAAATACAACAATTCCAATAAATAAAGGGATAAAACCCTCTGTCGACTTTGCAATAACCGTCCCCTCGGGAATTCCACTAACGAACAAATAAAAGTTTTTATTATCTAAAGTTAATGGATAAAAGGCAATAAATTCTTGCCGCGATTGTTCGATTGCCGGTATCTCATAATTATAGAGTGGGTGATTTATCGCAAAATCCATTACATTTCGAATTTTATTATGTAAATCAATTTGTTCCTCTTCCACTTGTTTCGTCTTATACAATACCTTACCGCTCTCATCGGTAACTAACACTTTCAACGCACCTTGATATTGTGCTAATTTGTCATTTTCTGATTCAATCATTTGCTGTAAGGATTCTATACTATTATCATTGACAGCTAATTCTGCAACTTGCTGCGCTTGAAAATTTATCTGCTGCATCCCTTGACTATAATCAACTGTTGCTGTTTCATTTATATTTAAAACAAACGGGAGCGTGACCCGTGCGGCAAGTAGTCCTAAAAATGCACAAACAATAAAAGTCGTTAATAGTTGGACTCTAATACTTGCTCGTACTTTCGTAATAGCCTTTACAATAAGTATTTTTAGTTTACTTAGTAAGTATTTGAATGGCTTAATGATCTTTCTCAATTTTATACCCTACTCCCCATACTGTTTTAATATATTGAGGATTTCTTGGATTTGTCTCAATTCTTTCTCGAATTTTTCGTATATGTACCATTACCGTATTTTCAGACTGTATAGCCTCTTCCTTCCAAACCTTTTCATAAATTTGCTCAGCGCTCATGACTATGCCTTGATTTCTTGCAAGTAATTCAAGAATTGAAAACTCCCTTGGCGTAAGCTTTACCTTTTCATTGTTGACGATTACTTCATGTGTGTCGGTATTAATTCGCAGATCACCAATCTCTATCTCACTTTCGTTCATACTATCTAGTCGATTCATTTTGATATATCTACGAAGTTGAGATTTTATGCGCGCAATTAGCTCTAAAGGGTTAAAGGGCTTTGTTACATAATCATCTGCCCCTATAGATAATCCCACGATTTTATCCATATCTTGAGACTTTGCTGACAGCATAATAATAGGCATCTCGGCTATTTCCCTTACCTTCATACACATTTCGATGCCATCCACGTTCGGCATCATAATATCTAGAACAATTAAATGTACTTTATGTTTCTTTAAAAGATTTAAGCCCTCCTCTCCATCACTTGCTTCTAGAATATCGTAGCCTTCATTTTTTAAATAAATAGCAATAAGATTTCTAATCTCTTTTTCATCATCAACTATCAGTATTGTTTCTTTCGTCATCTAATCCCACCAAATTTCAAATTATATTAAAATATCAGATATATTAATCTGAACCATAACGTGGGGTTGATTTCCGTTCCGACTGGGCGCTTTGTTGCTGCCGCTACGCTTTCGCACAGTTAAAACATTTGTAGCTGCCGCTTTGCTTTCGCTACAGAAAACATTTGTTGTTGCTGTCGCTTCGCTTTCGCACAGTTAAAACATTTGTTGC